>CAKUWD010000017.1 GCA_934699065.1 uncultured Treponema sp.
GTATGAAGATCAGCAGCGTTATAAGCCATCTGATCCTGAATATTAAATCCAAGCGAGTAATCAAGTTTATAGGCAATTGTATCATTTACTGATTCTTTATTTACAGCAAATTCAAGTTCAGGAAGAGTAAACGGATTTTCTTCTTCCTCTTCATCTTTTATCTCTTCTTCAGGCTCAACTTCCAGACCTTCCTTTCTTTTGCGTTCAGCTTCTGCTGCTTTTTTTTCCGTCTCCAGCTGTTTTTCAGTTTTAAGTTCATCCGGCTTATTCATAGAAATTATATATAGAAGGTTCTTGGTAGAAGATCTTTTATATGGCGGCCAGGAGAAAAGAGTTCCTCCTCCAGAAATTGAAGCTGAAATTGGAGTTATGAGAGAAGGATAATAAAACTTTCTGTTTGGAGTATAAGACAACCATTCTTCTTCATATTCGTTTTTATCATAATTTGTTATTCTGACGCCATCTTTAAGATAAGTAAATTCTGTATTTTTTGATGAAATATTTACACTTGATTCTGTTGAAATTGTTACAGATGTCAGATATGGTCTGAAAAATTCTGGAAGAGATGGAGAATACGATGTCTTAAAAGTCCATGCATAAGAAGAAACTTCGGTAATCGAAATTTCATCCGTTGAATTCTGAGAATTATCAAGAAGATAGGAAATCCAGTCCATTGTTTCATGTCTGTTATTCAGAAAATCATAAGCATAATAAGGGTCAGAATAAACTGGTAATGCAAGAGATACTCTAAAAGGCTTTGATAATTCAAATTGGAAATTAGTGCTGTATCTGAAAGGCATCTTAATTCCCATGAAGGAAGAGGAATCTTTATACATTCTTCCTGATCTCGAGAATGGATGATACACAACTCTTGAGCTATCCTTAAACAAGGTATTGCTTAATCCAAGATTAAAACCAAAATCAAATCTGGAAATATAAGTTTCCCAGGGATTAAGTTTTCCATCAATGCCGGCCATAAAACCAAGATTGGAATACCAGTCGGCCATAATCTTTACATAATGAGATGTATCACCTCGATAATCTTCATCAAGATTATGAAGCACAAGACCTTCTCTAACCTGCTCTTTTAATGTATCTGATTTTATAAAATTAAAAACACCTCTTAATGAATCGGAAGAGGTATTTGAACTGTCAGATGTTGTTGTCGATGATTCAAGAGGTTTTCTACCCCACAAATATGTTGTAGTTTGAATAGAATGACCTTCGCGTCTTGTATAATTAAATACAGGATTAAAAATCAATTCATCCTTTGGATAATAGAAAGCCGGAAAATACATTACAGGAATTACACCAACGTAAAGAATAGCATTAAAGAATGCAAACTCGCCGCCAGGAAGCAGCCAGGTACGGGTTGAATCAATATGCCAGTGGGGAGGATCTTCATCACAGAATGTAAGACTTGAATTTTTAAAAGTTATAACACTTTCATTTCCTTTTCCAAAAACTTCAGAAAAAACAATAAGAGTTGAACCAGAAGGAAGATTTAGTGCATCGCTCTGAGTCTGGATAACACGTCCTCCATCAAACACACCTTCAAGTGTAGATGTATTCAAAAGAAGAGAATTTGCATTTGCCTTGTCTTTTCCCGAAGCACTGCTTTTCATTATAACTTCAACATTTCCTTCGGCATAAAGCATTTCTGTTTTTCGATCATAGGTGATTTTGTCGGCCGTAATTTCGTTGGTTGACTGACCTTTTTGAACTGTAAGTGATACAGAACCTTCGAGAACTATTGAATCGTTGCCGGTGTCTTCATTTTTTTTATATGAAGTCTGGCGGGCATTATTTATAGTAATAACAGTAATTTCCGGTTCTTTTGGTTCTTCTAAATCATCATCACTCTGTGAAAAAACAGGCAGGCTTAAGAGAAAAACAAAAATTGATGCAAAAAATAAACGACGATTCATAAAAAGCTAAAGTCCCAGCTGCCCCTTTATAAACTGGCCAGTGTAGCTCTTTGGCTCGCGGGCAACTTCTTCCGGAGTACCGGTTGCAATAAGGTTACCACCGCGGAAGCCGCCTTCCGGTCCCAAATCAATTATATAGTCTGCCTGGCAGATAACGTCCAGGTTATGTTCAATCATAACAACTGTGTTCCCCTGGTCTACAAGGCGCTGAATTACAGTCATAAGCTGCTTAACATCTGCAAAATGAAGACCTGTTGTTGGTTCATCCATGATGTAGAGTGTCTTTCCTGTTGAAGTACGGGCAAGCTCATTTGCAAGTTTTACACGCTGAGCCTCACCACCGCTAAGCGTTAGTGCATTCTGGCCAAGTTCTATGTAGCCAAGTCCAACTGATTTCATAGTTTCCAGCTTACGGGCAATATGAGGAATGCTTGCAAAAAAGTCGCAGGCTTCATCTATAGACATGTTGAGTACGTCGTTTATTGATTTACCCTTATAGGTAACTTCGAGAGTTTCTTTATTAAAACGCTTACCGCCGCAGACTTCACACTGAACATATACGTCGGGCAGGAAGTTCATTTCAATTACGTTTTCTCCGGCTCCCTGGCAGGCTTCGCAGCGGCCTCCCTTTACATTGAAGGAAAAGCGGCCTTTGAGGTAACCGCGGGCTTTTGATTCGGGCAGGCTTGCAAAGAGGTCGCGGATTGCGTCGAAGACTCCAATATAAGTCGCTGGGTTAGAGCGTGGGGTGCGGCCGATCGGGCTCTGGTCTATATTGATTACCTTATCTATAAACTCCGCGCCTTCTACGCCTTCGCACTCGCCTACATCATAGTTTGTGCGCATAACTCGGTTGCTGAGGGCCGGGTATAATACATCGCTCATGAGGGTAGATTTTCCCGAGCCGGAAACGCCTGTTATACAGGTAAAGGTTCCAAGCGGAATCTGTATGCTTACGTTTTTGAGGTTGTGTTCGGTTACGCCGTTAACTTTGATGAAGTTTCCGTTACCAGGGCGGCGTTTTGCCGGGATATCCATGCGCAGAGTTCCGGCAAGATACTGACCGGTAAGGCTTTCCTTTACTTTTGCAACCTCTGCAGGAGTGCCTGCGGCAACTACACGTCCGCCATTAACGCCCGCGCCAGGACCTATGTCTATAAGGTAGTCTGCTGTGCGCAGAGTCTGTTCGTCGTGTTCTACTACAATTACGGTGTTGCCATTGTCGCGAAGGCTGAGCAATGTGTCTATGAGGCGCTGGTTGTCGCGCTGGTGAAGACCAATACTTGGCTCGTCCAGAATGTACATGACGCCGCAGAGGGCTGAGCCGATTTGTGTTGCAAGGCGGATTCGCTGAGCCTCGCCGCCGCTTAAAGTTTCAGCAGCACGCTCCATGGTAAGATAGTCAAGTCCAACATCACGTAAAAAATGCAGACGTGCACGAATTTCTTTTATTACCTGAGCTGCAATTTGCGCTTCACTTTCAGTAAGCTTAAGATTATCAAAAAAGTCTATAGAGTCAGAAACAGAAAGACAGCAGAGTTCCCAGATATTCTTACCACCTACAGTCACCCCAAGAGCTTCCTTACGAAGGCGCTGACCATTACAGCAGGAACAGTGACCAACCTTCATAAACTTTTCTTCTATGTTGGCACGCATACTGTCGCCCCATGCTTCTGCGTGACGGCGCTTCATTTCGTTTAGAACTCCGGGCCATGGGCGGTTATACTCGCTGTAACCTTCCCCGCTCTGCTTTTTATAAACCCAGTGAATCTTGCGGTCCGGATCTCCATTCCAAAGGTACTCAAACTGCTCAGCAGTCAAGCGGGAAATTGGTGTGTCCAGAGTAAAGCCTTCTGCATCTGCAACAGCCTGAAACATAGAATGATTCCATTCACTATCAGGATTAAAGAATGGGAAAGCACGCTCATTGAAGCTCAAAGAACGGTCTGGCAGAATCTTATTAAAGTCCCATTCCATTTTTTCACCAAGACCTGTACATTCCGGGCAGGCACCAAAGGGGTTATTAAAAGAGAAAAGACGAGGCTGTAAATCCGGAATAGAAATTCCACAGTCCGGACAGGCATTCTTCTGACTGAAGAAAACCTCCTCATCCTTATCACCAACGCGGCGGGTAACAACAACAATTCCGTTAGCATTTTTCAAAGCGATTTCAATAGAATCTGCAAGACGACTTCTTACCTCGTCGCTCTTTACAATTCGATCTACAACAATTTCGATTGTATGCTTTTTCTGTTTATCAAGTTTAATTGTCTCATCAAGTTCAGCCATTACACCGTCAATTCGTGCCCGAACAAAGCCAGAAGCCTTGGCATCATCCAGAATCTTCTGGTGTTCACCCTTTTTTCCACGGATAACAGGAGCGAGAATCTGCATTTTAGTGCCGTCTTCCCAGCCCATAACGGTGTCAATAATCTGGTCTACACTCTGCTCACGGATTTCACGACCACAGTTTGGACAGTGGGCATGACCGCAGCGTGCATAAAGAAGTCGGTAAAAATCATATATTTCAGTGATTGTGCCCACAGTAGAACGCGGATTTTTATTTGTAGATTTTTGTTCAATAGAAATAGCAGGAGACAAACCTTCTATCAAATCAACATCAGGCTTATCCATTCGCCCAAGAAACTGGCGGGCATAAGACGAAAGGCTTTCCATGTAGCGGCGCTGCCCTTCCGCAAAAAGCGTATCAAAAGCCAGCGAAGACTTACCAGAACCACTCAAACCGGAAATTACAACCAGCTTGTTACGCGGAAAAGTTACATCAATATTCTTTAAATTATGCTCCCGCGCACCACGGATTACTATCATTTCGTCTTTCATATCCGCTTAGTATAGCAAAATGTATAGTTTTTTGAAAGATAAGGAAAAATATAGATTCATACAATTTAATCAGAGATGATTTATTTTTGATTTAAAAAAACGGGGTAAAATATTCACATAAATATAAAACACCGCAGAAGCGGAAAAATACCGTAAACAGGGACTTTTTAAGGAGATTTTGAATGGATAATTTTACATTTTACAGCCCAACTAAGTTTGTTTTTGGAAAAGATACTGAAAATAATGCCGGAGCTCTTGTAAAAGAGTTTGGTGGATCTAAAGTTCTTTTGCATTTTGGCGGAAAATCTGCTGAAAAGTCTGGATTGCTCGGAAGAGTTCGCGAATCCTTAAAGGGTGCTGGCCTTGCTTTTGTTGAACTCGGCGGTGTTCACCCTAACCCACTTGATGACTTAGTTTACGAAGGAATTGACCTTTGCCGCAAAAACGGCGTTGATTTTATACTTGCAGTTGGCGGCGGTTCTGTAATTGACAGCGCAAAGGCAATCGCAATGGGTGTCTGCTACGACGGAGACTTCTGGGATTTTTACAGTGGCAAGGCTGCGGCTAAGGCTGCGGTTCCTGTTGGAACAGTTTTGACTATTGCGGCAGCAGGAAGCGAGGGCTCAGGTGACTCTGTAATCACTAAAAAAGACGGCATGGTAAAACGCGGGGCGAGCGGTGAATGTATCCGCCCGAAATTTTCTATTTTGAATCCGGCATTGACACAGACTCTGCCTGCTTATCAGACAGCCTGTGGTGCAACAGATATTATGGCTCACGTTTGCGAGCGTTACTTTACAAACACAAAGAATGTAGAAACTACAGACCGTTTGTGTGAGGCTGTTTTGATGGCAATGATTCACGAAACTCCAAAGGTAATTGCTGACGCAAATGATTATGAAGCCCGCGCTAACATTATGTGGGCAGGAATGGTTGCTCACAATAACATAGTAGGTGTTGGCCGAGACCAGGACTGGAACAGCCACGGGATTGAGCATGAACTCAGCGGTTTGTATGACTGCGCTCACGGTGCGGGTCTTGCGGTAATTATGCCTGCCTGGATGGATTTTGTTTACAAGCACGATGTATTGCGTTTTGCTCAGTGGGCTACCCGCGTCTGGGGCTGCAAGATGGATTTTGCAGAGCCTGAAGCTACTGCCCGCGAGGGAATCAGAAGATTCAGAGAGTTCTTGAGAAGCATCGGTATGCCTATTAATTTTGCAGAGCTTGGTGCAAAAGAAGAAGATATCCCTACTCTCGTAAAGAAGTTTGGTTTGCCTGAAGGTGGAAGAACCGGCGGATTTGTGAAGTTGAGTTCGGAAGATATTGCCGAAATCTACAAAATCGCCGCAAAGGCTTCGGTGGTTGAGTAGCCCATAGGGCGTATCGAAACCACGTAATTCAGGAGGAATCATGAAAGCACTATTTATCGGAGGAACCGGCACAATCAGCATGGCAATTTCAAAGCTGCTGCTGGAAAAAGGCTGGGAGCTCTACCTTATTAATAGAGGAAACCGTAATACAGACGAGCGTCTTAAGGGTGCACATTTTATTACAGTTGATATAAATGATGAAAAGGCTGCGGCTGAAAAGCTGAATGGCATGACCTTTGACGTTGCCTGCGACTTTATCGGCTTTGTACCCCAGCAGCTGGAACGAGATTACCGCCTGCTTAAAGGCAAAGTGCGTCAGTTTATGTATATCTCTTCTGCCTCGGCTTACCAGAAGCCTTGCGGAAATTATGTAATCAGCGAAAAAACACCTCTTGCAAATCCTTATTGGGAGTATTCCCGCAATAAGATTGCCTGCGAAGACTATCTGATGAAGCTTTACCGAGAAGAGAACTTCCCTGTAACGATTATCCGCCCAAGTCATACTTATGATGAGCGCTCGGTTCCTCTCGGAGTTCACGGCGACAAGGGTAGCTGGCAGGTTGTAAAGAGAATCAAAGAAGGAAAGCCTGTGATTATCCACGGGGATGGCACTTCCCTCTGGACTATTACCCACAACTCTGATTTTGCAAAGGGCTTTGTAGGGCTCATGGGAAATATTCATGCAATCGGAGAAGCTGTTCAGATTATGAGCGATGAAAGCGTAACCTGGAATCAGATTTATCAGTGTATTGCGGCAGCGCTTGGTGTTGAGCTTAAGCCGGTTTATGTTTCTTCAAGCTATCTTGCAAGTCATTCAAATTATGACTTTACAGGAAGCCTGATTGGCGACAAGGCAAACTCAGTTGTTTTTGACTGCAGCAAACTTAAAACACTTGTTCCTGATTTTGTAGCAACAAAACGCGCAGATCAGGGAATCAGAGAGACAATAGAATACGTTCTCGCCCACAGTGAATGCCAGATAGAAGACCCGGATTTTGACAAGTGGTGCGATGAGATAGTTGAAAGGATGAAATAGAAACAAGATATGAAAGATGAAAAGGATTTTAAAGATAGCGCTGAAGTTTTAAAACTCATTTAACTTTTGAAGTTCCCTGGTTGTACAGTTAGGAAATTCTTATCTTTATTATCTTTTTATCCTTTTCATCTTTGTTTTTATATTATTTTTGGAGAAAATTATGACAGACGTAAAAGGAAAATGGGCGCTGGTAACCGGCGCAAACCGTGGAATCGGCTACAGAATCGCAAAGTTTATGGCAAGCAAGGGCTGTAATTTGATTTTGCACAGCCGTTCACTTGAACACACTGCAGCCGTTCTCGCAGAAGTCAAAGCAATGGGCGTAGAAGCTTATGATGTAGCAGCAGAACTTTCTGACCTTTCACAGGTTCAGAAGATGATAGAAGAAATTGATGCAAAAGGAAAACCCGTCGACATTCTTTTCAACGACGCAGCAGTTCAGATTGCCTACCGCACCGACTACTGGAAAACCCCGGCAGAAGATTACGAAAAGAGCTTTGTAATCAATACTATTGCCCCAATGATGCTCTGCTATCACTTTATTCCAAAGATGATTGAAAGAGGCTTTGGCCGCGTAATCAATACAACAAGTGGAATCCGAAACGAACCGGAACAGGCTGGTTACAGCGCAAGTAAAGCTGCCCTGGACAAGGTAACAAGTGACCTAGCAGGCAAGTTGGATGGCACAGATGTTTGCATCAACCTTACAGACCCGGGCTGGTGCCGCACAGACCTCGGCGGACCAAACGCTCCAAACGACCCGGACAGCGTAATTCCGGGAATCGTAGTCGGAGCTTTTATAGACGACAAAAAGAGCGGCCGCAACCTGGGTGCCCAGTCATTTACCGGCCTGTCTCTCGAAGAAGCTGTAAAAAAAGCTGCAGATTTTCCGCAGCTTTTCAGATAATGTGAATGTGTAAATCCACATATAAAATTAATTAAAAAGTCCTCCTACTCCTTCTGCTTCAGTTTGCCTGACTGAAGCAGTTTTTTTTACTTCTCATACCATTTTTTCATGACGTCGGCGATGAAGTCTTCCGGGCCGCTAAGGATCAGGCGCACAGAATTATTCTGCATTTCCATTTTCATTTTTGCGGACGAGACATTTTCGCCGGACATGGCATTACAGAAATATGTACTGATTTCTTCCAGTTCTTCTTTTGAAGAAATATGCAAATCCAGGATCACGCAGGTCTGATTATCAGCTTTTTCAGAATCAGAGAGAAAATCATAAACAAGTGTATTGTTTTTGATTTTTATGCCCGCTTTTATATTTGGATTTGAAATGAAATTTTCAAACTGCTGGCTTGTAAAGCTCCATTTACCGTCGATTTTTTCCCCCTCAAGAAAGCCCTGCTGAATAAACATGCGCAGGCTTCTTGTAGTAAAACCTGTCATTACTGCTACATCATTAATTGTGTAATACTCTTTCATAAAACGCTCCTTAAAACACCGCTTTGCGGCATTTTTTTTTGTAAGGCGCCGGCTTGCCTTTGTTCTATAAAAAAGAATAACGCCGCCAGTCAAATAATTCAATTTGAAAAGCGGCGAGTTTTTCATAGCGAAAAAGAATTCCGATTCTACAAAATGTATCGAGACAAATCCTGATTCTGGCTGATGCCTTCGAGTTTTTCATCAACGTAAGCGGCATCAATCTTGATTGTTTCGCCCTTGTGTTCGTCGGCTTCGAAGTTGATATCGGCAAGCACCTTCTCCATAATTGTGTGCAGGCGGCGGGCACCGATATTTTCGGCGCTGGCATTCACCTCTTCTGCAACTGTACTCATGCGGTCAAGGGCATCTTCTGTAATGTCGAGTTTTACACCTTCAGTTTCAAGCAGTGAGGTATACTGCATAATCAGGCTGTTCTTAGGCTCGCTGAGAATGCGCTTGAAATCTTCCTTATAAAGAGACTCAAGTTCAACACGCAATGGAAAACGTCCCTGAAGTTCAGGAATCAAATCACTTGGAGCTGCAACGCTGAAGGCTCCGGCTGCAATAAAGAGAATGTGAGTTGTATCAACTACACCAAACTTTGTATTAACGTTGCTTCCTTCTACGATTGGAAGAATATCGCGCTGAACACCTTCGCGGCTAACATCCTGTCCGTGGCTTTCGCCGTGAACAGCAATCTTATCAATTTCATCAATAAAGATAATTCCGCTCTGCTCTACACGCTTTTTCGCTTCGTCGGCAACCTTGTCGTGGTCTACCATATTGTCCAGAACTTCTTCGGTAAGAATCTTGCGGGCTTCCTTTACAGTGATGTTGCGCTTTTTACCGCGGCCCTGGCCGTTCATCATATTCAAGATTCCCTGCATACTGTTCTGAAGGTCATCTATGCTGCCACCGGCAATAATTTCCATATTTGGCATTCCCTGAGGGCGGTGAACTACCATTTCAACCTCGCGGTCTTCAAGCATACCTTCGCGCAGCATCTGACGGAACTTTTCGCGGGTGTGATTTTCCCGTTCTTTTTCTGCGGCTGCCTCGGCAGATTCCTCGTCGGCCTTCTGCTGTTCTGCAGCCGCCTGATTTGCCTGATTCAAAGCTTCCTGCATATCAGAAGCAACCTTGTTCAAATCAATTGTAATTTCATTAGGATTAGGCTGAGTCAAAAATCCCAGAGGCTTGATTTCCATCTTGCCGTCTGAGCCCTTGCTGTCTCCCTTCGACTTCTTGTCGTCTTTTTTGTCTGTTCCCGGAAGCAGAAGGTCCAGAAGCTTTTCTTCAACAACACTGACAGACTTCTCGCGGAGCTGCTCTTCCATCTCGGCTTTAACATCGTTGTAGCCAACGGCCATAAGATCGCGGATCATGCTTTCTACATCGCGGCCAACGTAGCCAACCTCTGTGTATTTTGTAGCTTCAACCTTGAGGAATGGAGCGCCGCAGAGCTTTGCAAGGCGGCGGGCAATTTCTGTTTTACCACAGCCGGTTGGTCCAATCATCAAAATATTTTTTGGAGCAACTTCATCGCGGATTTCCTCCGGCAATTTAAGGCGGCGGAAGCGGTTACGAAGAGCAACTGCAACGGCACGCTTTGCCTTTTCCTGCCCGATGATATATGAGTCCAGTCTCTCAACAATCTGTTTTGGTGTAAGTTCTGTTTTGTTTTCTTCCATAATTATATTCCCACGGTGGTTGAGTGCCTGCGAAGCAGGTGTATCGAAACCACCTGCTACTCTAACGTTTCAACAGTCAAATTCTGATTTGTGTAAATACAGATACTGCCGGCAATATTGAGCGACCGCTCAGCAATTTCCTTAGCGCTCAAATCCGAAGAATCAAGATAAGCGAGGGCTGCAGAGTAAGCATAATTTCCACCACTGCCAATTGCAATTGCATCGTGTTCAGGCTCAATAACATTACCGTCGCCGCTAATCAAAAGAATCTGCTTTTTATCGGCAACAAGAAGCATAGCCTCGAGCTTCTGCAGAGTGCGGTCTGTTCGCCAGGCCTTGGCAAGCTCAACAGCCGAGCGCATAATGTCACCGTTATATTCCTTCACCTTAGCTTCAAAGCGGTCAAGCAGAGTAAAAGCATCTGCCACAGAGCCCGCAAAGCCGGTGAGAATCTTTCCGTCATAAATTTTTCGCACCTTGCGAGAGTTTCCCTTACAAACAGTCTCGCCCAAAGTACACTGGCCATCGCCAGCCATAGCAACCTGCCCGTTTCTGCGGACAGCAAGAATAGTAGTACTTCTGATCTTTGTTTTATTTCCCATAAGTTAAAATATAATGATTTAAGAAGCAAAGGGCAAATAAAAAATAGTTAGAAAAAAGATTTGAATATTCCGGGCGTTCCCCGCCGGCTCCACTTCGTTCCGCCGCCGGGTCGGGCGTTCCGCCATTACGCTGACGCTCCAGCCTCTTCCCTCGTCGCTCACTACGTTCGCTCCTCAGTCCAGTGGCCCTTCGCAGCCAGCGGCTGCGCGGTGGCTCCATGCCCAAACGCGGCCGAAATTACATATAAATCCTTAATCCACTCAAAATTATATGTATTTTTTCTACAAATTTTGTCTAAAAAGCCAATATATAGACTTTACTTAAGGAAAATCAACTTTGAATTACATATATTCTGGTTTAATTCATATTAATATATGTAATTTTCTATTCCACTGCATTCCTCATTACATATAATTTTGAATTTTGCCCCAGAATATATGTAATTTCATGTATCCAGTAGTATTTAATACAGCATACAACTTCCATTCGTAATCTGTTTACGAATGCGGATGCGCTTTATTGTAAGTTTCAATGAGTTTTTCTGTCGTAATATGAGTATAACGCTGAGTTGTGCTGATTGAACTGTGCCCAAGCATTTCCTGAACCATGCGCACATCCGCACCATTCCCCAGCATAGTAGTAGCAAAAGTGTGGCGGAAAGCGTGCGGATTAATATGATGATTAGTTCCTTCCACGCCGGAATAGCGGTTGAGAATGTAGCGGAGGCCGCCAGTCGTAAGCGCACCACCCTTCTGATTAATAAATAATTCCCGCGGCGCCGGCTCCACCTTATTTTCCGCCAGCACCTTTTTCCTGTCCGCAAGATATTCTGCAAGAGCCTTCCTTGCCTCTTCCGCAAAATAAACCTTACGCTGCTTATTACCTTTTCCGGTAACAACAGCCGAGCGGCCGCCATCCATAAAATCAGATAATTTAAGGCTCACAATTTCGCTGGCACGACAGCCCGAAGAATAAAGCATGAGAAAAAGCGCATGATCGCGGCTAGCCCACAAAAGCTCATCTTTCACAGGCTCATTGCAAAGCTCATTTACCTCATTGGTCGTCATAAAGTTTGGCATACGCTTTGGCAGCTTTACAGTCTTCATTTCCAGAGCCGGATTTTTTTCCACATAATCAAGCTTCTTGGCATAAGCAAAAAGCGTACGAGCCGCCGCAATAAAACGGTTGACAGTAGCCGCCGACTTTTTCGAAGCCGATAACCGCCCGATACAAAGCATAAGATTTTCTCGTGTGATAGATTTTACATCCAGTTCCGGAGTCAGAAATTCCTGAAGCAAGGACAGGTCGTTACCATAGCCCTTCACAGTATTCTCAGAAAGTCCTCTGACCGCAGAAAGGTAAAGCAAAAACTCATCTGTCAATTCGCGTAAAGTCATACTTTGATTATCGGCAGATAATATAAGATATTCAAGGTACATTATTATGGAATCAATTTAATACAGTTTCATCCAATTCTTTTTTTCGCTCTTTCCAATCTGGCATTAGGATTGTCATAAAGTTATAAAACTCTTTAGAATGATTCGGATAACGGAAATGACAGAATTCATGAATTACAACAGATTCTATGCACCGCTCAGAAAAATGGATTAAATTTTCGTTCAGAGTTATCTGTTTTTTTGACGGAATACAGCTTCCCCATCTTGTTTTCATTCTTCGGATTTTTAAATTTGGGTACGGAACTTTGTATTTCTTAAACAGAGGATAACATCTTTCTATTATTTTATTAAATTCTTCGTAACATCTTAGGCAAAAAAACTTTTCAATCAGTCGTTTTTTTAATAGATAATCATCTGAACATTTACAAGTAAGAGTAATATAAATGCCATCCTCTTCAACATGATTTTGATCAGCCTGTTTTACAATCAGCCTCATCTGTTTTCCTAAGAGATAAAAACTTTCACCGCTTACATACTTTTTATTATCAATTTCCCATTTTCTTTTTTCTGAAAAACGATTTAATGATTTTAAAATAAAATCGCTTTTGGAAAGAATAAAATCATCAATAGTGTTTACCGCAACAACTGGAGATGCAGACACAAAAAGCGTTTCATCAGAACGGATTCGTAGGTTAATATTTTTAACTCTCTTTCGTTCCAATTCATAAGTCAATTTTCGAGACTCATTATTTTTATCTGTCACAAAGATAGTTCTGGATTCTAAGTTCATTTAGAATCTCCTCATTGCAACAGTTTTTGAGTTTTCAATTATCTTATCTATCAAATCAAAAGAAATTTTGAAGCCAAATGATTTTTCATATTCATAGAACAAGTCATCAATGTCCTGCGAAATACGGTTTTGAATTGTAATATTCTGCTCCCATCCAACCTGTATATGAGATTTGAAAATTTCAGTTATATCAATTGACATTTGAGCCACAAAGTCATTATCTGGAATAACTTCCACATCATGTTCATTCTGTGCAAAAAGAGCAGTAATCACACCATAAAATGCCTGCGTATGAAGATTGTTTTTTATGCTCGAAGGATATTCTATCTGTGTTCTGCCATTCTGATAATCTTTCATAATCTCACGCATTTTTGAAAGATATTCAGCTTCTGAAATTACTTTATCTTTATACTGCTCAAGAGTTTCTTTTATTCGCTTAGAAAAAGAATCATAGTAAGCAGGATTTTCATCTCGATTCTGGCGAATTGCTTTTGCAAGATGATGTGTAATAGCATCAGCTTTTGAGCGATTATTAGGAAGACTGCCCAGTTCTTTTTCAAAATCTTCCCGATTCAAAATATCGATTGGAGGAGTGATTTTCTTTAATGCTACAACAGAAAGATGCGTATCCAAAAGATTCTGCATAAGAGGTTCATATTCGCGGTTATCAATTCCGTCACAATAACGGATTTTAACACTTCGACGAACACGCTCATAAAATGCAAATGCATCTTTGTATTTTTCAATTTCTTCACGCGGAACTGCATTATAGGCACTCTGAGAATTCAACACGATATGCAGGCTCTTACCGAATGCACAAAGAAGATTGTAGAACTTTTCACGAGCTTCATTATCAGAAAGAAAAACTTCAATTTCTTCCGTATCATTTGGATTCTCAACTGTTATGAAAAGTTCCTGCATTTGAGAATATGATTCTCGCAATTTTCCAACAGCAGAAATTATGTCTGTCATAACTCCTTGAATATCTGAAGTTTCAAAATTCTCAAAACCAGCACCGGTATCTAAATCCATCGCTTCACTAAGATTTTCAACAAGACCTCTGTAATCTACAATAAGGCCATATTCCTTTCCTTCTGCAAGACGGTTTGTTCTGGCAATCGCCTGCAAAAGGCCATGTTCTTTCAATTCCTTATCAATATATAAAATCTGACAGATTGGAGCGTCAAATCCAGTAAGAAGTTTGCTGCATACAATCAGAATATCAATATCTCCGTTACGGAATCTATCTTTTATTGTTTCTTCATAAACATCAGCATCTCCATACTGCTCCATCATCTTATGCCAGAAGCGAAGGACTTTATCGTCCGCTCCTTCATCTGCATCATCAACACTTTCCCGTACATCAGGAGCAGAAATCAGAACAGCGCAATTAAATTCACCCCACTGTTCAAAGCATTCAAGATAACGTACTGCATCACGTTTATAATTTACGGCTAGCATAGCTTTGAAGCCGATTTCTTTATACCCTTGCTCAAAATGATTACTTATATCAAGTGCAATTCTTTTTATGCGTGCATCAGTAGAAGTAAGCCGGCGGATACTGCTCCATTTTTGCTTTAAATCCTGTTTTTGACTTTCGGTCAGTCTTTTTGTTGTCTGTTCAAACCATAAATCAATATTTTCTTCATCAACATGCTGTTCAACAAAACGTCCTTCGTAAATAAGCGGAACAATTGCCTTGTCATTAACTCCGTCTGCAATCGTGTATTTATGAATAAGGCCGCCGAATTTTGAAAGCGTATTTTTCTCGCGTTTCATAAGAGGCGTTCCTGTAAAACCAATATAGCAGGCATTCGGAAAAACAGAACGCATTTTTGTTGCCAGCTGTCCATAATTTGAACGGTGGCTTTCATCAACAAGAAGGAAAATATCACGAGAATAATCTTTTGTATCAAGACGCTCGGCTGTATTAAACTTATTTATGATTGTTGTGATTACATCTGCCTTACCTTTTGTTATAAGCTCCACAAGGTTACGTCCGCTTGTTGCCTGTGCAGGTCGAAGTCTTGTGTGTGCAAATGTATCTGTAATCTGACGGTCAAGCTCCTTGCGGTCGGTCACAACAATTACGCGAGGATTAATTGGCTCAGTTCCATCGTTGCAACCTCGAAGCTCCATGAGAATATACTTTGCAAGCATTACCATCGTAAGACTTTTTCCACTGCCCTGAGTATGCCAGACAACACCACCTTTTCGCCTGCCGTTGCCATCATCCTGCTGGATAGTCTTTAATATTTCTTTGACGGCAAAATACTGCTGATATCGAGCAATCTTTTTAACCTTTGCATCATACAAAATAAAGTATTTAATAAAATCATAAACACGGCTCGGATACAAAAGAGAAATCAAAGCCATATCCTGTGCAGTTTCAATTCTGTTAGTAACAAAACGGTCAAGTCTCTGCTCATAAAAATCAGAATCTTCTTTCCAAACACTCCAGAACTTTGGAGGTGTTTTTGTAGTAGCATATTTTAATTCGTTTTTGTTTGTTGCAATTATTATTTGAGAAAACTTAAAAAGCTGAGGAATATATTCATTCTGCTGATTACGCCAATTCTGATTTACAGCAGCATCCACGCTTTCAGTTGGCGCCTTGCATTCAATAATCGCAAAAGGAATACCGTTTATAAAAAGAACGATATCTGGGCGAGCGTTGTGCATTTTGTCCTGACTTTCAACAAAAAACTCGCGCGTAACGTGAAGTACATTATTACGTGGATTATCCCAGTCGATATAATTTAGATTAAAGTTCTGTGTTTTGTCACCTTCACCAACAATTTCGGGATAGCTTTCACCTAGCATGAGTTTATCATAGATTTTTTCACTTGCAGTAATCAGTCCGTCAGAAAGAGAAACATCAAGGTCGTCAATGGCACGCTCGATATTGCTTGATGAAAATTCATTTTCCGCCCCGCAATAAGAATAGCGGTTTATTTTGCGAAGTTGTCCGCGAAGAATATCTTTTAAGATAACATTATAAGCCCCACCACGCTGCTTGGCACATTCTTCAGGAGAAATATAAACATAACCGCCATCCGGGATTCGATCTGGACTCATTGCACAAAGCAATTCGATGGCTGGATTTTGAGAAGCATTTTTTTCAAGGTAATCGTCTTTTGATGGTGATGTCATTGAATGGCCTCCTAATTGTTTGAAATTCTTGCAGTCTGCCTGTCAAATTCAGATATATATTCCTTGTCTTGTGTTATACGAAATATTTCGTATTCCTTATGAGCTTTTTTGATTGCCTCTTCATGAGACACTTTTCCCTTTCCCTCAAAAATTTTTCTGTTGTTGTTTTTAAGGAAACTGTTTACAGCATTAACACAATCTTGCATAGTCATTAAAAGATGATCTTCGGCTTGTAATTCTGCATAATCAATAAACATAGTCACGAGACGATTTAATTTCGAAATTTCTCTTTCATTAAGATAATTCTTTGCAATTGTCACGTCAGATTTTAAGATCTTACCATCAGGAGAGTTTTTCCACGATGTCAGCCCCATATGTTTTTGAGATGAATCAGCTCTTGTATATACAAGTTCTGCTGCAGTATTACCAGAAACTGCATAATGTAGCTTATTCTGAACAAAAGCATAAAATTGTTTTGTTGTTTCGCTGTTTTTATCATAATCTGAACTACACTGCTCAAAAATGTCTGTTATTTTTTGATATGCACGGCGTTCACTTGCTCGAATCTCACGGATTTTCTCAAGCAATTCGTCAAAATAATCTTGCCCAAAACTGCGTCCATTTTTTAACAAGGTATCATTAAGAACAAAACCTTTAATTATGTATTCTTTGAGAGTTTTTGTGGCCCATTGTCGAAATTTTGTCGCTTTCTTAGAATTAACTCGATAACCAACCGCAACTATAGCATCCAGATTATAAAAATCTACCATTCGACGGACACTACGTGAGCCTTCATTTTGAACTTGTTCCATTTTGGAACAAGTTGAATTCTTGTCCAGTTCCTGTTCATTAAAAATATTAAGCAGGTGTTTTGTGACTGCCTGAGACTGTACATCAAACAATTGCGCCATCGCTTTTTGTGTGAGCCAAAATGTCTCATCCTTGAAGACAACATCAACACAAATATTGCTATTTCCATCTTGATATAGAACTATTGTATTTGTCTTTGCAATTTCTTTTTCTGACATTACAGCCCCTCCTGTGAAAAATTTTCTATACACACTGAAGCATTTGTCTTTTCGATTTTAGTATATATTTCCTTAAAACATTTCCTTTGTGTCAACAAACCGTCTTTATCAAAAACAACGGTGTTATTTAAATCTAAATGAAGAGCATTTTGAGATAAATCTTCATGAGCAATACATGTGTAATATTGTGATTTTGATTCATAATAAACCGCATAAAGCATATCTGAATCATTTAGAATCTTATATTCTTTTGCATTTTTAGCCGCATTAATAGCAGTTTGAGAAATAAAAATGTACAACAGAATACTTGCAATAAAAATCACTAAAAAACAAATGGAATTTAAGAGATTCCTTGAAATTATAGAACTTTTTATTTCATCTTTCTTTATCCATTTTTTTCTAAATTTTTCGGATATAATACAACCTAGGTAAGTAATAAACTGTAAAAAATATAAAGGAGTTACAAATATAGCAGTTATAAACACACAGATTTTTGATATAAAAGTTTCTAAGGATAAAAAATCAAAACTAATAAATACTCCCAAATAACATATTGTAAAACTTATAAGGAAATTGACAACAAATCGTAAAAGTTTAATCAAGATTTGTTCTTTTTCTAGATTACTGAACCACTGAACAAAAGAGATAATTATTAATATGATTCCAATGGCATTACTTATGCCATAAAATATCAAATTCAGCAAATCAATTTCAACACCTAAAATATTGGCATTATAAAAACTTAAATATTTCTTTTCATAAGTATATGCAAGGAATAGTATGATTCCCCATAGCAAAGAAAAAAATGCTGTAAAAAAAGAAATTCTCTCTCCCAAGGAGGCTTCTGAAAATCTATCATAAAAAAGCATCCATTTTGCATCTTTTAATGCTTTATAAGCTGATTTATGATTTCCATAATTATTATCAGATTCATCTTTTATACTCCATCCACCTAATTCAATATTCTCAGAAATTATATACTTAGACATTACATTGCCCTCCCTAATTACAAATTTTTCAATATCAGCGGAATAAGAACCTCAGAATCTTCCATGAGTTCAAATGCGAAACACTTTTTTCCTAAATCTTTGAGCGATGCGCCTATGTGGTACACAGTCATATTGTCGATTATAAGAAATCGGTCATGCATTTTTGATGTATGATTTAATGTTAGCTGAGAATACTGCGAATTGAATTTCTGCACATCAAGCGAACTGATTTTTGTTTTACTATCAGTATAAATCGTAACTTGAACACCAGATTTCTTTTTGGAAAACTGTTCAAGCACACTTAAATCAACATAGCCGTCAATTAAAATAACTTCTTTTTTTGCTTTCTGGATGATATTCTGGAAGAATACATAAGCATCAAAAATTTGCCCTTGAAAAAAAATACCTTCTCTTTTGGGCTTAGAATTTGATTCTAAAGCCGCAAATATTTTTTCAAAATTCTTATCATGTTCTAAAAGCTTTGTTTCGGTATTTGTTAATCGACTTATAATATTTGCATTTTCCTGCAAATAATGCCGCATCTGAACAAAGGCATTCATAATTTCTATACTGACTTTTACAGCTATTTCGCTACGAAGAACAGCAGAAAGCATAGCAACACCTTGCTCGGTAAAAGCGTAAGGAAGTTTACGAAGTCCCATTTTTTCTGAATTGGATATCACAAATTGTGATTTCCAAATTTTCAATTCTTCTTCTGTCAACTGAAAACAAAAATGTTCTGGAAACCGCTCAATATTTCGCTTTACAGCTTGATTTATAACACGAGTTTCTACCCCATATAATTCCGCCAAATCGCGGTCTATCATTACCTGTTTTTCACGGATTATATATATCTTTCTTTCAATTGAGTCTGCTTTAATTATTGTCATCTCATTATTCATAAATTCCTCCGTTTTTTTTGATTGGAGGTCACAAATTGTGACCTCCAATTCTGTTATATTTTTACCCGCACAGTTCCCGTAAGCAGAAGTTGTGCAAGTGATTTTTTCTTTTGTTTTTCTTGTTCTATACTCGATTTTATCAAAGCGATTTCTTTATCTGCGGCAGAAAACACTTGGGAAATGATTTTTTGTTCAGGAAGAGTTGGAAGATAAATTTCATAGTTGGATATTATTTCCAAGTTTAGGCCACCACGACTGCCATCACCAGAAGAAATCATTCTTAAATCAGAGTATTTTGAATCCAAAAAATAGAATAAAAATTTATAATCAATATTTTTAGGGATAACGGAAGCTAAAGATTGATTTGTACATAAAGCAATCTCATTCACTGCAACCATTCCGCGAGTTTTCCCCTGTCCAGCCAATGCAATCAACACAGACTTCGGTGGAACTATTTTTGTACTACAAGATTCGTATCCTAATTGAGATATTTTTACCTCAGTTTCAAAAATAATCCGTTTGTTTATTTCACCAGATGACATCCAAGATATGTTACCATTCCAAAAATCCTTAATCTTTGTTGAAGGTGTAGCTCCAGCTATTATTTTCGTACTAACATCCTTGATTCTCTCTTTCTTCCATCCGCTCTTATTAATTACCACACCACCAAGCGAGATTTTTTCTTCGCAATTAACATTTGTATGAGGCACTTCCAGAAGTTTCTGCATGAGCCATTTTTTTTGTTGCAGCTTCTGTTCCAATAACTTTTGTTTGAGAGAAATTATTCTATCTTGTTTGCAAAGAATTTCTGCAATTTTCTGCTGTTCCGCAAGCGGGGGAAAAGGAATTGGAATATTAAAGAAATCCTCTGTAGTAATATTCATTCGATCATATCTTGCACCGTAATTTGCAACAGTCTTCATATAGCTATGCCAAAAAGTACTTTTGAAATACTGCTCAAGATAATCATCAGAAAGATTCTTTTCTGTTATTTTGAACACAGTATAAAGGGGTGACATTATACCTGTTTCTTTAATATGTGACTTTCTAATTGGACCACAAGGCGCTGATGCTGAAATACGAGGATTATACACATAGTCGCCTTCTTCAACAATGTAGTATCCAGCAATGTTTTCTTTATTGGATATTTCTTTGTCAAAATAATCCATTTGTCTAACAATTCCGAGGGTCGCAGAATTTGTATATGTTTCTGTGTATTTTAAATCTTTATTTTTTGCAGTTTTGTGAACTGCAATATCTTTGAGTCTGTTTTCTTTCCAACCATCAGGTAATTTCATTTTGTTCATCTCCTTGTTTAATACTATTCGGATTTGATTTTGTCATTATGCTGCAATCTGTAAATCTCCTTTTGATGTTCAATTTCTGCCTTAAGTTGTTCCTCTGATGGCATACAGGTCATAAGTTTGGCTGCATAGAGTTGGTCATTATTATTCAAGACGGAATACTTTGCAATTGCTTCGTCCGTTTCGGAACACAAAACAATGCCGATTGTCGGGTTATCCCCATCAGTGCGTTTAAATTCATCGTACATACGCACATACATATCCATTTGCCCTACATCCTGATGCCTGATTTTACCCTTCTTTAAGTCAATAAGCACATAGCATTTTAAAACTATATTGTAAAAAACAAGGTCAATATAATAATCTTCTGCATCAGTATGAATATGCTGTTGCCGGGCAACAAAAGCAAAACCTTTGCCCATTTCAAGTAAGAAATCTTTTAAATGTGAAATAATTGAACTTTTCAAATCAGACTCGGAAAAATCTTCTCCTGTTTTAAATCCTAAAAACTCAGCCATAAACGGATTTTTAAGGATTTCTGGAGCAGAGATTTCTTTTTTTGAACTGTCAACTATTGCAGGATTTGAGAAATGTCGTTCAAAATATTGAGTGCTGATATTTCTACTCAAAGTGCGGGTACTCCACATTTCTTTAGAAGCTGTTTCTATATACCATCTGCAAGCAGTTGTATCAGCAACACGCAAAACAGCCAGATAATGAGTCCATGTTAGATTTGGAAATCGCGATTTCCAAATCTCAGAATCAGGAAAAATCGTATAAAATTTTCTAAACTGTCGCAAATAACGGGCAGAAAAACCTTCCCCAAAATCTTGTTCGAGTTCCTTTGAAAGCAATTCAATTAGATGAGTTCCGTATTCAGCACGTTTTTTTCCCTGTTGTTCCTGTTCCACAATACGCTTTCCAATATTCCAATAAGTCTGTATCATAACAGAAGATACAGCACCATAAGCCGCATTTCTTCCATCACGAATTATTTTCTTAATGTCATTTACAAAAGTAATTTCGGAGTCTTTAATTTCATTTTTCATTTACAATCCTCCATTTATATCTCTAGCAATTTGTGCATGTGCGCAAATTGGATTTCATTTATATTCCATCTCTCTTGTTAGTCCGAATATAATATTTTTTGCAATTTCTTTTTTACTTTCCCGTGCAAATGCATATGCAGGAATATAATCATGAAAATGTTTCAATTTATTTTTGAGTTCAAAATCAGTCCAATTTGGAGCAGTTTCTGTCGCAATACTTTTTAGGCCTGAATTAAAATCTGAAATAGAATTCATACTTGTCTCATATTCACTCAGCAATTTTTGCACAAAAGAATATGCAGATTGATAATTGTAATTAATCAGATGATATTCACATGCTTGAATATTCTCTCTGTCATGTGCAAATTCTTTGCTGGTTTTAAATAGTTCCAATGCCTCATAAAATGCTTTTATCTGCATTTCATCATTCGTCATTCTCCCCTCCAATCATCTTTTTCGCATGTTCTTTTTCAATTTGCCTTACACTTTTTTCTGGTGTTGGTAAATCTTCGGGCATTGTGCCGCCAAGTTCTTTGATGGTCTGACGAACTTTCTTTCCTACTTCAAAATGAGTTTTATTCGCTTCAGATTTTCCTTGGATATTTTCACGCCTAAGTTTTTCTTCTGTCTGTGTGGCACGGAAAAGATTTGCGGCAAGTTCTGTGCTTCCCATATAATCAAGAATATCCTGATTCTTTTTAAGTCCTTTTCGTTCTTTTATATCTTTTGCCTTTAGGCCATTATACAATCCCATATAACCATAATTCTGAAAGATTGCATAATCGCGCGGTTCTTTTATTCCTGCATCATGAGCCGCATCAGCCAAAGCAGAGTTATGGCGTTTCATTTCATTGCGGATTGCAATACGCTTTTGTTCCTCTGAAAGACGTTCGTAATCTTCTATTAGTTCCTGCTGACGTGTTTTTACAGCAAAATATGTCTGGCCAAGCGCAATAATTTCTTTTCGCGGGTCACCATTCATAACTATCAGATAACATGCATAACGAGAAAGTTCATAATCTTCAACACTTCGTTTAGCATTAGAACCAATATCAACCATTTTGCGCACCTCCGCAAAATGGTCTGCTACATTTTGTCCGCTATTATTGCATGCTGTTTTAGCACGCTCTATTGCTTCTTTTAAATATCGCCACTGAGAATATTCAAGTACGGGCTGTAATTCACGCGCATACCAAAATTCTTGTCCATATTCATTTACATGCTTGATATTATCAAAAATATTTTCATCGCCATAAAAGAAAAAAAACATAAACAAACCTCCTTTTCAGCAAGGTCAAAAAGATTGACCTCGATATTTATAATCCAAGTTCTTTCAAATATCCTGCAATTTCCTTCTGCACCTGTGCAAGTTCACTTTCTATGCTGGCAATATTTTTCTGTACTTCCTTAATATCAATTGGTTCTTCTTCCTCAAAGGTATCAACATAGCGTGGAATATTAAGGTTATAATCGTTTTCACGAATAAGGTCGCGAGTTACAACTGCACTGTATTTTTCAACCGATTCACGCTTATTATAAGTATCAACGATTTTTGCAATATCTTCGTCACGCAGTATATTCTGATTCTTGCCTTTTTCAAAATGCCCTTCACCCGAAGCATCGATAAAAAGAACATCATCACGGTTGCGATTTTTTTTGAAAATCAATATGCAGGCAGGAATTCCCGTTCCATAAAAAAGATTTGCAGGAAGCCCTATTACGGCATCAAGAAGATTAAACTCAATAATTTCCTTGCGAATTTTTCCTTCACTCGCGCCACGAAAAAGAACACCATGAGGCAGAACAATTCCCATTCGACCAGAATTATCATCAAGGCTGTGAAGCATGTGAAGAACAAATGCATAATCACCCTTTGAACTTGGCGGGACTCCCCAGCCAAAACGTCCATAAGGATCCAGATTGGCCGTCATTTTTTCCTTTTTCTTATCATCTTCTTTTTCACTATTTGATAAAAATCCTGAATCCCACTTATCAAGACTGAACGGTGGATTTGCAACTACAACCTGAAACTTCATAAGGCTGTCATTTTCGAGAGTCTGTGGATTTGAAAGAGTATCTCCCTGATATATTTTTGCATCATCAACACCATGTAAGAACATATTCATTGTACACAAAGCCCAGGTCTGAGCATTCGCTTCTTGTCCATACACAGCACATTTTCCATCAGGAACTTCCTTGTACGCTTTGAGCAAAAGTCCACCAGAACCACAAGTTGGATCGTAAATACGGTCATTTTCTTTTGGTTGAACAAGAAGTGCAAGCAGATGAGAAACCTGACTTGGTGTAAAAAACTCCCCGCCCTTTTTCCCGGCATCAGAAGCAAAATTAGCAATCATATATTCGTAAGCATCGCCAATTATATCTGCTGAAGAAAGCTGACTTGGACGCAAATCTAACTCTGAAAAATCTTCGAGAAGATTTTTTAGTATTGCATTTTTTTCTTTCTGATTTCCGAAATCCACCTGCGAATTAAAATCAATTGCCCGGAATACGTTGCGCAGTTTTGCAGAGTTCCGTTCCTCAATATGACTTAGTGCAACATTTATCATTTGACCAATCTGATTGTTGTTTCTCTCACTGTATAGATAATCAAAAGTTGATTCCTTATCTACAAAAAAACGCTCACGGTTCATTGCACGCTCAATTCTTGTTACGTCTCCGTTATATTGAGTTTGATAAGCGGCATATTTTTCTTTAGTCACATCACTCAGGTATTTTACAAAGAGCATGGAAAGGATATAATCCTTATAACGAGAGCTGTCAATTTTTCCGCGAAATGTATCACATGCACTCCACAATGTCTTTTCAATATCATTTTTAGTTGTCATTTTACAGCTCCTTTCTTGTTTGTAATAAACTCAAAATTTTTATTCTCAAGGCAAAACTGATAAAGTTTTTCTTTTTCTATTTTCAATCGTTCTAACAATTCCAGCTCTTTTCTTGCCGTCATATTAAAATCCGCAATTAATTTCTGTTCCCGCAAACCTGGAAGTTCAATATCCAAATCACAGAAATATTGAGGTTTAATCGCAGCCAGCATATTTCCTGCACTATTTTTGAAAATATCTTTTTTTACAGTCTCTGTATTCAAAAGCCAAAAAAGATATTCTGGTAAAAGTATATCATTGCAACATCTGATTATTACAAAATTTGATGATACAACCATACCAGCCGTTTTTTCATCAATTAAGACTGAAGTATAAGGCGTACTTGTACGAACAATTACATCTCCAATTGCAGTCAGATATTCTTTATTTAACGATTCAACAGCATCAAAAATCCCCAAATCCCCCTCAGACACAGTAGCATCAGGTTTTATAGACTTTAAAGTCAAAAGAGAATATCTGTTTTCTGTTTTTTCTCGGGCCTGTTTTCTCGAAAGAACCAAACCGCTACGAATCTCTGCACAACAACCTAATTGCATGCTTAAAATATAATTCTAGAAAACTCAAAAGTCAAGTAAAATATTTTGTTATGTATAATAAATAACATTACTAACCAAAAAAAATTAGAGTGATTTACAAAAATCACTCTAAAACAATTTTATCTTACACCTTCTCAACATCTGCGCAGGCAATTACATTGATTCCAGTACCGAGCAGATCGTAAAGGAGAATGTCGCCGCGTTTTACCGGAGCCTTGCAGCCGGCTCGTCGCACTACTTCCATGCACTGGAGCAGGCTTGCCTTAGGCACTTCACCGGCGGTTTTTACAGGTACAACCGGCAGCACTCCACCCTCTACTTTGATTGTAGTTGTGAGGGTACGGGTCGGATTCTGCAGTTCTTTTGAGGCATACTGTTCGCCGCGTTTGCAGCCGTTGTCTTTTACTGCTGTGACTTTTTTGTGGCCACCGGCGTCAGTTTCAACTTCAACTTCCATTGAGCAGCCCATTGGGCAGATTATACAGGTAAGAGGGATTTTTTCATTTGTCATTCTGCTACCTCCTGTGGAAGCTGGATTGAAACGGTGATGTCGCCACCGGCGCTTTCTATCTGATTTGGGGCAAGTTCAATAACCTGCATTTCGCCAGGTCGCACAACCTTTTTTCTGATTGATTTCAAAACTTCGTTGCCGCTGGAAACTTCCACGTAAACATCCTTATAAACATCTGTTACGCGGAACATGATAGACACATTTCCATCCTGAGAGCGAGACTCAATATACTG
>CAKUWD010000018.1 GCA_934699065.1 uncultured Treponema sp.
GGACTTAAGTCTCGGCTTGAGACCCTTAGCCTTATAGGCTAAGAGCAAACCACCCGTTTGACGGGTGGTTATGATTATTAGGGAAGCTTTATATTATAATTATGAAAAGGCCAGGTATTATGACTGCAAATTTTTGTAGCGGCGTCAACCAAAATTTTAGAACAGTAATTGAGGCAGGTGCATAATGAAAGACTTTACTGCAGATAAAAAGATTTTGATATATTTAACAGCCTTGGGATTTGTTAATACAAGCATTTCTGCCATGGGCTTAAAAGAAGCAGCAAAAAAATCTTCTAAGTATTCTTTCAATCCTGGAGACGTTGAAAAATCCATTCGAAAGGCAGGTCTGGCCTGGGAAAACATTTCAATAGGAAATGGGGCTGAATGGAATTTTAATGAAGATGTTAAGAAAAATCTTTTGAGTTTTATTGATGAAGAAATTGTTCAGATTGCAACCAGTATTGAAACAATGCAGAAAATCAATTGCAAAAACCAAAAAGAAATTTTAAGATTTCTATCGGATAATGAACAGAATCTGGATACTTTAAGGCGTACAATTAACAGTATATAAGAGGAGGTAATGACTATGTTTGAAAATATTTACATTTCAATTATGAACGATAACATTGGTTCTATTGCTGATTGGTTTGATAACAATATTGTAGAATATTTGCGAAATAAAGGCTTTAATGTTTAGTGACGCTGAAATCTATCTATAACTGCGTTTCGAATAGTAAATAATTATTATTCACGATCTATTTCAAAGGGTTCGAGTTTTTCAAACCCTAATTTTTTTGCAGTTTTGATTTGCTTCTCTTTTGACCATCCTTTAGACTGCATTTTTTTATATAAAAGTTCTTCAAAAGATAGACCCCATCGAGATTTTAATTTACCATGAAATAAGAAGATATTAAAACGACTTAAACAATTCTTATTTTCTCCTGAATAATGATAGGTTGTTTGATTAGATTTATTAACCCAATAAAAATGTAAATTCCAATTATTAATAGAAGGAGGTATTAAATGAATCTGTACATTTTTTGGATCTTTGATTTTTGCTTTGATTGCTTCAAATAAACAATTGCTATACATCTTCGTTCCTCCTTTACATTAATAATATAAGTAGAACCAGAATCTAAGGTTTCTAAAAAGCTATTTTCCTTATTCGGAATTATCCCTTTACGCACTTTATTGAATATTAAATCTTTGCTTAAAATTTATTTCCAGTTGTTCCAATCGATCTGACCAAATTTTCAATTGGCGAACAACTTCTTTTACACCATTATCCTTTGATATATCTAGTTTTTCATCTGGTTGATGATGTCCATTTACATTAGAATCTATCATTTCAAAATATTTTTTGTTTTCTTTTGAAATATCATTTATTTCTTTAAGAACGGCTTTTATATCATCTTCTGCTACATTTTCACTCTGAATTAAAGCATCAATATGACTTCGGGCAATGTTGATGAGTTTATTAATTTTTGAAGTATCAACTTTTGTTGCTTCAAAAAGTTTTGTTTTCCCTATTGTCATATTGGAAACAATAGCTTCCTGTACTGCTTCTGCAGCTAAAATAAATTTTATAACATCCTGATTCTTTGTCATATTTTACTACTCCGTCATATATAATATAGCCATTTTTTGTTGATTGTATATCTTTAGACGGAATTATCCCTTTATGTACTTTCGGCTGTGAGTTTTCTAAAGTGTATTATTTTGTAGCTTCGTCAGCTTCTTCTTTTGCAATCTTTTGAGCCTCGAACACATCATATAGTTTATAATCCATCAGTTTGAGGTTATTATCATTGTATTTTTTTATTGCAATATTTAATTTCATCTTTTCAGCATCGGTCTGAGAAAAGTTCACTCTAGAGAAATCCCATTTTTCGTATTCTTTTTCCAATGATTTTAAGCGCTGAATACAACTATTGTAATCTCCCATTGTACTTATGTGCATTCTATTTATCTTTTTTGCTTCTTTTTCCTGCAAAGCCCTATTTTCCTTTTTTAAT
The DNA here is from genome assembly GCA_934699065.1 of uncultured Treponema sp. GTDB lineage: Bacteria > Spirochaetota > Spirochaetia > Treponematales > Treponemataceae > Treponema_D. Next base: position 2,016 of record CAKUWD010000018.1, read on the forward strand.
AAGGATTCCATAATTTTCAGGTGTGAAGAAATTGATACTAAAACCTTTGAAATATTGTTTTCTAAATCTGCAATTTTATTTTCTATTTCTTCCTTTTCCTCATCTGATATCTTTTCGTTTAACACAGATTCTTCAAATATCTGTTGTTCTAATTGATTGAACGCTCTGTAATAATCGAAATACAAATTAGATAATTTGTACATTAAGTCGTGATAAATTTTAAAGGATTCGAGTACTTTATTTTCTTTTCCCATAGATCAGCCCCTTCTGTATTAATAATATAGCTCATTTTTTTGATAAGAATTTCAAAAGCATTTTTTTTGCGCTATTTATTCATATAAAACGAAAGTAGCAGTTGTTACCAGCAACCACTACCTTCTGGCACAACCAATAGAAGGACTATTGATTATGATGAATAAAATAGTTGCAAACTCGGAATCCCAGCATAGGGCTTTAAAACTTCGAATCTATCCAAATCCCGAACAGACTTTACTTATCAATAAAACTTTCGGTTGCTGCCGTCAAATATATAATACCCGACTATATGAACGAAATCAATTTTATAATGATGTAATTAAAGTGGAATCTGATAAGTATAACGATCGTCAATTTTTGGAGGATCGTCAACAATAATCGTGAACCGCGGAAATCTTTCTCCTACATATACAGTGGGTGCTTTGCACCGATAGGGACCGCGGACTTCTTTTTTAAACTTAATGCAAATTTTACTAACTAATGTTATACTGAATATAATTATTGTTATAGGAGGCGCACCATGACAATCGAAGGTTATTTTGATGGAACTGCTGTACGAACTCTTGAGCCTGTAGATTTGAAACCGAATCAGAGGGTTTTTATCAGCGTTCTGGACAATGATTATTCTGACTCTAAAAAACAGCGTATTCAGGAAAAACTGGATTCGATTAATTCTGTATATGGTATGCTTTCTCCTGAAGAATCAAAAGCTGTTGAAGATTCCATTCATTCGGGAATCAAGCTCGGAGAAGTTGAAGTATGACATATTATTTGGATGCAAATATTGCAGCTATCTTCTTAAGGGAAATAAAGAAATCTTTTCAAAACTTAGTGATTTGACAAGTAATGACCATACAATCTCAATTCCAAATATTGTTTATTATGAAATAAAAAGGGAGCTTCTTGCAAACGGAGCTTCAACAAAATTAAATCGTTTTATAAATTTTGCAAAAGTACTTGGAATTGTTGAATTAAAAACTTCAACACTTGATATTGCAGCGCAGATTTATGCTGATTTGAAAAATGATGGAAATATTATTGAAGATGATGATATTTTTATCGGAGCAACTGCGCTTGAGAATGACGCTATTCTTGTTACTAATAATGAACGTCATTTAGGAAGAATCAAAGACTTGAAATACGAAGTTTGGAGTTGATTCATTTTCTTTGGAAGAAAAAATTCTTAAATTTACTATATAAAATAGCAAATTGCGAAGCAATTTACCATACGGGTTTTAGGGCTCGCGTGCGCAGCATAGCTGCTTCGAGACTCGCTAAAAACAGTCCACTGGATTGTTTTTGCCTGCGTCGCAGGCTGCTCCCTACCTAGGAGAAGGGGTAGCGGAAAACGCCGTAGGCGGTTGGAGCGAGGGGAAGACTTTCCCCTCCTTATGCCGTTGCATTCGACTACCTCCATCTTTTTCCTTAAAACTTCTTCACCGCTCCATGTCCCGGACAGATTATATAATCACTATATTTGCTGACCAGGTAGTCGCGGGCCTCACGGGCGAGTTTTGGGTCTGAATCTACGCCTGTCATAAGGAAAGGTGCCAGGGCATTGAACTCTTTCTGTTCGTTGGAAAAGCCTTTGATGTTTACGTAGATGTCGCCGCTGAAGACTAGTTTGAGCTCGTCGCAGACTATTACTGTGTCGCCGCGGACGTGGCCGCCTTTGCCTTCGTAAAAGTCGAAGCGTTTACCGCCGAAGAAGTGGCTGCCGATTGGGGCCAGGATTTCATCACCCTCTCTTCTTCCTATAACGATACACTTTTCCAAAGCTGGCGGTACGTAGCCGGAAATAATTCTGCTGAGCCGGCAGTATGGTTCGTGTAGGGGATTCTGCTCGCGGAAATCTTCCTTGCCTTCCACGTCCAGTACAAAATTGTCGTAGCAGTTGCCGCTCATATAAATTGCGTCAAACTCTGACAAAATGCCCACATGGTCAAGGTCGCCGTGAGTAATAAAAGCTGATTTTTTAATTGTCGAGTAGCCGTGGAACAACTCCTTGAACAATGCCACCATCTCGCTGCGATAACAGGCAAAGCCACAGTCCACAAACAAAAGTTCATCATCAGTTTGCAGAACGTAGGTGTTGCTGCCACAAGGCGGCTCAATTGTAAAGAGGGTCATTTTGTCATTAAGTGTGATAAAAGAAACATCCGGCTTAAAGTTTTCGCCCTTACGTTCCCGTACAAAGCTTGCAAAACGTCTTATGTAATCAAAGGTTTTGAGCGGAGACTTTTTCTGCTCATCAAGCAGCTGCATCATTCTGTTTGCGTGGACTAAGACCTGGTTTGTAGTTTCCTGATCCAGCCCGAGAATTTTTCGCATTTCGTTGGCAAAGGTAACGTAGAAAACTGTTCCATCGAGCAGGCGGTCGGTTACTTCATAGTCTAAAATCTTAATTTCGCAAACGCGGGAAATCTCATTAATCAGGCTACTGATTTCAGAAGTGTTTTCTATAAAGAGGCCCATCTTAAAATACTGGAAGCCCGTTCCGTTTTCCTGGGAACTTATGTAAGAAATATTTACGCTGTGTTTGTGTAAAATCTCCAGCACCGGCATTACGGCGCCGCTAACATCGGGCAGAGTCAAGACAATCATCAGAATCTGACTTTCTGGGCCGCCATCATCGCCATTTGTTAGATAACCGCATTCTGTAAGTTCAGTCTGGATTTTGCTGTGTGCTTCTTCCGAGGCAGAAACTTCAATAAAAAGCGTATGAAGGTCTACTGCCTTGTTGTAATTTACACGGACAATATTACCTCCGTGGACGGCAATGATTTTTCCGGCCAGAAGAAAGGCTCCGGCCTTATCCGGCATTTTTGTTACATAAGTTTTTTTCATAGTCGAGATTATAGCATTTTTTTGATTATGCTTTCTATGTTTTATTAAATATTGTAATAAATTATATTGCGCAAAATGTATTTTCATTTTACGAAAACTTTGCTATATTCTTAATATGAACAAGAGAAAAATCTTTATAAGAACTACTTTCATCATATTATTGATATTTTCAATTTCAGCCTGTAAGTCTTCTTCAGAAAAACTGGTAGATATTCAAAAAGAAAACTGGAATACAAATTATACTTTTGTTTTTGTGCATGGGCTTTCTGGTTGGGGACACTATGATGCAAGGAATAAATTTTTCCCTTACTGGGGAATGAAAAACGGCTCACTTATCAAAAAACTTAACAAAGAAGGCTTTCATGCATATGATGCTTCAGTTGCTCCTCATGGAAGTGCCTGGGACAGGGCTTGTGAACTTTATGCTCAACTGACTGGATCAGTTACAGATTATGGTGTAGAACATTCTGCAAGATGCGGTCACCCGCGTTATGGACGTGACTTTTCAAAAGATCCGCTGATTTCTCAATGGGACGAAAATCACAAAATAAATATTCTTGGTCATTCTTTTGGAGGTGTTACTGTAAGATTGCTTGCTCATCTTATGGCGGAAGGTTCTCGGGCAGAACAGGAAGCAACTCCGGCCGATGAACTCAGCCCGCTTTTTGCCGGCGGCCATTCAGACTGGATTTATTCTGTTACAACACTTGCGGCTCCTCATAATGGAACTTCTGCTTATCATATTCCGGATGAAGAAACAAAATCAAAAAGCTGGATTCAAAAAATTGTAGAAAAATCCTATGCGCCAAAAAAAGACGGACGAGCAGATTACGACTATGCTGATTTTGATATGCATATTCAAAACGCTGATAAAATTAACAGCTGGCTTAAAACCTTACCAGAGGCATATTATTTTTCCTATGCCTGCAGTGCGACTATTTTTTCAGAGGATGGAAGCCAGGTTCCAGATCCAGAAAAAATGGAAAAGATTTTTCAGAAAACGGCAATTAAGCTTGGACGATTTGAAGGTCTTACTCCGGATGGAATTGAGCTCGGCAAAGAATGGCAGGAAAATGATGGTCTTGTAAATACAATTTCTGCACGTGCACCAAGTCATTCTCCTTCTAGAGAGTTTTCAGAAAATGAAAAAATTGAAAAGGGGCTCTGGTACATTATGCCAACCTATGCCGGGGATCATATGTCTTTGCAGGGTGGCTTTTCTATTAAAAATGATGTTACAGATTTTTATGTAAAGCATCTGATGATGATTAATAATCTTTAAAATTGCTGATTGTTTAAATAAAAAATCCTCTCTTTTATCAAGAGAGGATGGATAAGCAGGGAATTAGTATTCCAGGGTAATGTCGCCGGAAGTAGTTTGAATCTGGATTTCAGCACCACCACCATTGTAGTCCTGTTTGTAATTACTGCGAGGGTCTACCCTGTTGTTTGTGAACTTGTCGCGGAAGGTTCCTGAGTTGCTTGAAGCATTTACAGAAAATTTAGCGCGCATAGGAAGATAAATATCTATATCACCGCTTGTACATTGGATTGCAGAGGAAGCTGCTGGAGCAGATAAGAATTCCATTTCTATACCGCCGCTTGTGTTTTTAGCGTCAAAGTAATCACAGTCAAATTTCTTTACTGTAATGCCACCACTTGTTGACTGGAAATTTGCATATTCGCTGGCAAAATCATCTGCACTTATGTCGCCACTTGTGGTATGGATTTTTCCTGTCCCGCCTGTGAATTTTTTAACTTCAATATCTGCACTGCTTGCTTCTGCGATAAAGTCGTCGGCATCAATATTATAAAGTTCTATGTCTCCACTTGTGGCTGTAATTTTTACTGTATCTGCAAAAAGCCCTTTGCTGGAATTTATTTCGCCGCTGGTTGAAGTGATTTTTATTTCGTCTTTTGCTGAAAGAGCCCGTTCAATTTCAATTTCACCACTGGTTGTTTTTAAAGTAATTTCATCAAAATCTTTTTTTTGTGGAACATAAATGATTACCGTACAAGAGAGTCCTGTAGGTGAAGAAAAAAAGCTGAATCCGTTATTTGTTGTTTCAATGTAAAGAGTTGAGCCGGAAACAGAAATGTCTGGTGCGTGTTTTTTATTGTTGCAATAAGTTTCTACTTCAATGCTTGATGTATCATAGGTTTCTTTGATTATCAGGTTTTCCCATGAAAGATTTGCACTGATGTTATCGATTGCGTTTGCACCAAAATCTTCTTTTTTGAGAAGGTTTGGAAGTGCAAATACTCCAGCTGTAAGTGATGCCAAAAGTAATGCGGTTATTATCTTTTTCATTATCATACCTCTAAATATTCTAACACTTTAAGGTGTGGAATTTGTTACTTATTATATATCATATTGATTTGACACGGTTAATTTAATATATCAATTTTATAACTAATTGTGTATATTAGATTTATGAAGAATAAGAAAAATAACGAGCTTGCAGTATGCGGTTTTGCAACTGTTAAAAAGCTCGAAAAGAATCATCCGGAAAAGATTACCCGGCTATATTTTACAGAAGAAGTTGCTCCTAAATTTGGCGGTTTATGTAAAAAACTTGCTAAGGTGCATGGTATTTATAATCAAAAGCCGGCTTCTGATCTGGAAAAACTGAGCGGCACGGTGCATCATCAGGGTGTGGTTGCTATGATTGAGGCGCCACAGATTGAACCGCTGGACAGTGATATTACCGATGGATGGTGTGAGCGCGGCGAAAATGCTGTGTTGTTTGACCGAATCGGGAACGCGAACAACTTCGGGGCGATTGTAAGAAGTGCGGCTTTTTTTGGGATTAAAAATATTGTGATTCCGCTGGACGAGGCGCAAAGTTCGATTACGACGAGCAGCTATAGAGTAGCTGAGGGCGGAATGGAGTACGTAAATATTTATAGTGTGCAGTCGAGCGTGAGGTTGTTGGAAGCCATGAAAGGAAAGATGCTTCGTGTGGGAACTGATTTGAGTGCAAAGAAGTCTGTGAATTTTTTAAGTTCTCCAGAGGCACGGAAAAAACCGGCACTCATAGTTCTTGGTAACGAAGAGAATGGAATAAGTGAAGCTGTTCGTAAAAACTGTGACGAGCTTGTTATTATTCCCTGGGGCGGAATGAAGAATGGCGCGGCAGAAAGTCTTGTAGACAGTCTTAACGTTGCGCAAGCTGCATCTGTAATCTTTTATGAATTGATGGTATCATAAAATCGATTTCTATCTATAAAGATATTCTTTTTGACAGAAATAATGTCATATACAGGAGAAAGAAAAATGAAAAAACTTAGTGTAGTATTTTTTGTATTGATGGCTTTTGTGCTTGCTTCTTGCGGTTCAACAAAAGTTGAAAGAGTTTCAGCTGATACTCAAATTGATTTAAGCGGTAACTGGAATGATACTGATGTTAGAATTGCCGCTAAAGATTTGATAGATAGTTGTCTTTCATCTAAGGCAATTATTAACTTTCCTGTTGCAAATAATGGAAAGCGACCTGTTGTAATTGTTGGTTCATTTAAGAATCTTAGTGATGAACATATTGATACTGTTATTCTTACGAAACAACTTGAAGCAGCACTTATTAATAGTGGTGAAGTAGAGTTTGTTTCTGCAAAGTCAGAACGCGAAGAAATTCGTGATGAACGATTTGATCAGCTTGAATTTGCAAGTCCTGAAACTCAGAAAGCTCTTAAAAATGAAATTGGTGCAGACTTTATAATGCAGGGTTCAATCAGAACTATTGTAGATTCAGATAAAGATAAATTTACAAGAACATATTTTATTGATGCAGAACTTGTTGATATTGAAACTACCAAAAAACTTTGGGTTGGTAACAATAACAGCATTAAGAAAATCATAAAGCGTTCTGGTGCAAAATTTTAATTAGAATTCTGATTTGAAAAAAGTATTATTCTGTGTTTTAGTAATCATTACAGTTCTCAGTGTTTCTTCCTGTGCGTCTGTACCTGGTGATCATGCACCAGCTATAAAAAGTGCACGGGAAGGACATTATGAAAAATCCCTTGAATATATAGAAAATAAAAAAGATAAGATATACGGTAAAAAAAGCGAAGTTTTGTATTATCTTGATTCCGGCCTTTTACAACACTATAACGCAGACTGGCTTGATTCAATTGAAAATCTTACTGCCGCCGAACAGAAAATCTACGATCTTTATACTAAAAGTATTTCAGCAGAAATAGCTTCTTATATTCTAAATGATAATGTAAGGGATTATTCTGGTGAAGATTATGAAGACATTTATCTGAATGTTTTTAATTCTCTTAATTATTTTTATGATGACAGAATAGAGGATGCTGTTGTAGAAACAAATAGGGCTATTAATAAAATAAAGGCTCTTTCAAATAAATATCAGCAGGAACTCCTTAAAGCTCGTGAAGCTGCTAAGCTGGAAAAAGAAGAAATCAAATCAATTGCATTTCATGATTCTGCACTGGCAGAGTATCTTCGTATGTTATACTGTCGTGCAATTGGTGATTATGATGGAGCGGCAACAAATCAGCGCATGATAAAAGATGCCTTCATGACACAAAAAAAGCTTTACAATTTTGCCCTACCAGAAACTATAGAAGAAGAACTTTCTATTCCTAAAGGAAAGGCAAGATTAAATGTTCTTACTTTTTCCGGAATATCTCCTGTAAAATCTGAAATTATAATTCGTGATTATGGTCTTGCAAATTTCAGTTTTGCACTTGCTTTACCTGAGCTTATAAAATCAGAATATCCGTTTACAAAAATTGTTGTACGCGCTGAAGATTCCAAAACTGGAAAAACAATCGTTCAGGCTCTTCAACTTTTGGAAAGTCTTGAAAATGTTGCTGAAGAAACTTTTACCTTACACAAGGATGTGATTTATGCAAAAGCGATAGCACGTTCTGTTACAAAGGCAGTTGCGTCAAATGTGGGAATGTCTGTTGGCGATGAACTGGTACAAAGTGACGATGCTGGCCTTGTACTGGCCGGTGCTTTACTGCAGCTTTTTTCTATTGGTGGAAATATTACACAACAGGTAACAGAACATGCTGATATGAGAATTTCCAGATATTTTCCTGCGAGGGCAAGTGTTGCAGGTATAACACTTGATCCTGGTTTGTATGATTTACAAATTGATTATTATGGTGCTGGTGATGAAGTAATTTATTCAGACTGGCGTGAGAATATAAGTATAAAAGCAGGAGATTTGAATCTTATAGAATCTGTTTGTCTTGGCCGATAAGAAGATGTTTATAGTTTATATATGTTAGGCTAAACTAACTTTTCATTCTAATATTATTTTGTTATAATAATATAAGTAATAAAAACAAGAGGTATTATATGAAATCATATTTTGATTTAACTGGTCAGGTTGCTGTTGTAACCGGCTGTTCTACAGGTCTTGGTGTTCAGATGGCTAAGGCTCTTGCAAATCAGGGAGCTAAAATTGTTGCTATTGCACGCCGTAAAGAGTTGATTGACGCAGTTGCTAAAGAAATTGCGGAAGAATATAAAGTTGAGGCTGTTGGTATTCAGTGCGATATTACAGATACTAATCGTGTTAATGCTGTAATTGATGAAATTATGGCAAAGTTCGGTCGCATTGATATTCTTATCAACAATGCGGGAACTGGTGCTGTTGCTCCTGCCGAGGATATTACAGACGATCAGTTCTACAACGAAATCAATATCGATATGTTCGGTTCTTTCCGCATGGCTCGCGCTATTGCAAAGAAGGCTATGATTCCTGCAAAGTACGGCCGCATCATCAACATTGCTTCTATGTATGGTTTGGTTGGAAATAAGGTAGCTCCATGTTCACCTTACCATGCTGCTAAGGGTGGTGTTGTAAATATGACTCGCGGTCTTGCAAGCGAATGGGGAAAATATGGCATCAACGTAAATGCAATCTGTCCGGGTTATTTCTACAGCCCACTTACAAAGGAAACTCTGGATTCAGATTTCTTCCAGCAGAACGCTCAGACAATGATTCCTCTCAGCCGCTACGGTAACGAGGGAGAACTTGATACTGCAGCACTCTTCCTTGCAAGCCCTGCTTCAAGCTACGTTACAGGAGTAATCCTCCCTGTTGACGGCGGCTATACTGCTATGTAACCTGCAGGTAGAGAATTACTCAAGCACAACATCGCCGCCTTTGCTCAAAACGAAGGCGGCTTTTTTATTGCCTGCAGAAATTTCGTATTTTCCTTTATAACCTTCTATTGTGATATAACCATCGGCATCTGTTGTTGCATCGAGTTCGGTGTGCCATTCTTTCTTTATCAGATGATGCAGTCTATTGTAAGATGGCTTGAGAGAACCATCCTTTCTGATTACTCCGCTTGGTGCATTAAGCCAGGCTCCGTCGCCAAAATCCCAGTTTGTAATTGCTGTAACAAGAGGATGATTTTCGAAAAGATTCCGGTACATTTTTTCGAGGTCATCTGCCTGCTTTTGTTCGAGTTCTGGAGTTGCAGCATCGTCTTCATAATGTGCATCCTGAAGGTCTGTAATTTCTGGAGCAACAAGAGGACCAGCAACAATTGTGTTTTCTGTAAAATGAATCGGGAGTCCAAAATGTTCAAAGCGGCTGAGGATTTCTTCAGTTTTTTCTAATGACCATACACCCTGATGCTGATGCGACTGCAAGCCGATTGTTTTAATTGGAACACCGGCATTAAGACATCCGTCAATCAGAATCTCATAATTTGTAGAAAGATTAAAATCATTAATGAGGAAAATTCCATCCGGATTTGTTTCCTGTGCAGCATCAAAAACTTTTTTGACAAGTCCAACGCGACCAAGTTCCTTACAGATTCTTGTTATTGCATTATCATATTTGTCATAAATAGGCATGATAACAACTTCATTGATAACGTCCCACATATCGATTATGCCTTTGAAATTTCCTACATCGCGGTGGATTCTTTCGAGCTGCTTTTCAAGAATTGTTTTGTTATCGTAATTCATCAGCCAGGGTACACAGCCTGTATGCCAGCAAAGAGGATGTCCTTTTACAGTTACGTCTTTGCTTTTAAGGAATTTTGCAGCATTCATAAGCTGTTCTGTATGAGGATTTCCTTCTTCAGGTTCAAAACCTCCCCAATAAAAAGGAAGGGTTCCATAATTAAAAAGCCTGAGCCATTTTTGCATGCGGTCTTCAAGACGGGCACGATAAGCTTCTTTTTCTTCGTCTGGCATTGGTTTTACTTTGTTCAGGCTTCCAGTGCCGTTATGTACTTCCGGACCATTTGTATATGGAAGTGTTTCAAAAGCTCCGCATCCGAACAAGAATTCGTGATTAATCTGATTTATATGAACGCTGGTATTTGCAGCTGGTTTTCCATCTTTTCCAATTACTCTGATTTTTGCTTTATCCATTCTATGAAACATAATTATTACCTCTATAAATAATATTACAGCAAAAAAAAACGTTTTATATAATGAGCGTATACAATAATTGTAAGAATTTATTTTGCCAAAAAGCAAAATTACTTTATAATTTAACTAAAAGATATTTATTTAAAACATATTTTTTAAGTAATTTTATAAGAGGAATATTGATGACAAAAGAATTAGAAAAACTAACTAAAGAAGAAAAAATCAGGCTGTTCAATGGAGTGGGTAACTGGAATTCTTATGATGCTGGCGGAAAGCTGCCTTCTTTTACTATGAGTGATGGGCCGCATGGACTTCGTAAGCAGGACCCGGTGCAGGAAACTGAAGCCTACGCGGACATAAACCGCAGCCGACTTGCTACCTGTTTTCCGACTTCGAGTTGTATGGCTGCCAGTTGGGACAAAGCTCTTTTAAGCGAAGAGGGAAAATCGATTGCAGAGGAAGCTCAGTGTCAGGAGGTTGATCTGGTTCTTGGCCCTGGAACTAACATTAAGCGTTCTCCTTTGTGCGGTCGTAACTTTGAATATTTTTCTGAAGACCCTTACCTTGCAGGAACACTTGCGGCAAGTTATATAAACGGAATGCAGGCCCTTGGTATTGGAACTTCGCTTAAACATTTTACCTGCAATAATCAGGAAAAACGCCGCCAGACTTCAAATTCAATTGTTGACGAAAAAACACTTTCAGAAATTTACCTTCGTCCTTTTGAGATTGCGGTTCGCAAGGCTCAGCCGGCCAGCATTATGGTTTCTTACAACAAGGTAAACGGCGAGTATGCGGCTGCAAGTAAGTTTTTGCTAACAGAGGTCCTCAGAAAAAAATGGGGCTTTAAGGGAATGGTAATTTCTGACTGGGGTGCCTGCATTGGAGCTGTGAATTGTCTTAAGGCTGGTATGACTCTTGCCATGCCGGATTCAAACGGATATTTTTCGAATCAGCTTTCGGCTGTGTATGATGAGGATTCTGAACTTCGTGAAAAGTTAGAAGAAGCTAACACTCTCGTGATTGAAGCCGCTGAAAAATGGAATGGTGGTCACAAACAGAAGTCTGACAATTTTAAAATTGATTTTGCTGCACACCATAAGGTGGCTTTACGTTTTGCAACTAGTTCGGCAGTTCTTTTGAAAAACGATGGTGCTCTCCCGCTTGCGCCAAATGCAAAGCTTGCGGTGATAGGTGGTCTTGCAGCCACAATGAAATTTCAGGGTGGCGGTTCTAGTCATATAAATGCAGCTGAATATCCTAGTGCGCTGGAAAGTCTTAAGGCTCTTGGTTATGAAATTGAATATGCAGAAGGCTACCCGACAGACCTTGGCAATGTGAGCGAGAAAGGCTATGGCCAGGCTCTGGAACTTGCTAAAAAGGCAGCAGCTGAAAAACGCCCCCTGCTTTTCTTCTGTGGTCTTACAGAGGAGTTTGAAGGCGAAGGCTTTGACCGCGAAACAATTGCACTTCCTCAGGTTCAGACAAAGCTTCTGGATCAGATTCTTGAGACCGGTGCAGAGGTAATTGCAGTAACCTTCAGCGGTGCCCCAATCGATATTTATTTTGCAGACAAGGTTCGTGCCGTGCTTCACATGTATCTTTGTGGCGAGGCTTGTGGCGAAGCCTGTGCACAGCTTCTTAGTGGTCAGGCAAACCCGAGTGGAAAGCTCGCAGAGACTTTCCCTTTCTCAGAGAAAGACACACCATGTTACGGTAACTATGGCGGCGAAGATGACAACATCGAATATAAGGAAGGCAGCCTTGTAGGTTACCGCTACTACGAAGCAAAAAATATTCCTGTGCGCTATGAGTTTGGCTTTGGACTCAGTTATACAAACTTTGAATATTCAAATCTCGAGGTTGATGCCGGGGCTCGACGAGTTTCTTTTGATATTAAGAACACCGGAGCAGTAAAGGGAGCAGAGGCAGCTCAAGTCTACATTCAGAAAGATGATGTTGAATACCCGGAACTTCGTGGTTTTGAAAAGGTTGAACTTGAAGCTGGTCAAACAAAACGCGTTACTGTAGAACTTGATGAAAATGCTTTTAAAACTTACGACACCAAAGCCCACGATTTTGTTCCGGCTGCCGGACAGTATAAAATCAAAGTTGGAATGTCTGTAAGAAAAATCCTTCTGGAGCAGGAGCTTACGGTTAGTGCAGAGCAGGCTGAATCGGCTAAAGCAGAGAATGCAGCTTACACTCCGGATTCCGCTCTTTATGATTCTTTCTTTACAAACACCTTTTATGAACCACATCACAAAGGAAGCTTTACTACTGCCGACAATCTTGGTGATATGGCAAAGGAAAGTTTTGCTGTAAGAGTCATATTAGGAATTATCAAAACAATAATTCTTTTTTCTATGCGTGGAAAATCAAAGAAAGATCCGTCTGTAAAAATTATTCTCAGCGCAATAGCAGAAAATCCTTTGGAAAGTTTAATCAGTATAACAAATGGAATTTTCTCAGAAAAACTGCTGGAAAAAACTGTAAGGCTGGCAAACCGCTAACCTTAACAGATGACAAAATCTGCTAAAAATGTCATAATAAGTTTATAAAACGGCCGGACAGGCTTTTTAATAGGAGTAAAGAAAATGGAAAACGTTAATGCTGATAAGAAAGTTCTCGTAACTGGTGCCAGCGGTGGAATTGGCCGCGCAATCGCTGTTGAGGCTGCTAAGGCCGGATATTATGTAATCTGTCACTATAACGGAAGTCAGGGAAAGGCAGAGGAAACTCTTTCACAGATTCAGGCTGCCGGCGGACAGGGTGAACTGATTCAGTTTGATGTTTCAAACCGCGAAGACTGTAAGGCAAAGCTCGGAGCTCTTTCAGAAAAATATGGTGCTCTCTGGGGAATCGTAAACAACGCTGGTGTTACCCGCGATAATACTTTTGTTGCAATGAGTGGCGAGGACTGGGACAAGGTTATCCACACAAATCTCGACAGCTTCTACAATGTAATCAATCCGCTTTTGATGCCAATGGCTAGCCGCAAGAATAAACGCGGTGGTCGTATCGTCACAATTTCTTCTGTAAGTGGTGTTGATGGAAACCGTGGTCAGACAAACTACTCTGCTTCTAAGGCAGGAATTATCGGTGCTACAAAAGCACTCGCAGTTGAACTTGCAGGCCGCGGAATCACCTGTAACGCAATCGCTCCTGGTGTAATCGAAACTGATATGACTAAGGCTATTCGTCCGGAAGTTTATGAAATCATCATGAAGACAATTCCTATGGGACGTGCCGGAAAACCAGAAGAAATCGCAAGCGCTGCTGTATTCCTTTTGAGTGAAGGAGCTGCATATATTACCCGTCAGGTTATTGAAATCGACGGTGGTATGTAGCCGGGGCGTTGCGGGGGCGGCGAGCTCCCGCAGAGAGGGTAGCGGACAAGACCGGAGCGAACGGTGGTTGAGTAGATGCGAAGCATCGTATCGAAACTACCGTGAGTGGGGAGCGCAGGGGGAGACTTTCCCCTCTTTTTTTCTTGCTAATACACTTTTCACATGTTAAAATTATATAAATAATTAAATTTCCAGCATATCTAATAAAGTCCTTTTTACTTGTTTTTAATAAAAGTTTTTCTTGATATAAGCCAAGTATGTTATGGAGGACGCCTTTGAAATACTTAAATCGAAAAAATCTCCTGATGACTCTTTTAACCGTATATGGGATTGCATGTATTATAGGAGTAACAAGATTAGCAACAATCTCTGGCCACATTATTCGTTACGGTAACTTTGTTTTTCCGGTTTCTTCAATACAAGGTATTATTGCCGCATTAAATTCTTTGAGCTGTGTTATTCTGGTTTTTATTGATTTTAAGAAGGGAAGCAAGCTCGCTTTTGGTGTAATGGCTCTCAGTTTACTGGCCGCCCTTAATCCGATATTCGGCTCCCACAATCTGGCACCTCTTCCTAGTGTAGTGACATCTCTTGTTTCTTTTATAACTGTTTTGGTCATTTATTCTTTTTATAAAAAATCCACAATAAACAGTCTTACAGATTTTATTACCGGCTTTCCAAACAGGCGTTACTATGTCAAATATTTGAATCAGCAGCTTGAAGCAAAAAAGCATTTTTATCTTGCATGTATTGAGATTGAAGATTTTAAAAATATAAATGATGTTTATGGTATTCAGGCCGGAGATTATATCCTTAAGGAAATTGCGCCAAAGCTAAAGAGTATGCTTGGAAAAAATGAAATGCTCTTTAAGATTACCGGCGGAATTTTTGCAATGATTCTTGATGAAAATAACTATCCTGAAGAAAAGCTCAAGCTGATTATCCGCTCTGAGGTTATGACTCTGCCACCAAAGCATGGAGAAGACCCGTCTATAAAAAAGACATGTAATGTTTCGCTTGCGGCCGGCGTTGTTCATGTTGATCAGAATTATGATAAGGAAAGAAATTCTTCCAGTGTTCTGCGTTATGCAGAAATTGCTCTTGCTGAAGCACGAAAGTCTGAGGAGCAGAAAATCTGCCTTTATGATGATTCACTTTTAAATTCTGATTTTGTGCAGAAGGAAGCAGAGTTCCTTATTAAGGATGCAATGGCGCACGACTGGTTCTTCCTGGTTTATCAGCCTCAGTATATTACCGAAGGAAAAAAGCTGCGTGGCTTTGAAACTTTAATCCGCTGCAGAAAGCCTGATGGTTCAATTGTAAGTCCTGCAATGTTTATTCCGGCTGCAGAAAAAACAAACCTTATCACAGAAATTGATGATTATGTTTTGCGTCGTGCTATGACAGAGATGAAGCCGGTGCTTGAGGCCAGCGGAAAGAACTTTGTCGTTTCAATCAATGTGTCTGCAAAAAATATTGCAACAGAAAATTTTGCCCAGAAGATTAATCAGATGATAGAGGAAACTCACTTTCCTGCAGAAAATCTGGAAATAGAAATTACCGAGTATTCCTTTGCAGAATCCATGGAAAATACAATCGACAATATTCTGACCCTGCGGACTCTTGGCGTTCAGATTGCCCTTGATGATTTTGGAACGGGTTATACTTCTATTGCCCAGCTTATGAAGTTGCCGGTAAGTCTTTTGAAAATTGACAAGAGCCTGATTGATGAGCTCGAGAACGATCCTGTTATGAGTGATATGGTAGATTCTATTATTTACATGGGTCACATCATGGACTGCGAAGTTATTTCGGAAGGCGTTGAAAATGAATCGCAGCTCGAAATCTTGAAAGAACACAAATGTGATTTTATACAGGGCTTTGTCTGGGGTAAACCGCTGCCATACGAAGAAGCAAAGGCTCTGTGTAAGTAAAAACACACCTGTCATCCCGAACGTGTTTAAGTTCAGCATGACTGGCAATTGAATTAAACCCATTTTTCTTATATTCTTATAATACTCGATTAATTACAATTTTTGTTTGAGGAATTATTATGGAATTTACAAAACCTAATGGAAAACGCCGTGTTGTTGTTACTGGCGGTGGTATGGTTTCGGCTCTTGGCCGTGATTGGGAAACTGCTTATGCTAATTTGAAAACCTGTAAAAATAAAATCAGATATATGCCGGAATGGGAACGCTATACAAAGATGAATACCCGTCTGGCTTGTCCTTTTGATGAGGAACTTCCTAGCTTCCCACGCAAAAAGGTTCGTGGAATGGGCCGTGTTGCTTTGCTTGGTCTTCTTTCTACACACGATGCTTTACAGATGGCCGGCTTACTTGCAGAAGACGGCGATGATGTAATTGAAGAACTCAAGAACGGTCGCACTGGTATTGCATATGGAACCTGTATGGGAAGTATGGATGCCATCGGCGACCTTGCAAAAATGGTTGAAACAGGTGATTCAAGCCACCTCAACAGCCAGACATATATTAAGGCTATGCCACAGACAAATGCCTGCAACATGAGCGTTTACTGGCAGATTCGCGGCCGTGTAATCATTACTGATACAGCTTGTACTTCTGGTTCACAGTCTATCGGTTACGGTTACGAAGCAATTGAAGACGGACGCCAGGAAATCATGATTTGTGGTGGTGCTGAAGAGCTTTCTGCTCCAGATGCTGCTATTTTCGATACTCTTGGTGCAACATCTTGCTTGAACAAGACTCCAGACCAGACACCTAAATGTTTCGATAAAGACCGCGATGGTCTTGTAATCGGCGAGGGTGCCGGTACCTTAATTCTTGAAGACCTTGAGCACGCTGTAAAACGCGGAGCAAAGATTTACTGTGAAATTGCAGGTTTTGCAACAAATATGGATGGTTCACACATCACC
This sequence comes from uncultured Treponema sp., assembly GCA_934699065.1. Lineage (GTDB taxonomy): Bacteria > Spirochaetota > Spirochaetia > Treponematales > Treponemataceae > Treponema_D. The sequence continues at coordinate 18,742 of CAKUWD010000018.1, forward strand.
TCTCCAAACAGTGAAACTCAGGCAAAATGTCTTGAAATGGCAATTGAAGATGCCGGAATCAGCAAGGATCAGATTGCTTATGTAAATGCTCACGGAACTGCAACTCCACACGGAGACATTTCTGAAACACAGGCTGTTTACAAAGCATTTGGCCGCGCAGTACCAATCTCTTCTACAAAATCATACATTGGTCATATTCTTGGGGCATGTGGTTGTGTAGAAAGCTGGCTCACAATCAACATGATGAATGAAGGCTGGTTCCATCCGAATGTAAACCTCGTAAACATCGATCCTGAATGTGCTCCTCTTGATTATATTCAGGGCCAGGGACGCAATATTGACGCTGAATACGTTATGGCAAATAACTTTGCTTTTGGCGGTGTTAATACAAGTTTGATTTTCAAAAAGTGGCATAATCAGTAATATATTTGGAGTATTTGAAGGGGGATTATCGATTAATCCCCCTTTTTATTTTTTATGAAAAAACGTTTATTTTTATTTCTTATAATTTGTTATCTTTGTTGTACTTTTCTTTCTGCTGAAAACGTAATTTCAGATTATACCTTACAGAAGGTAGAAGATTTTGTGACTTACCGTGTGACGCTAAAAAGCGAAGATCATGAGGTTGCATATAAAAAAATCGATGAACTCAAAAAAGAGACTCTTGCAGAACTTCCTGCTTATGCGAAAGATTTTGATCAGGAAAAATGTCTTCTTGAAAGTCTTTATTATGCTGAGTATTACGAACATGCCTTGAATGCCGATGGAAATCAGAAAGAGCTTCGTGCAGAAATCAAAAGGCTCATGAAAAATGATTTTGCCTGTATTAATGCTCGAAGTAAAGATGAGATTTGCGACTGGCTGTATTTAATCACTGGAGATGTAACTGCTTATTATATGACTCGTTCATTAGCAGCAACTCTTTTATATGGCATGAAAGTCAAAGATTGTTATGAAAAGGCTGCAGCTGTAAATCCAAATCGGGCAAGCGCTTATGTATCTTTGGGTAACTGGTGTTTTTACGCTCCCGCAATTGCTGGTGGTGGAAAAGGCAGAGCGCAAAAGAATTTTAATAATGCAGAAAAATGTGCTGTAATTCCAGGCGAAAAATATCTTGTCTACATTGCTCAGTCTCAGCTGAATTTTGAATACAAAAAAAATGATCTGGCAAAAGTTTATCTGGATAAGGCTATTGAACTTGATTTAGGCCACAAAGATCTGGATCTGATTGCAAAATGCAACAAAAAAGATATTTCGTATTTTCAGTATCTTCGTAATCGTTCTGGCGTTGATGAAGAAATGTCAGAAGACGAAATGGATGAAGACGATAAACAGTAAATTGTTGTTAAATGATAACAAATGCGATATAATTAGATACCGTATGAAAAACGGGTTTGATAACGATAAGTATCTTAAGATTCAATCAGAACACATTAAAGAAAGGATTGCCAAGTTTGGCGATAAGCTCTATCTGGAATTCGGTGGAAAGCTTTTTGATGACTACCACGCTTCCCGAGTTCTTCCAGGTTTCCAGCCGGACAGTAAATTGCGAATGCTCATGCAGCTGGCCGACGTTGCGGAAATCGTAATTGTAATCTCAGCAGTTGATATTGAAAAGAACAAGGTTCGAAGTGACCTCGGAATCACTTACGATAAGGACGTTCTCCGCCTTCGCGATGAATTCCAGAACCGCGGCCTTATGGTTGGCAGCGTTGTAATTACCCACTACACCGGTCAGGAAGCTGCAAAGGCCTTCCGCGGTCGTCTTAAGAAGATGGGCATTAAGGCCTACTATCATTATACAATTCCGGGCTATCCTTCAAACGTTCCGCTTATTGCCAGCGACGAAGGCTTTGGTAAAAATGATTATATTGAAACAAGCCGTCCTCTCGTTGTAATTACAGCGCCAGGCCCTGGAAGCGGAAAAATGGCTACCTGCCTTTCCCAGCTCTATCACGAAAACAAGCGTGGAATTAAAGCCGGTTATGCTAAGTTCGAAACCTTCCCAATCTGGAATCTTCCGCTTAAGCATCCGGTAAATCTTGCTTACGAAGCTGCAACTGCAGACCTCAACGACGTAAACATGATTGACCCATGGCACCTCGAGGCTTACGGAAAAACTACTGTAAACTACAACCGCGATATAGAAATCTTCCCTGTTCTTGATGCAATCTTCAAGGGCATTTACGGCAAGAACCCTTACAAGTCGCCTACAGACATGGGCGTAAATATGGCGGGTTATTGTATTGTTGATGATAAGGTTTGCTGCGAGGCAAGTAAGCAGGAAATTATCCGCCGCTACTACGAAACTGTCGGCCGCCTTGTAGAAGGCAATGCAGAAGAATCTGAAGTTGATAAGATTAATCTTTTGATGCAGCAGGCTCAGATTACAACTGATGACCGCAAGGTTACCGTTGCCGCAAAAGAACGTGCCGCAAAATCAAAATCAATTTGTGCCGCTATTGAGCTTGCTGACGGTACAATTATTACATCAGAAACAACAGAGTTGCTTGGAACTTCGGCTGCTCTTATTTTGAATGCAACTAAGCATCTTGCTGGTCTTGATCATAAACTTAAGTTGATTCCAAAAGAGATGATAGAACCTATTCAGAAAATGAAGGTTGATTATTTGAGTGGAAATAATCCCCGCCTGCATACGGACGAGGTTCTTGTTGCGCTTGCAATGCTTTCAAAAACAGATGAAAACTGTCACAAGGCTATCGAACAGCTTCCAAACCTTCGTGGCTGCCAGGTGCATACAACAGTTATGCTGAGTGAAGTTGACAGAAAGATTTTTAAGAAGCTTGGCGTTGTATTAACTTGTGAGCCGGTTAGCAAAAAGCAGAAGCCTTTGATTGGATAAAGGTTCATAAGGTGGTTTCGATACGCCGCTTTGCGGCACTCAACCACCGCGGACCTCTGGTGATTGAGTAGCCCGAAGGGCGTATCGAAATCACAATATCTTTTTCAGTGGTTTGCCCACCAGACTTATCACCGGGCCCAGCAAAAGTGACATCAAAATTGAACCAACAATAGAACCCTGAATTCCTTCAGGGTTTAATTTTCCTGCAATTACACCAATTCCAACAGCTGCCAGATCAAACAAAATACGAATTACTGCAAAAGGGATTTTTGGAATCCAGCCACTTATGATATTTGGCATTGCGTCGTAAGGAGCAACTCCCATTTGTGCATTAATATAGATTGATGCAACTACAACAAACAAAATAAGTGTGACTGCAAAAATCACTACACGAAAGGCGAAGCTGCCATCATAAATAAACTGGGCAAAACCTATGTTTTTCCAGATCCAGCGGCAGAGGTCAATTACATAACCAATCAAAATCATATTGGCAAGTGTACCAAAGCCAATCATCTGGGCACCAAAGATAAAAGTGAATATCAGCATAAGTCCGTAAACCAGGACTTCGGTGTTACCCAGTCCCCAGCCCAGAGTGGAGGCAATATTCAGATTCATAAAAGAGGCCGGGTCTGTTCCCCAGCCAATCTCAACAAGAATAGAAACAAATACGCCCATCAGAATTACTGCGGGCAGCATAAAAGCAAGACGTTTGCCAAAGTTTGGCACGATGAATTGTTTAAAGGTAAATTTCATGGTTGATATAATATGAAAAAAAATAATCCCGGGTCAAGCCCGGGATTATTTTACAGCCCGGGCTTATTTTACTTTAACTGGCACACTAGAGGAAGTAAGTCTTCATCTTGCCTTTGCCTTTAACTTCAACATCAATTCCTTCGCTGTAAACAAATTCATCTTTTGTCTGAAGGTAAGTGCTATTAGTAACATGAATCTTCATAGGTTCGCCTGTGCTTTCCATTCGGCTTGCAACGTTTACGGTGTCGCCCCAGATATCATAAATGAATTTAGATTTTCCGATTACACCTGCAACAAGATTTCCTGTGTTAATACCAAGACGGATTTGAACTTTTACTGGTGAGTTGAGATTAAAGCGTTGAACGTCATCCATAAGTCCAAGGGCAAAACGAACCATGCGGAGAGCTCCATCGTTGTTTACTTCATCTGTAAAGCCGGTGGCAGCCATGTAGGCGTCTCCTATGGTTTTGATTTTTTCAATGCCTTCGTGTTTAGCACGTTCATCAAAAAGTGAAACCATCTTATTTAACATTGTTACAACTTCTTCCGCAGTCATTCCATCGCTCATTTTTGTAAATCCGACGATATCTGTAAAAAGTACGGTTATATTCGGAAACTTCTTAGCGATTGTTTGGCCAGGCTTTTCTGTAAGCTCTTTGGCAACTTCTGCAGGAAGAATATTCAAAAGAAGTCTTTCAGATTTTTCTTTCTCAAGTTTAAGATCATGTGTTCGTTCTTCAACTTTATTTTCCAGTTCAATCTGATAACGTCGCATACGCTGGATTTTTATCCAGACTATGAGAGCTGCAACACCAATAATAATTAATCCGACAAGAATCTGGAACCAGAGGCGCTGCCATAAATAAGGTTTTTTAATTATGATGATTGGTTTTGACGGTTGACTTTGAATCTCATCTCCATTTTGAGAAATAACTGTAAACTGATAGGTTCCCGGTTTAAGGTTTGTGTAAGAAACATTACGCAGATTAGACCATTCAGAATATTCTGGTTCAAAACCTCCAAGCTTATAACAGAAGCGCATCTGATCAGAAGAGATAAAACTTAAGCCGGTGAACTTAATACTCAAACGTCTTGCAGAAGGAGGCAGAATAATTTTTTCACCGTGATAGTCATGTTTGGTGTTATCAATAGAATATTCCTGAATTTCAATTTTTGGCGGAATCTGATTTTTGCCGGATTTTACAGGATCATAAATTGCAAAACCATCTATCAAAGTAAACCATACGCGGCCTAGTGAATCCTGAGCAGAAACAGAGGTTGAAGTAACACCACCGGTTTTAAGTCCATCAGAGTTACCGTAGTATTTTGCATTTACCTTGTTTTTCTTTTCACTTGCAACTTCTTCCATATCTGAAAGATTTACAGAAAGAATTCCTTTGTTTGTTGTCATCCATATAGTTTGTGTATAATCACAAATCATCTGGAAAACGCTGTCCGTTCCAAGTCCGTTAGAAGAATTAAAGTTGAAGAAAGAATCGCTTGCTTCATCATATTTTGAAATACCTGTACCAGTTGCAATCCATAGTCCGCTTCCTTCGATTGGAGTAGTTTTAAAAATTACATTTCCGGCAAGACCTTCTTCAGAAGTGTAATGGTCTATAATTTCTTCATCTTTAAGAATGTAAATACCGCCGCCATCAGTTCCAACCCAAATCTGACCTTTAGGATCTTCATAAAGGCTCATAATAAATTCATTTTCAAAACCATCTTTACGGGTTATGGAATGAATGCTTCCATCTTTTTCAACAATGCTTAAGCCTTGAGTTGTTCCAATATAATACTTACCCTCGGTAGTTTTAATTGCAACACGGCATTTAAGTCCAGCAAGACCTTCCTTCGTTGTCCATATTGTAATTTTATTATCAGGTGTAACACGAATCTGACTCAAATCAGAATATGAAGAAATCAAAAGTTCGCCATCTGAAGTTATACCAACATGGCGGATTCTTGCCCCCTTACATAATTCTGTAATTTTATTTTCGACAAACTGATTATCCTTGTAGCAGTAAAGTCCATTGTCGGCTCCCAGCCAGGTAACTGCTCGAGATGTATCTTCACAAATTGCATTTACAGCAATCGGCATAGCGATTGTACGGAATTTTCCCTGACTCATTTTTTCAATTCCGCCACGGTTGTATGCAATCCACATATTTCCTTCATGGTCTTCAAAAAGATGATTTATATAATCGTCTGCAAGTCCATTGCGTTTGTCGTAGTAGGTATAAAGACCATTATGTAAAATTGTAATTCCGCTGTCGGAAGCAAACCAGAAATTTCCGGCTGTATCTTGTACAATAGAATTAACGACAGTTCCTTCCTGATGATCATGGCCAATGTCAAAAACAGTTTCTTCAGTATCTTTGATTCGAATAGCGTAGTGAGGTGCAACTCCAAACCAGAAGGCACCACTCTTATCCTGGGTAACTTCATTTACAGAAGGATTTTTGATTTTTGTAATTCCTGTAAAGCGTTCTATTTTTTTATTTGAGAAAATAAAAAGATCATTTTCTATTGCAGTTGAAATCCATATGCGGCCAGCGGTGTCACAATAAAGTCTTGAAACCTGAATAGTTTCCTGGCCAAGCTCATTAAGACCTTCTGGGATTCGAACCTTTCGCTCAGGAGTCAGATAGCACAAACCTGATGCTGTTCCAAGCCATATATTTTTATTGAAGTCTTCGCAGATTGCGCGGATAGAGTTGTGAGGAATACCGTTATCTGTAGTGTATTTTACTATAGTGCCATCTGGTTGAATGCAGGAAACACCCTCGTCATTATGGCCTACCCAAAGATTTCCATCCGAATCCTGAAAGATAGAACGTACAGATGCAAAATCATATTTTGGATCAATTGTACGAGTAAAGTTTACAAATTCAACACCATCAAATCGGACAAGGCCATCATAAGTTCCAATATAGATATAACCCTTATTGTCCTGCATGATGGCTGTTATTGTCATGCCAGGAAGTCCGTCTGCTGTTGTCCAGTTACGGCAAACAAAATCATTTAAAAAAGTCTGATCGACATTTCCATTTGCCGCAGACTGCGAAAAGGCTGTTGTTAAACAGCCAAGTAATAAAGCGAATAATAAAGATATTTTCTTCATATCCTTATATTTTATTATCACTAAAACTAAAAAGCAAATTTTCCTTATTTTCGCAGGTATTCAATTGTGAGACAGGCAGCAGCTCGTGAGAGGGCTTG
>CAKUWD010000019.1 GCA_934699065.1 uncultured Treponema sp.
ATTCTATTGAATATGTACAAAAACAATATGAGATTCTTTCCTTTGATGCCAGTGCTGCTAGTATTTATTCTGATTTATATGAGCGACTCAAGTCTCAAGGAGCCCCTGCCCAGAGATTTGATTTGTTGATTGCTTCAATTGCTATTTCAAACAATCTGATTCTGGTAACCCGCAATGTTTCTGATTTTACGGCCATTACAGAGAATTCAAATCTTATGATTGAGAATTGGTTTGAAGAGTAAGGATGATATTATGTCTAGTGAATTAGAGCCTATACAAATCCAAAATAAGATTCTCATTATTCGCAATCAGCAGGTGATGATAGATTGCGACTTGGCAGAAATGTATGGCGTTGAAACAAAGGTCTTGAATCAAGCAGTAAAACGTAATATTCAACGATTTCCAGAACGCTTTCATTTTCAATTAACGGAGAATGAATTTGAAATTTTGAGGTCACAATTTGTGACCTCAAAAACAGAAACTCGTGGTGGAAGACAATATCTTCCCTATGCATTCACCGAGCAAGGCTGTGCAATGCTTTCTGCTGTTCTCAAAAGTGAAACCGCAGTACAAGTCAGTATAAATATCATGGATGCATTTGTGCAAATGCGTCATTTCTTACGTAATAACGCAGAAATCTTTTCAGAATTAAAATCTATCAAGCAGCAGCTTATAGATACAAATATTCATCAAAAAGAAGCCGACAAACGCATAGACGAACTCTTTGACCTTATGGACAAATATCATATTGAGGATAAACAAGGTATCTTTTTTCAAGGACAGATTTTTGACGCCTATGCAAAGTTTGAAAGTTTTATCCAGAAAGCAAATACTCAAATAATCTTGATTGATGGCTATGTAGATTTAACAATTCTTGAACGTTTTGCGAAAAAAAAGAAAAATGTAAATGTAACAATCTATACAGCTCTAAAAACAAAACTCACAACACAGGATATTCAAAAGTTTAATGCTCAATATCCAACACTTACTGTTCAATACACAACAAAAATGCACGACCGTTTTTTGATTATCGATAGCACAGTACTTTACCACATAGGAGCTTCTCTCAAAGATTTAGGTAAAAAATGTTTTGCATTTGAAAAACTTGATTATTCTCTTATTCCTGCAATATTGGCAAATGTTTAGGAATAAAACGTTTATTTTTGTTTGTTTACCTTTTTCGCTGTGATTATCGTGTAGCTGTAAGCATTCACTGTAAAGATACAATCATTTATTCTAACGTACCAGTTTTTTCCTTGACGTATGAATTCTGCATCGGTGTCCAGGATTTTCTGACGACACCAGACAACGACATCTTTTACATCGTGACCAAGCCGAAGGTTGCGGCGGATACGATCTACGCCCATTGGTGTAGTGTGAAGTTTTTCGATGTTTTCTAAAAGTTCATTTTTCATCATTTATTCCTCATCGGGTGTATATACTTCGATATGATTTCCCTCAGAATCAACGAACTCTGCTACCCAATTTTTCCCGATTTTTGTAAGCGGAAAACAAATCTTTTTGTCAGAAATTTTCCTATTCAATTGTTCCAAAGATTTAAAACAAATGCTTGGTAAACAGTTACTTCCATAAGAGTGCGACTCATTTACTTTTTTATACGCAAACAGATGAAATCTGAATCCTTCAATATCAAAATAACCACCGAGCTCACTTTTATTAATAATTATCTGCTCAAAGAAGGCTTCATAAAAAGAAATTGCTCTTTCCAAATCATCAACAATTATATACAAGGAATCTATTTTACAATTCATAGAAACTTATCCATATTATAAATTTTTAACAGGATGTCTTATAACAGTCCTTAATTTTTCAGGAGATGTTTTTCGCGGGTCGCTCAGGTAGATTTCGTGATGAAGTCTTGTTTCTGAAAAATCCAGCTGCCAGCCATTATTGAGGGCGAAGGAATCCATCAGCTTGATTGTTGCAGGCTCATCGTCGTAAGAGCCTATATGCATAATCTGAACGCAGTCTCCTTCCTCAAATGTAAAGAGTTCGGCTCGCGTGCAGTCCAGTCCCTTCTTTTCTGACACACTTTTCTTAGCCCATTCAAAATCCTTTTGTGTCACAAAATCCGGAAGGCGAATTACGGAAATCCAGTTGAAGGAAGATTTGTCAGTGTAGTCAAAACCCGGAATGATTTTCCCGTTTTTCTCCTGCCACCAGAAGCCTTCCAGCGGTGGAACTACAAAATCCTGATAGTCCGCAATTCGATATTCTCCCTTCTTACTCATCTTGATCGTGTATTCGATTGCATATTGCAGGGCAAGGGTACTTTTGTATTCGCCGTCTTCTTCGTTAGGATTCCCCTTTCCGCGAACAGCGACAAACTGCATTTTTGGAATATGTACAATATGCGGCTTTGCCGGCGGAAGATAGAACTCTTTAAATTCTTTCTTGTAATCAAATGGCATTGAAGTTCTCCTGTAAAACCGGTGGATTTCAATCCAACCGGATGTTTACAGAATACCATATTAAATATGACAGCTGAGTGTCATATTTAAACTAAAATTTTTCTATAAATTTTTACGAAGTAAATCATCTCTGCAAGGGCAGTGATTGCCCAGGAGAAAATATAAAGGAGGAAGAGAGACTGAATCGTTCCAATCCATTTAAAAATTGTGTATATCCAGAGGATGCGGAATAAGCAGGAACCGAGCAGAACAATAATTGTTGGAACAGTAGTTTTTCCAAGCCCGCGGTTAGCGGCAATTGTGTTATCCATAAAACTTGCAACCGGGTATGAAAAGAACATAATTGAAAAACGGAGCATGCCGGCATGAATAACTTCCGGGTCATTTGTAAAAAGAGAAAGGCACTGAGGTCCAAAAATATACATTGTTACACTGAGAAAGGCTCCCAGACTGAAAGCAAAAAGATTCGAAATAATCATACTGTGCAGAATGCGTTTTTTATTTCCTGCTCCATAGTTCTGCCCGATGAAGGTTGCACAGGCTACATAAAATCCGTTCATTGCGCTGTAGATTATGTTATCAAGATTTGCACCGGCAGCTGTTCCTGCAACCATTACTGCATCAAAAGAGTTTATACCTACCTGAATAAATGTGTTTGCCACAGCAAAAATCGCATTCTGCATTCCGGCTGGAATTCCTATCTTCAAAATTCTGATTGTCTTCTCGCGGTTAAGTATGAGCCTTGAAAAACTAAATTTTACATCTCCAAGTCCACGCCCACGAATCAGAGGAATCATAACCAGGACGGCCGAAACATACTGTGAAATAATGCTGGCAAGAGCAACCCCGGCACAAGAAAGTCTGCATACAATCACAAAAAACAGATTCAAAATTATATTGATGATTCCGGCAAAACTAAGATAGTAGAGAGGACGCTTTGTATCGCCTGCTGCGCTAAGTACAGCGTTTCCGAAATTAAAAAGTGCAACACCTGGCATACCAAGCAGGTAAATCTTAAAGTAAATTACCGCACCGTCCAGAAGCTCCAGCTTGGTTTTGATAAGGGTAAGGACCGGTCTTGCTAAGGCATAGCCAAAAAACAAAAGAATAAAACCAGTAAGCATAGAAACTATGAAGGATGAATGAATAGCATCATCTAAATCTTTTTTTGACTTAGCACCGATGTAAAAGGCAACGATTACATTCACGCCGCCGCCAAGCCCCATCAAAAGTCCGGTGAACAAAAAGAGGAGCTGAGTAGTTGAGCCTACAGAACCAAGGGCCTGAGAACCGGCAAATCTTCCTACTACTGCAACGTCGGCAATATTGAAAAGCACCTGCAGAAGATTTGAAAAAATGAGCGGAACGCCATATAGAAAGATTCCCTTAAAAAGCGAGCCTTGGGTTAAATTTCTTTCATAAGAAGAATTGTGATGAAACATAGAGAAATACATTATTGAAATGAAAGAAAAAGTTCAATAAGCGTATTTGTCACACGGAAGCTCTATGTTTTTTCATTGACACAAAATCATTTTTCATAATAAAATTAATTAACTTTTCTTAAGGAGACGCATTGCCGATGAGACTGTAAATCTGATTTCCGTACATTTTTTTTCTCGCTCGAGATTTCATTTTTTGGAAGTCAGTTACAGTATAAATTTTATCGGGGTTTTGCGAATCTGTTCGTTGTATTATTTCCCTGCATAATTTTATTATGATTGCCGGCTTCCTCTGGAGGTCATTATGTCATTAGAAATTCAAAAGCTTTATTTTTCATATCCATCTTCGCACGTAACTTTGTTCGAGAATTTTTCTCTACAGTTTAATGATGGCTGGACTTGCATTGCCGGAAGTAACGGTTGTGGTAAGAGTACACTGCTTAAACTGATTGCAAACCTTCTTAAGCCTGATGAAGGGCGAATCGTGAGCTGCGGGCAAGCTTCCAGCGGCTATGTTATTTACTGCCCTCAGGAAACTGCCGAGGTGCCCGAAAATCTTTATTCGGTTTTCTGGAGTGATGATAACGAAGTGCGTCGCTTCTTTTCCATGCTTCATATCACAGAAGAAATGATTGCCCGCTATGATTCTCTTTCTGGTGGGGAGAAGAAGCGAATCCAAATTGCCTGTGCCCTGGCAGACCGGCCGACGGTGCTGCTTCTGGACGAGCCTACAAATCATCTTGATGAAGGAACTGTCCGCATGATTTCTGACACACTTGCCCTCTTTAGTGGAATTGGAATTATTGTAAGTCATGACCGCTCTTTTGCGGACTCTATTTGTAAGCACACAGTTTATCTTTACAATGAGGCTCGTGCTTTTTCCGGTGGACGCGACTGCGTAGTTTGTGAGAGTTATTCCGGAGGTCTTAGCAAGGCTCTGGAGCTTCGCGAGCAGAAGGCTTCTCATAATCGCGGAGAATGGGAAAGACTTGATTCAAAAGCGGCAGGTGAAAAACAGAGGAGCCGCAGGCTTGCAGAAGAAAACGAACGATCTAAAAGCCGCCTTGCTAAAAAAAATATTGACCCGCGTGATCATGATGCAAAAAGAAAAATTGATGTTGCAAGACTTGGTGGAAAAGACAGAAGCGCAGGCGATGCAAAAGCACATCTCGAAAATCAGATTCAAAGAACAGAGGCAGCTCGCGATTCTGTAAAAAAATCACTTATGAGAAAAGAAGGTTTTTCGGTTGAAGGAGTAGGCTTTGCAAAGTCTATAATTATAGAGGAAACTGATATTTTTGCATCTGAAGAAAAAACTTCTTATAAACTTCATATTCCGCGGATAGTAATTAATCCTGATTCAAAAATTGCGCTTATCGGGCAGAACGGGACCGGGAAAAGTCTTTTTATAAAACATCTGATTAGGGAACTTAAAAAATCCGGCAGGACGAGAGAAGTTATGTATCTGCCACAGGAGATTTCAGAAGACCAGAAAAATCAAATACTTTCGGAGTTTGCTGCACTGGAAGATGCAGAACGCGGTGCTGTTCTTTCAACTCTGTATCGTCTTGGCAGTGAACCGGAAAATCTGCAGCAGGGCTCTGTTAGCCCTGGCGAACTTAGAAAGCTTATGATTTCCCTGGCGGTAGAAAAGCCGCTATCTCTTTTAATTCTGGATGAACCAACGAATCATATGGATATAACAAGTGTGCTTGCTCTGGAAAATGCACTGGCTTCGCTTTCCTGTGCACTTATTGTTGTAAGTCATGATAAGGCTTTTCTGGAAAAGGTTACTGATGTAAAACTGCATGCAGAGCGATGCGAAAATGAAGGTAGAATCTTTTATGATTTATAAAATATTCAGTTCATTAAGTAAGTCGTGAGAATAGACTTTTTCTCTGGTTGACTCGCGGACTATTTTCCAGAGTTTTGCGGCGGCTTTGAGTTTGTTCGGGATGCGTTCGGTCGCAGGATCTGCGCAAAAGTCCTGAACAAACTTGTTCCATTGCAATGCGGATTTGTCATATTTGGCATAAGTTTTGCGACTGTAGTAAATTTCTAAAAGGTCTCCAAGAGTGAAGTTTATATCATTTGTTTCTTTGACTTTTTTAACAGTCGCTACCATGTCCACATTGAATTTAAAGGGTTTGATGCCGGTTTCTTTTTCAAAGAATTCACGGAATCGCGGGCCAAAGGTAAAACCACATTCAATCAGACTGGAGTCCAGGGAAAGCATTATAGAATGGTCATTCCGAACTCGTTTCGGGAGCTTTTTCCGGATTTTATGATGTGCGATTCCTGAAACAAGTTCAGGGTAACTTAATTTTGATTCAGGGTGACGAGTTGCTTTAAAATAAGCTTCAATCATCTTATTCAATTCAATTTTTCCACCGTCAGATTTTAGTCCCAGCGTACGGCAGATTTTCTGCAGTTCCTCGCGGTACCAGTAATATTTTGAAAATTCTTCGAAGGTCTTTATTTCAGAAAAGTCTGGACGTGGCATTGGTTCTTTCCTTTGAGATGTCCGGGGCAAGCCCGAACATGACATTTATAGTCGAGTGTCATTGTCGGGCTTGACCCGACAAACTTTATTAGCTAAAGAATACCACTCAAAATATGACAACAGAATGTCATATTTTATTTATATAATTCAGAAATCTTTACTGCCGTTTCTGCAATTTTATTTTTCAGGCGAGCGGGGCTTTGAATCTTTATTTGTGCTCCAAAACTCAAAAGGATTTCACAAAGCCATGGAGTATCCGGTGCCGTAAAGGTGACATTAACCCATCCATTTTTCGGAGCTTTAATTTCGGAACAGATAAAAGAATCCATAAGATAAGAAAGCTTTTCCTCTGTAATTTTTGCTTTAATCTGAATGAGAGTGGCAGAATACTCTGGTAGCTGAGCAGGCTCTGCAACAGCCACGCTTCTGGTAATGCTTGCACTCTTAGAAGTCAACACAAGATTTCTCATCCTTGTGAGTTTGAAAAATCTTTCTGCCTTCCGTGTGGTACACCAGCCAAGAAGGTACCAGGACTGACCCCGGAAAACCAGCTTCCAGGGATGAGCTGTTCTTTTTTCACTACGGCCATCACCGGTAAAATAATCAAAACTTATCTGGCGCTTTTTCAAAATTGAATCACGCAAAGTTCCAAAGAGATTCCTTACTTCAGAGCCTTCCGGACTCCAGGGGGCAAAATCTACCTCCAGCCAGTCGGTATCACTCTGAACAAGATGAGAAAGCTTTTCTGCAGCCTTTATATTTGCATTTACAAGAGAGGCCGGATTCCCGGTCAAATTGTTTAAAGCTTTTACACTTGAAAGTATTACCATCCTTTCTTCTTCTGAAAGAAGAGTTTTATCCAAGGCGTAATTATCGGAAATCGCAATTCCACCACCACGCCCCTTAAGCGAATAAAGGGGAACGCCGGAAACAGACAAGGCTTCTATCCAGCGGTGAATTGTGCGAACCGAAACACCAAAATGCTCGGACATTTCTTTAGCAGTTACCTGCTTTTTATCAATGAGGATATAAACAAATTCAAAGAGCTGATCAATTTGCATGAAAATATTATAGCATGAAAATATGACATGTGAGTGTCTTATTTATCAGCTTTATGATTATTCAATTTTCATGACAGAAAAATTATCTGCTGTAATCACAGTTGGAGTTACGACATTTCCCTGTTCAAGATATTCATTAAGTGTCTGAATTTTTTTCTTAAGATGATTGAAAATCGGTTGACCAGCCAAATCATCAATAGAATAAAAAGCATTATACAAAGTACTGATATTTTCTCTTGTGATTTTACAGATAGAGTTGTCTCCCTGAATCAAAGAAAAAATATTAAAGGTATTCTGTGGCATAAAAAAAACGGCAGAAGAGTTTTTTTGATTTTCAAGACTTTTCTTGAGGGCTCGAAGCACTTCCCCCGCAGCTCCTCTCTCTTTCTCATCTTTCACCAGTGGCAAAAGCTTCTCTTCAATCAGATTCAATTCATCATAAGTATAAGCTTCTTCTTTTTGGATAATAGAAATTTCTCTGGCCATTTTTTTCACCAATTTAAAATTCTTTTACAAGCTCTCGGCAAAGCATTACTAAATTATAACGGATTCCCTTGCGCTTGTCCCAGGATCTTGTATCCCATTCATCCTGAGAAACATCGTCACCGCCATAAATTATTGCACCGTAGTCAAAATTGCGGAACTGCGCCATTGCTATACAACCGGCTTGTTCCATCTCAACAATTTTTGCACCTTCTGCTTTTCGTTCTTCTACAAGAGCTTTTGTCTCACGGAACATTGCATCGGTTGTCCAGGTAATTCCTGTGAGATAAGAAATTTTATGCTGCTCAAGATAGTTTGTAATTTTCTGAGTAATTTTTTTATCAGTATAGATATAGCGGGAAGGCTCAATATATTTGTAAGAAAAACCTTCATCTCGGATTGCGCCTTCTACAACTAAAAGTTCTCCCACCTTTATGCTCTTATCCAGAACACCACCACCACCGCAGAACATTACTTTAGTGGCTCCGCAGGCAGCAAAGACTTCGAGATTTTCGGCACAGGCAGGACAGCCGACATAACCCAGAGTTATCATAACATCCGGCTGACTCTTAAAGCGATAAATATCAACTGGATTTTCTCCACCAAAGTGACGTTCCTCTTCCAGCTCCCCGCTTTCCATTAAATCCTTAATAACCTCAGGAAAGAAAGTGATAATAAGCTTATCTGTAGAAAAGGGTTCAAGATTCCATTTGAATGGATTTACAACAGCATCTTTATCATCATCAAATTCCATAACAGGAAATTCATTTTTTGTTATCATACTTCCTCCTGAATCCGGCAATAGTCGCTTGTTCTTTTGATTTTCCGATATTAGCAGAAAAGCCCGGCTTGGTAAATAATTTCACACCAAAGCAGAAAGAAATGCTGGCAATTCTTGCCTTGCAAGAAGCTCAAAAGATGATACAATAGCAATAGCCCACTGAGGCCCTTTGAGGAATCTTCAGAAAATTCTTCAGCTCGTCTGGTGACCTTTATATGGGCCTTAAAGATATATGGGGTGTTTTGATTATTGGAATTGTTTCCGGACTTGCTTTTGGAATTTTCCTCGTCAAAAAGAATATGACTAACAGGCAGCTTACCCTATGTGAAATCCTATATTTTTTGATTCTGAATTCTGTTTTCATTTTTATAGGCTTAAATCTCGGCTGGTTCCAGAAAGACCTGAAATCACTTGCTGTTATGGAGATAATGTTTGTTCTGATTTTTATCATTGTAACTCTTCTGGTTTATCTTCTTGATTTCAGTGAAGCCAAAAAGATAAACGAAAAATTACAGGCCAGAAAGAAGAAAGTTGAATAAAGGACTTAGCGTTCACTAACAAAAAGCCCAGCAATAGTGATTGCAGCTCCGAGTCCGCCAAGCAGGGTAATTTTTTCTCCGAGCACGATAAAAGCAAAGATGATTGTAACAACTGGAATAAGATAAAGACCGCAGCTTACTTTTACGGTACCTACAGTTTTGCAGGCCTTGTTCCAGGCAGCGAAACAAAATCCGCTGGCAATCAATCCAAGGAAAAGAAGGTAAACATCATTCAGAGGATTTTTAAATCTTGTCACATTTTCCAGAATTCCATCCTGCTTAGTAAAAATCATAAGAGGAATCATCATTAAAACTGCAAAAAAGAAAATACGTCTTGTCGCGCAAATCTGATCGTAGTTCTTTTTGTTTATGATTGAAATTATAACTGAGTAAAAGCCCCAGCAGACTGCCGAAAAAAGTGCAAGAAAATCACCCCTAGGATTAAACTCCAGTGTTTTACTTCCATTGAGGCAGACAAGTGTAACTCCGGTAATTGAAATTACAAAGCCGACAACGAACCACAAAGAAAGATGTTTTTCCTTCAAAAAAATCTGGCTGAAAATTGCGGTGAAAAGAGGACAGATACTAACGATAACACTTACGTTCGATGCGTTTGTGTAATTAATCGCTATGTTTTCAAAAAGCTGATAAAGTATTACCCCAGAAAATCCTGCAAGCGCAAAAAGAACATTATCGCGGACTGCTATTTTTTCAAAGCGCGGGCGAAGAATCCAGAGCCCGATATAGGCAGCAATAAATCTGTAAAAAAGAATTTCAAGCGGTGAAAAATCTTTGAGCAGATATTTTGTGCATACAAAGGTAATTCCCCAGAAAAAAACACAGGATGCTGCCAGCAAATAACCAAAAACTTTTTTATCGCGAAAACTCATAGAAGAGACTATAACACAAAAACGATGACGGGACAATTCAGAGGTTTACAATTGTCGAGTAAAACTCCATAATAATTGTATAAATAAAACTATGCCTCAATTTCGTAATAGTGGACATGCCGATTTACCTCTTCATTCTGGAACAGTTCCCCGCTGGCTTGTGGATCGCATGATGGTTCTGGGAACACTGATAACAGAATCTCTTGTTGAAAATTTTGGTCCGGAAGAAGTGCTTGTTCGTTTAAGTGATCCGCTCTGGTTTCAATCTTTTGGTGCAGTTATGGGAATGGACTGGCACAGTTCTGGAATTACGACGAGCGTTATGTATGCATTAAAGAGAGGACTTAATCCAAGAGCTAAAGAGCTTGGTATTTATGTTTGTGGTGGTCGCGGAAAATATTCAAGGATGACCCCGGATGAACTTCTGGAAATTGCAGGCAGAGAAGGCTTGAGCGGTGATAAACTTGTTCGTAACAGTAAACTGGTCGCAAAAGTAGATAACAACGCCGTTCAGGATGGATTCCAGCTGTATCAGCATAATTTCATTTTGACACGAAACGGAAGCTGGGCAGTTGTTCAGCAGGGAATGAATGGGTCTGAGAAAAAGGCTCGGCGTTATCACTGGTGTTCAACTAACTTACGTTCGTTTGTTGAAGAGCCTCATACCGGAGTAGTTGGAGATAATCGCGGAAAGATTCTGAATCTTACAGATTCCAAAGCCGATAAAGCCCGTTCTTCAATTCTTGAAATGAGTCGAGAAGAGCCCGAACGTATGCTTAATGAAATTTCACAAATTGGGAAACCGGCCAGTCAGATTATTCTTATGCAGGGAGGGGAAAGTCTTCCCCTCGCGCCCACTTCGTCGGTCGCTACCCCTTCCAGCGGGGGACACCCCCGCAACGCCCCCGAACTTCCACAGCAGCAGGAATTGTTTCCAGAGCTTTCAATACAAACAGAAGAAAAAGGACGCTCAATAGTTCTTCCATCGCACCACGAAGTATGTGAGCAGGATGTAGATCTTAAGCGTCTTGGAGGCGTGTTAGCAACAGCTTACAATAATCAACCTCAGGATTTTGAAAGTCTTTTACTCACTCCTGGTCTTGGCCCACGTACACTGCAGTCTCTCGCTCTTGTAAGCGAAGTTATATACGGAACTCCAAGTCGTTTTACAGACCCTGCACGTTTCAGTTTTGCACATGGTGGAAAGGACGGACACCCCTTCCCAGTTCCTCTGAAAATCTATGATGAATCAATACGTATTTTGCGTGACAGTATAGAAAAATCAAGGCTTGGATATAAAGACAAATCAGACTGTATTCGAAGACTTCATACAGCAGCCTTAAATGTAGAGCGTAATTGCGCACCTGAAGTTGATTTTGATGCGGCCATTCGTTATGAACGTGAACATTCCAAAGAATGGGATGGAAAGACAGTATAAATATCAGGAAACCTTAACACTGCCCTGGCGAAGAACACGAACATTTCCATTTTCAATTGAAACCAGAGTCGAAGGCAGGGCTCCTTTTTTATCTCCGTCATCTACGATGAGGCTGGCTTCGCTGGAGAATTCTTCATTGATTGCATTAATTGTATCCAGTACCGGCTGACCGCTTCTATTAACACTGGTGCTGAAAACAGGAGCTTTACATTGTTCTATTATTTTACGAAGCCATTCATCTCCCGGACAGCGGAAGGCCACAGTGCGGCTTTCTGGTATTGCAGTGGCTGCAAGAGGTGAATCATCTTTTATATGAACTATGATTGTGAGGGCGCCCGGCCATTTTGAAAGAAGAGATTCTGGAATAATATCGTCGGTATAAAGTCTGATATCTTCTGGTTTTGCTATAAGCTGAATAAGGGGCTTTGTTTCTGCACGGCCTTTTATTGAGCGGATTTTAGCATCTGTTTCAAAATGAGAGTCTGAGTATTTAAGGTCAACAATTCCGCTGAAGCCATAAACTGTATCTGTTGGAATTATAACTATACCACCACTTTTAATTGCTGTGGTGGTTTGTTCTATAGATGATGTATCTGCTTTTTTAATTATCATATTTATTCCCTAGACGAATCAGTCTTTGTATATGGATTGTCGTGTACTTCATCTTCAGAAGTCTTTTTCCATTTGCTTCCATCGTACTGATAAACAGCCTCTTCGCAGTTTCCTTTAAGACCGCTGCCCCAGAAATTATCAACATCATGATTGTCGAGGTAGCACATCATACCGGCAAGAAGGGCGCCGTGTGCGACAATCATAATTCGTGCATCAGGATGGCTTGTTTGATTCGGTTCAATTACTGTCTGAACAAATTTTTTTGTCCGATCGCAAACAGATTGAAAAGTTTCTCCTCCTTCAGGTGGAATATAGCGGCCTGGTTCAGTGAAGAAAAATTTTCTGGGATGATCTGTATCAATCCATTCGTCATAAGGAAGGCCTTCGAGTTTTCCAAAACTTATTTCTGTTAAAAGTGAATTTCGTATAATGGGATAAGTTTTGTGTCCACGAATAAGGCAGGCAGTTTCATATGCCCGTATAAGTGGAGAAGAATATATGCAGTCAAAATCAATCTTTTCTGCATCAAGTCTTTTTCCAAGTTCTGCGGCCAGCTTTCTGCCGTTTTCATTTAATTCAATATCCTGTGCACCCTGAAATTTCTTTTCTGCATTCCAGTCTGTAGTTCCGTGTCTTACAATATAAAGTTCCATTTGATTATCCTTAATAACGAAGTCGGCGAAGATGAGTAATCCGGCTCACAAGAAAGTTTTCAATATCTTTTGTTGGTTCAACCTGAAAGCGCATTACAGCTTCGCCAGGCTGTTTTGAAATTCCAAGAGGAAGTCCTACCAGAGTAAAGAATTCTCCCTTTCCGTTTGCATCCGGCATCTGAAGTTCCATCAGATCTTCGTCTTTTACAGCTGCTTCAATCAGATGAACTTTTCCTGCAAAATCCATTCCGTCTGCCTCAAGAATTTCCGTACGAACAGCAGCCGTTTTTAATTGATTTTCTGAAAGAATCAGACGGTTTGAAATTCTGTGTTCAAGACTTTCTTTTGCATGCTTTTCCATATCAAGCTTTTCCAAACTTGCTTTAAGCATTTTTAAGATTTTATCTGCTTCTGAAATAGAAGTTTTTTTACAGCCTGTTTTTTTTCTTTCAAGAACTGCAGGTTTGTGACCACTTCGTAAAAGAGGGAAGGTTTGGAATTCAGATTTTGTGAGGGAAGTTTTTACATTTCCCATAAAGTCAAGAGAGCTTTCATTTATAAAATCATTGATGTCAGAACCGGCAGGAAGATTTAAAAGATAAATACCTTCAGCCAGTTTTTCCTTAATGAATTTTTTTATATTAGGGTTGTTTTCTACAAAAGAGATATTGTTGTCTCTGACTTTGAGAACATAACCATAATAAAGCTGTGCAGAAGAATATGAATTATACCATTCAGTTACGTTGATTTTAAGATTTTGAGGAATCTGGTAGTAACTGTATTTTTCAATACGGTTAAAAATGATTTCTGGCGTAAGATCATTATCAAAGGCTTCTGAAGCAGATAAACGTGTGATTTCAAATTCAGTAACAACTTCAAACTTTTTTACAAGCATAAAATCTGTAAGAGGAAGGAGTTCTTTGAGTTGTAATCCAGGCATCAATGTTACGGTGTAAGTAGAATCAATATTCAGAACTTTTGGTGTTTGAGAAGGTTCTCCGTTTAACAAACTATCGTTAGTTAGTGATGTGTTGCACGAGATAAGTTCCTCTGTTGTATTAAAAAGTTCGACTCCTTCTTCAGAAGTTCCAGTTTTCCTAAGTAATCCGAATATAACAGCACAATCGATCATACGATCTAATAGTTCTGCATTTTGTTCCGGTTCAATACCTGCTTCCTGTCTTGCTGCTTCCAATATAAGACTAAAACGGCTTTTATGTGCAATAGCACTACCATCTTCTGTATAAGTTCCAACCAAAAATGCAAGCCGCAGAATACTGTCTCGTGAAAATCCGTTTTCGGGAATTGAAGTGAGACAGTCTATAAGAAGCTGAGCCTCTTTTTTCAATCCATCCTTACTGAAGCGGGAAACTGCTGCAGCACATAAAAGAGCATATTGCTGGATTTCAGAAAGTTCAGCAAGTTTTTTTGTTCTGTTATAATCAAGTTTAAAACCTTTGCCATCTTCACTCTCATAAACCAGAGAAAGATTTATAAAGGCTGTCATTAAAAGCTGTATGAATCTTTCTTTGCCAGGAAAAATTTCTGAGAGTCGAGTCTTGTCATTTTTTTTAATTGTTCCATCGGCCTTACAGGAAATTCCCCGGATACGAATATATGTAATAAATGCAGCAAGAAGGTTAGGAGAGATTTTAAAAATATCTTCATTTGAAAAATGAGCTACAGTATATTCAGGGAAAATTAATTGTGAATCCAGGTAAGGCAAAAGATTTTCCCGAATCAGAGGATTTATTCTTATAAAATCTTTACCTGAGTCTGCTGATTTTTCAGTGAAAATCAAAAGGCGTTCGGTAAGGTTTATGATTTCTGCGTATAAATCTGTGACGGAATATTCTGTTCGGAAAAATTCTATAAGGGTCTGTTGTGTTGGGTTTGGAATCAGAGAGATTGCCGTAAGGATTGTAACATCAAAACTGTCAATAAGAGTCAGAAGGCTGGAAAGATTTTCTTCTCGTTTTATAAAGGCGGCAAGTTGTTGTGTTAGCCGCTGTTTATTGTATGGAGTTTTTATCTCACCAAGATAGAGACGCATTGTATTGAAAAACTGTTTGTCCGGAAGAGAAGATATTGCTTCCTGCCATTTTAAGATTTCATTGTCATTCATCTAAGTTCAACTCCCCGTCGTATCTGACAATTTTATATTCATAACCTTGTTCTGCAAGAAATTTCTGGCGGTTTGAACCGAATTCTTCTTCTACAGTATTTCGTGTAATCAAAGTGAAGAAACGGGATTTTCTTTCTTTTGGACGGAGAATACGACCAAGACGCTGAGCCTCTTCCTGCCGGCTGCCAAAGGTACCGCTTACCTGAATTGCCAGAGAAGCATCTGGAAGATCTATGGCAAAGTTGGCGACTTTTGAAACTACAAGTACACGGATTTTTCCTTCACGAAAATCGTTGTAAATACGATCGCGTTCTACGGTAGGCGTTTTTCCTGTGATTATAGGGCAGCCAAGTTCTTTTACGATTTCATCCAGCTGCTGCAGATACTGCCCGATAACTAAGATTTTATCATCTGGGAATTTTTTAATTATTTGACTAACGACCGGTAGTTTTTCCGGATTCATACTTGCGATTTTGTGTTTTTCCCGGGTTCCTGCTACAGCGTAATCAATCTCCTGATAAGCAGGTAAGTCAATTCTAACTTCTACACATTCAGCAGTGGCAATCCAGCGGTCTCTTTCAAGTTCCTTCCATGGAACATCATAGCGCTTAGGACCAACAAGACTGAAAACATATCCTTCGCAACCGTCTTCGCGAACGAGGGTAGCGGTGAGTCCTACACGGCGTACTGCCTGTAAATCTGCTACAACACGGAAAACCGGAGCTGGCAGCATGTGTACTTCATCATAAATAATAAGTCCCCAGGGTCTTTCATGAAAAATCGAAAAATGAGGATATGGACCTTCTTTGTCTGGTCTCCAGGTTAAAACCTGATAAGTTGCTACTGTTACCTGTTTTATTGTTTTTGATTCACCAGAATATTCTGCTATCTGATCACGAGTGAGATTAGTTTTGTCTAACAGTTCGTCAATCCACTGATGTACAGCCGAAATATTAGTTGTGATAATCAGGGTTGAGGTTTTGAGCATGTCCATAATAGTCATGCCGACAATAGTTTTTCCTGCACCACAAGGGAGCACGATTGTTCCAAAGCCGGTGCCCGGACCTTTGTCTCCAACAAGTGCGCGGGCTGCTCCAGTCTGATATTCACGGATTTGTAATGGCTGCCCAGCTGCTGTGGTTTGTCGAAGAGAAACATCGAGAGGTTCTCCGTCTGTAAGTGCAACCTGATCTTTTACCGGCCAGCCTGCCTGAAGTAATAGCTGTTTAATAGTACCGCGATCAGTCAGATGAATAAGAAAGGAATGCTCAGGCGCATTAGCGTCGGAGCTGGCTGTCAGCAGTTTCTTTACAGAATGATTTGCAAAAATTTCCTTGTATACAGGCAGTGAATCAGCTTTAAGGTAAAGATAGTGTTCTATGATTTTTTCAGCAGAGCCTTCTTTTACAGGAACTTCGATATCAGGACCTGCAAGCAGGGTTATTTTTCCAAAACGGCTGGCTGTTTCCTTTATCCATGCAATTACAGATTGAGGAACATCATAACGTGCATATTTTTGTAAGACTGCGGCTGCATCATCAGCAGAAAAGCCGGCAGAGGCAGCGTTCCAGAGAGAAAGAGGAGTAAGTCTATATGTGTGAAGATGTTCAGGAGATTTTTCAAGCTCAGCAAAAGGAATCAGTGCATTGCGGCATTCTTCTGCCAGTGGAGCATGCACATCAAGAAGAAGAGATCGGTCTCCCTGAACAATCAACGGATTTTCATAATTCATCGCAACGGATAATTATAGCAGAAAACCGCTGATTGTAGAATAAGATATGAAAAAATAATTGAAGTTACCCCGAAATAGATTCGGGGTAATTTTTGTTAATTCAAAGAAAGGTCGCCGTCTTTTATCCAGCCAAATTTTCGGAATAAGATTCCGAATGCCCAGCATAAAACAGCAGGAAGTACGATACAAATAAAAAGAAGGCCGAGCCAGTCAATAAAGCCGGGCTGAATTGCTGCAGCACCATGACCAATCGCAACTTCGCTTGGTTCGTACCAGCCTGTGATTACTCCGATCTGTCCAACAAGACCACAGGTACCCATTCCAGAGCTTACTGCGGCACCGTTCATTTCCATTTTGAAGAGACAGGTTGCAAGAGGACCTGTAATTGCGCTGGTTATAATTGGAGGAAGCCAGGTCTTAGGATTTTTGATAATGTTAGGCATCTGCAGCATAGAAGTGCCCAAGCCCTGTGAAAGAATTCCGCCCCAGCGGTTTTCGCGGAAGCTGAGAACTGCAAAACCAACCATCTGAGCACAGCAGCCTGCAACGGCAGCACCACCTGCAAGACCAGTGAGGCCAAATGCAGCACAGATTGCAGCAGACGAAATCGGCAGTGTTAAAGCAACTCCAACAACTACTGAAACGAGAATACCCATCCAGAATGGATGAAGTTTAGTTGTCCATACAAGGAAGCGGCCTACAGAGCTTGCGGCAGCACCAATGTATTTAGCAGTCAAAACTGTCAAAAGGGCACCAACAAGAATTGTAACGGCCGGAGTTACGATGATGTCTACCTTTGTCTTTTTGCTTACAAGACAGCCGAGCTCAGCAGCGATAATTGCAATCAGTAAAACAGCAAGCGGGCCACCAGCTCCGCCTGCTACGTTTGCGGCGCTTCCGACTGCTGCAAGTGAAAACAAAACCAGCGCCGGAACACCCATTGCAAATCCAATTCCAACAGCCATTGCGGCTCCAACTACATGTGAGTCAGTTGCAAAGTTTCCTGCATTTACGAGAAACTGAAAAACTGCATTGTTGTTAAGACGGAGCAACTGCTGTCCAAGAGTCTTAACGATTGTTCCAATCAACAGAGAGCAGAAAAGTCCCTGAGCCATTCCTGACATAGCGTCGATAAGATAACGCTTTGCGTACTTATTCATAGCGGTTTTATCCTCCTGATAAAAACCGATAAACGGGCATGTCATGGCTTTAAGCGTAGCTTGCCTTGACGTGACCGTATATCACGGTGATGATAAAATAATGAGAATTAAAAGATTGTATTGTAGTAAATTACTTGGTAGATGTGATACGCGGTGCGCCGTGGCGTCGCCGGTAATGCAGGACTCTATGGACTCTGACGGTTTGTTCATCTCAAACGTAAAATCTTTGGAAAAGATATCAGAAAAGTTGTTGATGGGCAATAGGAAAATGAATTTTATAATATTTTATAGAAGTTTCGATTTTGACAAATCAGCACACTTGTTTTATCATAAAGCATTAATATGGTAACGATTTATGATATAGCTGAGGCAACAGGTTATTCAGCTCCAACGGTTTCTAAGGCTTTGAACGGACTTGGTTCTTTGAGTGAAGAGACAAGGCAGATAATTCTTGATAAGGCTAAGGAAATGGGGTATGAGCCGAATATTACTGCGCGAACTCTTACAACAAAAAAGTCTTATCTGATTGGTGTTATTTATGATGATACTGGAATGAATATGGGCTTTGCGCATCCTCTTTTTTCTCCAGTTCTTACAAGATTTCGTGAAAAAATTGAAGCGGCTGGCTATGATATCATTTTTCTTTCCCGCCATTTTAATATGACTTATTTTTCTCATGCCAATTTCCGCTGTATTGACGGTGTGATTATCATAAATCCGGCAACTAATACACCTGCAGACTTTGAAGATTTTACCAGAACAAACCTGCCTCGTGTTTCGACTAATTCGATTTTTGATGGTATCTGTACGGTAATAACTGCGAATGAGAAGGGTGGCTATGAGGCTGCTGAATATCTGATTAAACACGGACACAAAAAAATAGCTTATATTTCTGCTCCTGTTGATGAAATTTCCAGTGCGCCGACAGAACGTTTTAACGGTTTCAAATCTGCAATGGAAAATTACCATCTTTTTGATGAAACTGCTTATGAATTGAGTGCAGGCTGGGATAAAAAGAGCGCAGCTGAAGCTTTTGGCCGCCTCATAAAACGACGCAAAGACCTCACGGCAGTTTTTGTGACCAACGATCAAATGGCTTTTGGTGTTTATGAATATGCCAGAAAGCACGGAATCCGCATTCCTGAAGATATTTCTGTAATAGGCTTTGACGATGAAATTTCTTCTGAATATTTAGGCCTCACAACCTTCCGCCAGAGTACATCAGAAATCGGCGATATTGCTGCACAGATGATGCTGGATCAGATTGATGGTAAGCAGGTTCCGCCGATTATCCGCTGCCGGGCAGAAATTGTTGAGCGTAATTCTGTAAAGACAATTAAAGGCCTGCGCTTTTTTGGATAAGCTAAATTCTGATAACCTTGATAACCTCGGTTACAAAAAAATGTAACCAGAGTTACTCCAAAATAACCTTTGTCACTCTTGTTTTTGTGTACGGGTACTCCTATAATTTTAAACAGGAGGCTGGAAATGAATTCAATGTTTTTAAACGTTATTCTTCGCACAATACCAAGAGTAAATGCGAATGAATATGAAGATGCAAAACTTGTCGGAATATTCTGGGGAGCCCTTATGGCTTTAAGGGCTATTCTGGTTTACAAATATTATTTTCAGCTTTTTAATGAAGAAGATATAAAAAAACTGGATGTTCAGAAATAGTTTGAATACAGGATGGTAATTAGATGAAAATCAGAAGCTTATTAATAGCAATTTTTTTTATTGTGGCACTGATTATTTGTTACTGGAAATTTGATGACAAAATAGTGACGACCAGTGTAACTGCCGCATGCACCTTTTTAAATGTGTATAACATTAATAAAAGACGCAAATGGAAATAAATAGAAAAATACTCCGGAGTTAAAAAAGTGAAAACAAAAAAAGCGATTTGTGGACTTATTTGTCTCTTTGTAACAATCTCTCTGTCTTTTTCCAATTCAAAACTTGACACTGACTTGTCATATTTAAAACGTGTGTTAAAAGAAGCTTACGCCGGTTATGAGTATAATGTTGAGAAGGGCTTTGACTTTGATGCAGCGATTGAAAATGTGAGAAAGTTGTATCTTAATAAAGCAGCTGAAAATCATATTGATGAAAATGAACTTTCTGATGAATTGCTTGCCGAATGTATTAATTCAGAAATTGTTACTAAACTTAAAGTTCCCGATAATCATTTTCAAATTGGCACAAAAAAAACGGTATATGGATTTAAGCCCCAGAAATGGTACAGTTCAAAAATCTTTTTTAAGAAACAGGGGAACGATTATTATGTAGCTTCTTCAAGGGATTTCAGAATAAGACGGAAATCAAAATATACTGGAAATGTGGAACATCTTTTTAAGGTTATCAAATCAAACAGAGAATATTATGTATTTGGAGTCTTTACCAATGAAAAAATAGAAAAAGCAGAAATTTCAATAAATAATAAAATTTATATAACAAAGGTTCGGATTGGAAATTACTTGAAGGATTATTATCCAAGTCATCTGGGAATGAAGAAAACAAAAAAATCAATTTATCTATCTTTTAGCGATTGCGTTCTCAATGGTAATGACAGACAATCTCATACACTTCTTTCTCGAAAAATATATGATAATCTTCTGGAACTAAAAAAACATAATTATGAAAACGTAATTGTAGATTTGCGTTGTAATTTCGGTGGTGTTGTAGATAATATAACACCTGTTCTGTCAACTATTAATTTTCAGGGGGATTATAAAAATCTTTCTGAAGTCGACAAAAAGATAGAAACTTATTCAGCTGCTAAATTTGTTGACTCAGAACTGGTCCGCGAGGCAGGTTTAAAGCTTGCGGAAGAAAATCCGGCTTATAAGAAATATGTTGAGTACGATTCGATTTATGATTATCAAATAGCAAATCCTAGAACGACTTATGATTTTAAGCCAGCTTATAAAGGAAATATCATAATTATTAGCGATTTTCATTCTGCTTCAGCGAGTGAACTGTTTATTGCATATTCTTATATGTTTGATAATGTTTATCTTGTTGGAACAAATTCTTCTGGTACTATAGATTTTGGCGACTTATTAGATTATTACCTTCCAGAATCAGACGTGAAACTTCACATTGCCGCACGTAGCTATAAGGACTCTGATTTTCTTCAGAAGAATCCACACTGGCATGGTGATACAAAAGGTTTTTATCCTGATTACTGGTGCACAGACAGTTCTCTTTTACCAACGATTGTTGCAATTACAAAAGACAAAAAATTACGTCGAAAACTTCGGGGGTTGCATAAGCACTTGCTGTAGACCAATAAAAATTGAAATTATTCCATCGACAAAACAAACTGACTCAAAACGATTTTGAGAGAGCTTGCATTTTTACAGCCGAAGTATTGAAGAATACCGGTCATATCTTTTTTTACAAGTGAAGTAGAAAGATTGTGCTTAATGGCGATTTCTCCGTAGGTTTTGTTGTTGGTCATTACTTCATATAAAATCATTTTCTGGCGGTCTGAAATATCATAATCTTTCAGGTGCATTACTTCGCCGGATTTTGGGAGTTTGACTTCTTTAGAAATAAAAAGTTCCTGTTGAATTGCGGGAATAAGAGTCTTTAATTTCTTTTTGTAGGTAAGAATGATGCAGTAAAAAGCGCAGGCAAAAAAGTAAGTACAGCCCAAAGCCATCCAGAATCGTGACTTTCCATAAACGATGACTCCAAGTAAGGTGATTGTAAATATGATGTAAAGCAGGGCAACAATTATTTTGATTTTTTTACCGATAAAACCTGTGTCCATATAGATAAGAATAATCATTAAAGAAAATAAATATACACCCAGACTTTCTATACCGGTTAGGGTAGAAAGAAGGCATTCCAATGAAAGAGCAGTATATATAATTATAAGATTCTTCGGAAAAAGAAACATAAAAACACAGAGAATTGTCGAAGTAATATTTATTACTGGAATCACAATTTTATAGTAGGGAACAGTAGTTGTACCAGACCACTCTTCCTGCATAAAAATGCTGCAGTACGAGGCAATTAACAAAAAAATAAATCCACCAAGGGCTAAATATTGAATAGGCTCTAACTTTTTAAAATTCAGTTTCATAAAAAAAGTATACCACGGATGAGATTAACTTGCAAAAAGAAAAACATTTTTAGTCACCGTAATCAGGCGGTGTTTCGGCGGCGGCGAGGGCCTGGGCGGCCAGGTCTGCGATGTAACCGGCTTCTGCCGCTTTTTCTTTTGTGGTGCCGGCCTGTCCAAGAGAAAGGCGCTGCAGGTCTTTCTTTTCCTTGCGCTGGGTGTTGAGGTCGCGGGCTTTTAGTAAGATGTCGGCTGCTTCCGGGGCTTTGATATGAAGGCACTGGGCAATCGCACTTTCTTCTGCTGCGGCAAGATTTTCCAATGTGAGGAACTGGCGCTGTAATTGAAGGGCTCGCTTTTCGCCAACTCCCGGCAGTTCCAGGAAAATTGATTTTGTATTTTCTTTTGTTCGCAGCCTCTGGTTTCGGCTTGTGGCAAAGCGGTGGGTTTCATCTCGTACGCGCTGCAAGAGGCGCAGGGCATCGCTTCGTTTTGGCAGACAGATTGGTGTACTGTTGCCAGGGCGATAAATCTCTTCATCCCTCTTTGCAAGACCAGCTATAGGAATATCAAGCCCCAGTGAGTTGAGAATTTCTTCAACCGCATTTACCTGACCAATACCACCATCAATTAAAAGCAGATCTGGCATATCAGCCTGTTCATTGAGCAGACGAGTGTAGCGGCGGGAAACTGCTTCTTTCATTGAGGCAAAGTCGTCTATGAGACCGTCGGTAGTCTTAAGACGGAAGTAGCGGTAATTCTTTTTATCCGGGTTCCCGTTGTAAAAACTGATTAGGGAAGCAACCGGCCACTTACCGCCGATATGGGCAATATCAAAACCTTCGATTCTAACCGGCAGCGAATCGAGGCCAAGCTTTTCTTTAAGCTCTTCCAGGGCAGGCATGTCACCACGGTCGCGCAGACGGCGGACAATATCTTCCTTTGCGTTGTGTTTTGCCATCTGAATGGCAGCAACATCTCGTGGAAGATCGTGAGAAGTTACCATAAAAACCTGAGAAGTAGATTTCTTTTCCTCACGAAGCCAGCGCGAAATATGGTCAAACTCTTTGGTCGCAGGAATATAAACCTGAGGCGGAATAGTGTGGATATCATCATAAAAAACAGCCATAAATTCAGCTATAAGGTCATCGT
>CAKUWD010000020.1 GCA_934699065.1 uncultured Treponema sp.
TCCTTATGCAATAAATGATAAAGTCTGCATCATAGAAGGTACTCCTCATGACAATTGCATAAAATCTATAAACCAGTATTTACGAAAATTTGCTCTTATAAAATTAGGAGGCTACGGTTTAAATTATATTAATCTTGGAATACTAATAAAACTTTTTGAAATTCATCCGTTTATAATCGATGAAATTATCATTAATTCAAACACCAAGTTTATAGCATTTATACAATTTTGGCTGTCTCAATGCAATAATAAAAGAGAAGCCTTTAATGCTTTCTTAAAAGATTTCTCAGAACAGTTAAAATTTACAAAAACAAAAGATACTTTGTTAATGGAAAATTATACAAATCAATTTTGGTTACCTTTGCAGCTACCACTAGACTTATTAAATTGTTTAGATTTTCCATCAAATATTTTAAATTTTAATCTATGCAGTTGCGAAATAACGCATAATATCCTAGACAATACCTGGCAAATTAAAGATGTTTTAGAAAAAAGGAATCTAGAGGATTTTTCAATAAAACCAATTTCAGATGAAGATATTATTCGTTCAGGAAAACAAGAAGCAATGATAGATGATACAAATCATATTGCCTATATCGGAAAAGAAATTTTTCAGTTTTCAAAATTATCACAGAAGATAAGAGAGCTAAATAAAAACCTTCTACCTATTGATTTTATAGATTCTATAACAGAGCCTGAAATTGAAAAAATACAGTCATACATGAAATTATTTAAAGATGCATTGCAGCAAATACATCTAACGATTCCATTCGACTCAGTAGTTCGCTATAGGCTCATTTTCCATTTACTGTTACTTTATACAAAAGCTTTTGATTTTGTTTCTTGGTTAAACCTTATAACAA
The DNA here is from genome assembly GCA_934699065.1 of uncultured Treponema sp. Taxonomy (GTDB): domain Bacteria; phylum Spirochaetota; class Spirochaetia; order Treponematales; family Treponemataceae; genus Treponema_D. The sequence goes on from CAKUWD010000020.1 coordinate 864, forward strand.
AACATCAAAAAATAGATTATTCAATTGTTAAAAAACACACATTTTTTAATTCAACAGATGGCGTTTTATTTATTCCTAAAGATAGACAAAATAAACAGAGCACACTTAAAAATGTTTATAATTATTATATGTGTAATTCTGTCAATAGAGTGCCGTTTGAATTATATGATCAAAAAATTACCAAAAATCAAGATTATTATTGTGTAAATAACAAGAAAATTAATCAAATATGTTTGGTATTCGATTTAATTCAAGACGGAACTGCGTCATCTCAAATGATAAAATATTTTATTCTGTTTGAATCAAAAATAAAAGAAAATGCACAGTATGTTTCTCTTTATTGTGGAAACGAAAGAATTACACTTAAAGAAATAATTGACGCTAATAATATACAAACATTAAACATTAAGTCTATATATGCAGGAAAAAAAGGCATTGATTTTTTAAACTCTATGTCTTTGCCTGCTAATATATCACTTAAAATAGAAACTCCCTTATTCGAAATTTTATCTCTTTTAAGTGAAGAAGACTATACTCAAATTGAAAATATCTATCATCAATTAAAAGGCGATATACAAGTAGGTGATTATTTAGTTATAAGGGAATTCAATCAACCAAAAAAAAATATTATGAGAAATGATCTAATGAATATAGAAAAACTTGTAGCTTTGTTTTTATTAAGGCCGGAAATATAATTGTTAGCGCCAGGTGAAAACGACCATTTGTTTTAATCCGGCACTAACACTGAGTTAGCTTTTGTTTTTTTGCAATAGGTTTTCCCAAAAAGAGCGTGCGGACAAATTCTTAGACAAAATCGAAGGTTGTTCGAATATTGTTTTTACAAGCAACAAACAGCCCGTTTCCTGGCGTCAAAATTTCACCTAGGAAGAAACTCTGCTTTGCGCATTGGACAGAATCTTCGATGATTCATTGATTTCTAATTTCAACGGTAATAGCCACAACAGAGGATTGAAACGTGAAGTTATTTCTCTCACTACTAAGAAAAAGGCCGTTCCTGTGATGGAACAGCCTGAATTACTCAAAAATGAGCCGAAACAGAATTCAAATTGGAAAAACTTCTCCCCTAGAATGTATGGATTACATCATTCGAACCTCGCAATGAATGTAAAGAGTTATCTAAATAAAGTTAAATTTGACGGATACTTTCCTTCTGGAAAATCGCAAGACAAACGAATTAATCATTTCCTTTCTTTAATCATAAAAGGATCATAGTCTATCATTCTAGGATAATTTTGTATAATAAAAGTTTCTTTTGAGCCTGAAAAATCTATTTTTTCAGATACAGTCTTTAAAATCATGTTAAACTGTGTTATATCTTCATTTATAGAAATATTTCCTAACTTCATACGTCTTACAACATGTTTGTTCTCATCTGTTACAAAATTAAATATCAATTCAAGAGATAATGTTTTATTTTCTAAAAGATATTCACTATCAATTCCTCTACTATTCTGAAAATCAATTTCTGACTCAAAAATTTTTGCAGAAGTTTCCTTTCTTTGGAATAAATAAATGTCATCTGTTTCTGAAAGAATAGCCGAACAATATTCTCCGTCAAATAATCCTAAAGATATATTAGAAAGGATTTCATCAAAATCTCCATAAATTCTAAATACCATTGGGATAATAAACGTTTTTTCATTTACTTTTACATCAGGAATTGAAATTTCAAAGTCATGGACTGGTTTGTGAAAAAATAACTTTACTTGAGGTAAGTATGCAAGAGTAGCAATTATACTTGCTATTACTGCAAGAAGAAACTGAAATATCTTCATACCAGTTCTATCAAACAACTTTTCATTGTTCATATTATTCTCCTCACATTTTGATTTAAGCTTACTTATAAAATTTTCGTACTCTTTATCATTTTCAGCAGAATAGATATCCAGCAAAAGCATACCATCTATTAGCAAGAGTTTTTTAATTGATAATCGACATATCTTTATAATTTTCCAGAATCTGTTAATTAATAATTTATCTTTCTTTGAAATTAGCATTCCCTTGTTTGTATATACAACTTTCATTCTTACGAATAACAGTTCATACTCAGAATATAATGCTAACATGTATGCACATGGCAAAAACAACAAAGAATAAATTATTGGAGTTAGAAAACTTATAAGCAAATCTATTTTGCTCTCTTTTGTTAAAGAATGTATTGCTATATTTATTGAAAATACTAATATAATAATCCCAATTATACACAATAAGAAGTTTATTACTGTCGCAACATTTCTATATTTAACATCTGATTCTGCTGTTGCTTGCAACATAACTAAGAAGAATAAGACTGGTTGTAATAACAATTCAATGAATATATTAAAGGTGAATGAACTTATAATGAATTCAACAAATACAGAAAATTTTAAATTATCAAAAACTATTTTTTTGAAATGAGAGTGTTCTTTTGCATCAGAAATATTCATACAACATGGCAGACCTGCACAAATAAGCCATATTATTATATCTTTTATATAAACCCATTTCCAAAAAGCGAGTTGATTTAAAATTAAAACTGGTATAGAGCCGTATACTACCAACAGAAAAATCGGAACTTGAATCTTAAGACTGAAAAAAATCTTAATTACATTAAGAAGAGAGGAGCGAATAGATTTCTTTCTGATAATAAAAATACATAATAAAAGAAGATATATTGCACTTACAATTTCTCGGGTAGAGAAAATTGAAAACAAAATCATATTTTATCCCGGGTCTTACCCCTAGCATTGACTTCCCCTTTCTTCATTTTCAAATAAAATATCTGAACACTTTTTTTTGATATAGATTTTCTACGATATTTCTTACAAAACAATATTACATTCTACCAGAAAGAATCATAAGCAACTCTGCTATATTCTTTGCATTTGAATACATATTTATTGTAGAAATAAACTCCTGTTTTGCATTCTGAGATAAAGAAATATCTTCTTGAATTGCTTGCTTCATCAATTCAAGAGATGCAGTTTCCATTCCTTTGTTCTTTAGGTATTGATTAATGTCCAATTATTTAATTCCTTTTCTTTATTATCTCCGCCACCTTCTTCACATCTTGAATTTTACCTTTAGCGGCAACTAGCAGAGCGTCGTCACTGTCTACAATTACGATATTATCCAGGCCAATTGTTGCAATTGTACGCTTTCCGCCGCGGATATAGGAAGAAGTTGTGTCCAGAGCAATTACATCTGTGCCTTTAATGACATTCATGTTGGCATCTTTTATGCTGATGTCGTAGAGAGCGCTCCATGAACCAACATCGTCCCAGCCGGCATTAAGCTTTACAACCTTACCTTTTGTGGTCTTTTCCATAACGGCATAGTCGATAGAATCACCTTTGATTTTTCCAAAGGAATCCTTATCAAGACGGATAAAATCTGTATCTACTGTGGCCTTTTCAAAGGCTGCAATTGAAAGTTCAGCCATCTCAGGGCTGTGAAGTTTAAGTTCTTCGAGGAATGTTGATGCTTTAAATACAAACATACCGCTGTTCCAGGCATATTGGCCGCTGGCAAGATATTCCTGAGCTTTTTCGAGACATGGTTTTTCTACAAATTTTTCGAGAACATAGACATCTGCGGTTGAGCCTGAACTCGCGGTGATTGCACCTGGGGCCAGAGACGGGTTCCGGCACCGTCGGAAAGGATTATTGGGATTAGGGGCCTGTAATACCTCAGTTATTTAATATTTTTAATTAAAACTTCTGTTCTTAAATTAACACCGGTTTCATTATAAAATTGTTGTATTCTATCTTTAAACTGGTAATTAAAGAATGGACGAGTTTTATTACATGCGTATGCTTTTTTGAATTTAAATTTTATTAAACCATCAACAGTATCAAAATGTTCAATTGTAGATTTTAATTGCTCAATAGCTTTATCTAACCAATCTCTAGATTGCTCTTTCAATTCAATAAAAACGATAGATTCAGGAGTCCAAACCACAGCATCACATCGCGTTTTCTCATTTCCGTCTTTATCATTATATGAAATATTTTTATCTACAGGTATAAAATTAAAATCATCCCTAGATTCAGAAACAACAATCGCATTCCAATTATCTTTATTCTCATAAACAACAAAAGCTGGTTTTTCTTTCTCAATTTTGTTATCGCAAATTCCAAATTCTGGAACAACTTTTACTCTTTCAGAATAATCAAAGAAAGTCATACTCAAAACTCCTGCTCCAAATCAATTAAATCTGAAAACAGATTATTTCCCTGTGCCATAGCATTATTTAAGAGATTATTATCCGATGGGAGATTATTAAAAGATTCCAGTTTTTTAATTGCCCCATCTCTTTGAGTTTCATATATTGATACTTTTTTTCCATCTATTACGGATTCTAATGGAACTATATTTTTTATTTTTTCAGATGACACCCCTTTATCTAATAATTCCTTTGCTTTTGCAGCAAGGGTAATATTTGAAAGAATATAAGGACTATGAGTTGTAATTACAATGCTATTTTTTTCGTTTACATTTGCAGCATCCAATAAATAATAAAGATTCTTCATTTGAGAATCCGGAAACAAATTCTGCTCAGGCTCTTCTACAATATTCAAAAAAAATGAATTTATATACTTTCGAGAAGATTCTTTTATTTCAGAAAGTGATTTATCAGAAACAGTTTTTGTAATACCTGAAGTAACATATCTTTCAAGTTCAGACAAGGCTTCTTCGTTAGATAACGTTGACTTCAATTGTTCATAAGTTTTATCATTTAAAACTCGAATTCTATCAAGCATATTTGTAGTTGAATACCATGCCAAATAGCCAGTAACAAGACTTAGAGGAACTATAGATTGCAAACCACTAGAAGCACAAATCAGAGGAACAGATTTATTATTCTTTTTATCTTTAATAAAAGTTTCTCCATTTGTTTTATTAACAAATGCAGTATACCCAGAAAGCGGCAGAGTAAATTCTCCTTTTCCTATCAGGTGCTCGTTTGCTTGCAAATATCTTCGCCTTAAAAGCCTTAGCATTGGCGGAAGATTATCAAGCTCTTCTACATTTTTAACAACAGATAATATATTCCTTTCAGAAGGAATATACATTATTTTAGGGCGTTCATAAGATGAAATTGTTTCAATTTGTTCTTCAGCAAAAAAAACGGAATCCTTATACAAAAAGTGATATGCATCTCCTACATATTCCAACTCTGTATTTTTATTAAATGAATTTTCTAACAACTGGTTACGGCATAATTCTTCAAAATCAAGAACTTCAAAGGTATCTACAGTATAGTCCCCCCTGAAAAAAGCCTTTTCTAGCCAACTGCATACAGAATACATTTTTGCAACTGTACTTTTTCCAGTTCCCTGGTCTCCAATAAAAAGAGTATATTTGTCAAATGTTATAAACCCGTCAGAGGCAAGAAAACCTTCTGTAATTGGTCCAAAATTTTTTATTCGTAGTTTAGCCATTTCGATATTAATTCCATAGATATACTAACATAAAACACTTCTTTATTCGAGAGGCTAAATCTAAAGTACTTATACAAAGTAAAAGGCTGTCGAAACAGACAGCCTTTTACTTTACTTCCTTATCTCACAGTATAAGAAGTCGTTATATGTTATTCCACACCTTGCCTTACATAAACTTTAACCTTCCATTCAAGCGCATACAAACGGGTGATATCGCATAATTTTCGAGGTGTTCCGTTTTTTTTGATGACTCTCATTCCATGCGTCAGCTGCGACCGTATTTTCGAACCTCAGCATAAACTACGTATTCTACAATTTCTACAAGCACCTTAATTGTACATTTTTTTTTACCTGTCCCCACATTTTCAAAGTCGTCGGTTGAATGCCAAGGTCTGATGTATCTTTTTTTACAATATTTCTAAAATATATAAAAATATTTAATCACTTTTTAAATGAAAATGATTTGACCATACCCCTATAGTTCCTTTTCCACACGAAAACAGACCTGTATTATTTGGCTTAATATTACTCAATTTATAATCAACATTTATTTTCAACGCAATTGTAAACAATTGCAATCCAAAAGCCCTGTCAACATCTCTCGGTTCAATTACTGTCATTACAGTTTCATATGGATCATAACACTCACTGTAATCAGCATCAAATGGAGTTTGAGAAAAATAAATTAAGAATTCATTTGGAACACATATATAAATTGGAAGCTGATTTAAGTGTTCTATTTCTAACTGCTCTTGTATTTCTTCATTATCTAAAGCCTTATATAATAATTCTGGCTTAAAAGTACAAGAATATGCGAAGATAGCAAGAAAAATCTGTTTATTTGTATAATTTGCATTGTCCCAGATACTTTTTATATTCTGTAATGCATCAATCAAAGTACCAGCCCATTTATATTTTCTACCATCTACATCTGTAAACTTATACTCTTCTTGATTAACCGTCGATTTTTGAAAAGATTTACATAAAGTCAATGTACTCTTTATTTCTATTCCAGCGTACAAAGCTTCCGGACATATTATTTCAAAATCATTTGTTTTAAGATAAGGAGTATAATTAACATTATCAAAAATCATGCAATCTATCTGCTTGGTTTGCGACGAATACATATCGTCGTAATTACCATTCTCATTATTGTAAACAAAACCTGATTTTAGAGTTAATGCATCTGGAATGAATTGTCTCAAGTATGATTTAAGTATTTGCTCACGGTAAGTTCCAAGAGTAGGTGGATGCTTCGTAAATAAATTTATTTTATTAAACTCAATATTAAGTTTATCTAATTCTGAAATATAGAAATCTGACACACTCATATTTTTCTTATCTTATTTATGTAATAAGTTTACATTCTTCCATCAAGGAATTTACCAGTTTCTTTATGATAAAAGTTTGGAATCATATAATTGAACAAATCAATGAGTTCACCACGACTCCACTCACCTTTTTCTTCATTGCATCTATTGTTTCTGTAAAATGAGCGAGTTTTGCTTCGTCAAAGTCTATAGGATTCTTAATAATACCAAGCGCCTCAAACTTATCCATTACCAAAGTTTCTTTATCGGTGTAGAACTCTTCGAAATCCTTTTCACCAGTAGTGTCACTCTTAAAGAAGTATACAGGGTACTGATGTTTTGCTTTAAACTCATTTACACAATTACGGGCCTCATCTTCAGTAGCACATTGTACAGGCTCGTAGCCAAGATCACGCAAATATTTTTCTGCAATGCTACTGAATGTTACAAGATTCAAATCGTGGTCAAGCTTTGGGAAGAAGACATCTCGATTTTCACCAAGAAGGCAGGACATAACACAAAGCTGGCCAACCTCTTTTGGAGTTACAACAGAGCGGCGGTTCAGAAAGAACTCCATAATACGCTTGCTGGCTCCCATCATGTTTACAGGATTTGCAGCCTTGTCGGTTGATACACAGAAATATTTTTTGCCCCGCAATCTTTAGCCATCAGCATATTACTGTCGGTGTTGAAGATGTTTGTATCAATCATGCGCATGAGAATGTAAGGGGCTTTCTCGCTGCGAACAGTTTCGCTCAAATATGCATCGTTTACAGAAATGTCTTTTTCAAATAATTGAGTATATAGTTCCTATTGCTATTTGATTATTTCCATGACAGGGAACAATAGTCGTTGCTCCTGTATTTGAATTATGTCATTTTTGATGTGAACCTTTCTGCCCTATAAGTTCAAAACCATTGGCTTTTAGTACAGAAATAATTTGTTTTGCAGTTAATCGTACAGGCATCTATACTACCATCTGCAATATTTTTGATTTTTCAGGTACAAGAAAATCAGAAGGTTCAAAAAACAATTCAGCAGCTTCTTTAAAATTTGCTGCAGCTTCTTCCTGTGTAGCACCACAAGAATTTATTCCCGGCATCTCAGGACAATAGGCAGCCCAAGAATCAACAACATCATCATATTCCAATACAACACGTAAAGTCATTTTTGAACCTCCTGTTTATAATATATCATCGAAAAAAACAAAAGGCAATTAATTATCTCTACTGTAATAGGCCGAAGATGCTTTTTAGCCTCGAGAGCCTTAAATTCTGGCTTAAGCCAGAAATACAAAATGAAAAAATACAATTAGCAGCGCAAGCAGAAAAAATAAAAGGATTAAATGAAAAATCAACAAAAATCTGCACAACAAGAACTAAGCAGCCTAAAAAAGTATAAGCAAGCAAGGGCTTGAATAATAAGCTTATGCTTCATAACTCATTCTTAATCCCCTACCGAAAATAATTTTATACTATAAATTGATTATTGTCTACTTTTTATAATCTCAGCAACTTTCTTAACATCCTGGATCTTGCCTTTTGCAGCTATAAGCAGCGAGTCTTCACTGTCTACAATTACTACGTTATCGAGACCGATTGTTGCGATGGTGCGTTTGCCACCGCGGATGTAGGAAGAAGTTGTGTCCAGAGCAATTACATCTGAGCCTTTAATGACATTCATGTTGGCATCTTTTTTACTGATGTCATAAAGAGCTGACCAGGAACCTACATCATCCCAACCAGCGTTGAGTTTAACAATTATTCCTCTTGAAGTTTTTTCCATAACGGCGTAGTCAATTGAATCGCCTTTGATTTTTCCAAAGGAATCCTTATCGAGACGGATAAAATCTGTATCTACTGTGGCCTTTTCAAATGCAGCAATTGAAAGTTCAGCCATCTCAGGATTATGGATTTTCAATTCATCAAGGAAAACAGAAGCTTTAAATACAAACATTCCGCTGTTCCATGCATATTCACCCGAAGCAAGATACTCCTGAGCTTTTTCCAGACAAGGCTTTTCAACAAATTTTTCAAGATTGAAAACTTCCGCGGTTGTTGAATCTGAACTCGCGGTGGTTGCGGTCCCTGAGCCTGTCGAAGGGGTCAAAACCACCTTCTCACCCGCTTTCACATATCCATACCCAGTAGCCGGGAAAGTTGGAACAATACCAAAGGTAACGAGAGCACCGTTTTCTGCATTAAGGGCGGCTGCTTTTACAGCATTCTGAAAAGCCTTTACATCCGCAATAACATGATCACTTGGCAGCACCACAACAACCGCATCCTTATCCTGCTTCATAGCGGCACAACAGGCTGCAGCAATAGCTGGCGCTGTATTCTTTGCCATTGGTTCAAGAAGGATTGTAGGGGTGGTTGAGCCTGTCGAAACCACCTCATCTATAACCTCACCAATTTGTTGCGCAACCAGAAATCTGTGTCCTTCCCCACAAGAAATAATGGGAGAACCAATCTCCAGCCCCTTAAGACGAAGCAAAGTTTCCTGAATCATTGTACGCTCACTAACGAGTGGCAAAAACTGTTTTGGATGGTCACCCCAGGAAAGAGGCCAAAGACGGGTTCCGGATCCGCCGGAAAGGATTATTGGTGTGATTTTCATTGCAAGCTCCATAAAATAATAACAGAATTATATTAACGAATTCTCAGATAATTTTGCAATCTTTCCTAACGTCATAATTATACAGAGGAAGAAACTCTGCTTTGCTCTCTCGACAGAAGATTCGAGGATGCTCTGATCTTTTAAACTTCAACGGTGATAATCATCGTAACTTAAATGTCATTGCTAAACTAAGCAGGAATATTCGTAATTTTTTTTTACCCTATTTATTTTCTTCAACTTTTTTTTTACTGTAGTGAATCAAAAAAAATAAAAAATACAGACAGTTGTGATAACCAAGAATATTTATTATTTCAAAATAAATAATATCGTAGAGGAATAATTGCTACTTCATATGAAATAATAAAGGCCGCCAGTAATCATGTGCTGACAGCCTTTTAGACAAACTAAAGCAAACGATATTAATTATCTACAATATCAGTGTAAATTGCTTCTATTCCTAAATTAAGCAAGGCATTTCTTTCTTCGATATCATTCACAGTGTGGACGTATGAAGAATACCCAGCTGCTAAAAATGGTTGAAGATATGTATCTTGCCAATCGGCCCAGTATGTAAAGCCTATTAATTCATGATTCTGTGCAAATACTAACAAGGTATTTACTTCTCTTTCTTCCGCCGAAGACGCATACAAAGTGTAAATTATATTTCTAAAACCTAAGGCTCGTATCTGATCATATTCGGAAGCATGATAAATTTGTATGATAAAATTATCTTTCCACTTAGGGCAGTAATCGGCAATAATACTACACCCCTGTACATTATTGTCTTTTATATCTGTTATAAATAAGAAATCAGGATTCTCTTCAAGAAATTCAACCAAGTCTCCAAGCCACATTGATGTAAAACCACCATGAGTTTTACATTCAAGAAATTCATCTTTTGTTACAGGATAATCAGATAAAGCGACCCCATTTTTATACATCATTGTCCATTCATGTGTACATACTAAACAATTATCACTTGAAATACGAAAATCAATTTCTGAGATATTATTCCCTTTAGCCCTACAATTTAGAAGAGCATTTTTACTATTTGTGTAGGTATATAATTTTCCACTATTATCTTGTATCCCCCCCGCATGTATTATCCATTTCTCTTTTTTTATGACATTGCGAATTCTGTAAATCTCTTCGTCATCAGTTTCCTTAGGAACTGAATTATCCCCACAAGAAACAAATAATAAACAGATACATAAATATATTAGAATTTTTTTGATATTTTTCATTTTGATTTATATCCACAAAATTAAAATCTCATGAAAAATTATCTATATAGAATTGTGAATACTTTGATAATTCTGTACTAAATTCTTCAAAGCCCATTTCTTCGGAAAGAGTTGGTGTTTCGGAAAACAAATCTGTTCCTAAACCTAATCTGTCGCCCTCAATTTCAAATCCCATGGCAGAAAGAATTGTAGGAAACATATCTGTAGTTGTAAAATTTCTGTTCTTTTCAGATTTTTTGATTGTTTTATTTGAATTAATAAAACAATTGTAGACATATCGTTCAGTATAAGGAGTGTTATTAATAAGAATTGAATCCATACGTGGATGATCACCCATAATTACGATTGTTGTGTTCTCATAAAAGTCCTGTTCTTTTATCCAATTTATAAATTCATAAATTTGTTTATCTGCGCAAGCAACAACATTTGCAAGATTTTCTGAATATTTATCTCCACAAAGTTTGCATTTATATCCACCTTCATGATGAGTATCCACAGTAAGCATTGTAAAGTTGAATGGTTTATCTTCTTTTGCTAACTGCAGCAATTCATCTTTCGCAATTCTATATAATATCTCATCTTCAAATCCCCACCAAACATAATAATCATCTGGAATATACCCTTTTTCTCTAGCTGTAAATAAATCAAAAACTCTATAATTACCATGTTGTTCATAAAACTGTTTACGTCCAGCAAAGTTTCCATCAGAACCACACAAGAATTCCTGAACATAACCTTTTGATGATAAAATATCCCCCATTGCCGTAATACCATTGGCAAACGAAGTATGAAGGTTCATTGAGTTCCCATGTACAGGAAAAGCAAATGGGACTCCTGTTGATGATGAAAATAATGCTCCCATAGTCCAGGTAGATCCAAAACAAGATGGAAAACCTCCAAAACTATCATTTACTGAAAAATTAACATATTGCTTTGCAATTTTAGTTAAGTTCGGAATATAATTAATTTCTTGTATTCCTCCTTCATCTACTGATGCATAAGTAGTTTCTAGAGATTCAACATAAATATAAATCAAATTTCTTCTTTTTCCTCTAACCTGTATATTTACTGGATTTACATATTTTTCTTCATAAATCTTAGTTGATGCCTTTTGCATTTTAAGAAAATCAAAAAAATGAACTTTACTGTCTGCAAACTTTATTGATTTAATAGCACAAATACTTATGATTATACAAATACAAACTATATAAATTACATATAAATTTATACTCAATATTTTTTTATTATTTTTTTTTCTACAAATTCCTAAATAAACACGTATTTTGGAAAATATGCACTCAAAAATCAATACTGTTCCAAGATAAAAAATTACCTGAAAAATTAATACCCCTATGTTACAGTATTTTACTGCATTTTTTAGAAAATCTGTATCTGCCCCTTGTAAGGGAGATTTTATAGTAAAAAGTATTTCTGGTATACTTATCGAGAAAGATTGAGAAAACCATTCTGTTAAACGAGTAATTATAGTTGAACCTAAAAAAACGATTCCAATGATAGTATAAAAAAGTAATTTTATAATTTTAAAAATACATTTATTCGTTTTTTTCATCTTTATTCTTCTTAATTTTCAATTCAATATTTAGACATTCTGAAATAATTACACTAATAAAATAAATAATTACCGAAGAAATAATTGCAAACAATGTATATAAGGCGGATTCCGTTACAATTATCCTATTTAATAACTTACGTGCTAGTATTAAGAAACAATGTGTTCCAAGAATATTAAAACTTGTAAAATAAGCATATAAAAATAATGTTTCAAATGAAAATGACAATTTATATTGTTCTTTTCTACCAAAAAGATATATTCCGATTACTGGAACAATGAATAAGTTAATAAATGTAACATGCATAAAGAACACCTCCTATGATTTCTTCTGTTACAACCGTATATTCGTTAGTCTTTAATAAAACAAAAATATAAAGTATATATTTGCTTTATTCTATAATACACTATAATAATCACCTGAGATTCTAAAAAAATTCAGTTTTTAGAATACCTGGAATTATACTTGGAAAAAATAACCAAAAAGGAACTGATAACGATGAGAAAACTCTTTTAACTGAGTAACAGTTGTGGATTTTTCTCCATTTTTTTATTCTATAGATTGTTAATAATGTTCATTTGCTTCACTCTCAGATATACAAACTCGAATAATTGCACATGATAAAAATCATTTATTTATTTCAAGCTTTATTATTACAGTTATCTTTAAACTCTTATATATACAAGCGGATTCAATATAAAAGTCATTAAAAAAATTTATTTATTTTTTTTATAGCTCTATAATATCCTGCTCCCCCACCCATGATTGATGGATATTCAATGGTAATTATAACTTGTATTATTTTCATTTAATTCAATTTCCAACTTATTATATCCACCGTTTTTGCATAGGTTTTATAAGTATAGGTAAAATTTGCAAGTAGATTCTTTGTTCTGTTATAATAACATTTTATTCCTTTGCACATTTGATAACCTTTAAGTGTTTTATTCAATTCAAAATATTTACCATAATCCAGTATTCAAAATTTTTGCCATATAGTAAATGCAATGTTGCAAAAACTTCAATTTGAATCTAAATTATACTTTTCCCACAAACTCTCCTATCTGTTTACCCATAACATCTTCAACTCTTTCACCTGAAAGCCAAATCTTGTTCCATTCAACAGTTTTTTCAATAGCCTGCTCTATATGCCAGGTTGGCTTCCAGGAGAAAGTTGCCTTTACTAATGATGTGTCTAGTTTTAAGAAGTTAGCTTCGTGAGGAGCATTTGGATCGTGATTTATTTCTGCTTTAAATTGGCTTCCGTAATATTTTCCAAACAACTCAACTAAATCACCTGTAGTAACACAATCACACTCATCTGGCCCAACATTGTAAAAACCGGCTTTGGAATTATCACTTGCCTGTACTGCAGCAATTGTAAGATATGTAAACAATGGCTCCAAAACATGCTGATAAGGTCTTGTCGAATTTGGATTTCTGATTACAAGAGGCTCACCTTTCTGTACCGCCCTTACACAATCAGGTATAATTCGGTCCGCGGCAAAGTCACCACCACCAATTACATTACCTGCTCGAGCTGTTGACGTTGGGACTACCCATTCACCATTGCCGTTTTTAAAAAAAGAATTGATATATGAATGAGTTACAAGTTCAGAACAGGATTTTGAATTACTGTATGGGTCAAAACCATCAAGAGGTTCATTTTCGCGATAACCCCATGACCATTCGTTGTTGTGGTAAACCTTATCTGTAGTTACGTTCAAAAATGATTTTACAGGATGATCAGTTGTAAGGGACAGTCTAACACATTCGCAGATGTTTACTGTACCCATTACGTTTGTTTCATAGGTATAACGAGGCTCTTTGTAAGATTCACGAACAATCGGTTGAGCAGCAAGGTGTAAAACAATATCTGGTTTATACTGATTGAAAACTTCTGAAAGTTTATTATAGTCACGGATATCTGCAAAAACATTCGTAAGATTTGCAGGCTTACTTTTTCCATCGTAACCCAAAATATGGAAAAGGCTTGGATTTGTCGGTGGTTCAAGACTGTATCCTACAACGTTAGCTCCAGCATCAAGTAAAATTTTTGTAAGCCATGTGCCTTTAAATCCCGAGTGACCTGTTAAAAATATGGTTTTATTTTTATAGAATGAAAAAACATCAGAATAATGATTTTTTATCATAATGTCTCCTAATATATAATGATTGCGTTATTTTTTAATTTTTTAATCAATTTATAACGATGCTCCACCATCAACCGGTAAAACAACCCCTGTAAGATAAGATGCAGCATCAGATGCAAGGAAAAGCACAACTTTTGCAACATCATCTGGCTGGCCTACATACCCTAAAGGAATCCTTTCAGCATATATCTTTCTGTCTCTATCACCCAAAATTGGTGTATCAATAATACCTGGGCAAATACAATTTACTCTTATTCCATCTAGCGCATAATTCTTTGCCATCTGCCTTGTCATTTGAATTACTGCAGATTTAGATGCACTATATGCATAAGATCTACCAGCAGAATAGTTCTGCATACCTGCTATAGATCCGTTGTTTATAATACAACCTTTTGCTTTATAAATCATACCTTTAAAATATTTTATCATATAAAACATACTATTGATATTTGTATCAAAAGTCATGTTCCATTCCTCTTCAGGCAGTCTTTCCAATTCCTTAGACGGAAGCATAATACCAGCATTATTAAACAATACATCAAAATGTTCATATTGAGAATTAAGTTTCTCTGATAACAATTTTACTTGGTTATTATCAGAAATATCACATTGATAAAAAAAAGCATTCTGTTTTTTATCATTTATTTCCTTCTCAAGTTTTTCTCCACGCTCTTTATTACGTCCAATAAGAATTACGGTGGCTCCTTCACTAGCCATAAGTTTTGCTGTTGCCGCACCAATACCAGATGTGGCTCCCGTAATTATTACTTTCTTATTATTTAAGATCATAAAACCCTCTCTATACAATATATATTTTTAATAAAAATAGCAATTAAAGAGCATTCAATTTATTATATAATGCTCTATCAATATATGGATATAAATCCTGACAAAGATCACCGATTGGAAGATAAGGATATAAATCCAATTTTTCCGAAATTTTAATTTCAACAATAGAAGGAACTTTCTTTAGTAAATTAGAGACATCAGTTTTCTCATCATACTTGATATATTCCAAACCATAGGCGTTTGCCAATTTTTCAAAATCAGGACAATTATAACCACTATCTAAAGTTGTATGCACATACTTGGAATTAAAACGTTTATCTTCCCTTTCCTTTATCATACCTGATGAATTATTATTAAGAATTACGATCGAAATAGGCAGTTTTTCTCTTCCAATAAATTCTAGTTCCTGTGAATTCATTTGTAATCCTTGATCTCCTACAAAGCAAATTACAGGAGAATTTGAGGCATAATATGCCCCTATAGCCTTTGGAAGAGCACAACCCAATGTTCCAAAAGAACCTGAATAAAGAATCCTATTTTTGCAATTATCATAAGCATATGCATTTGTAACCCAAAAACTATTATTTCCAACATCAGAGACAAACACAAATTTTAAGTCTGTTTTAGACATAATTATCATTAATTTTTCAACTACTTCATTTTTATCAAATTGAAGTAATTTTTCTTTTAATACATTACACTTTTTAATCCATAACTTAAAATCTTTGTAGTTCAAATCCAGGGCCGATAAATCCATTAACAAATCATGTAAATCAACTTTGTAACATTCAGTATTTGGTACTTCGCGTTTAAATTCAGCACTATCAATATCTATGCGAATAAAGTGAGTTTTTTCAACTAATGGTTTAAAACTTTTTGAAGTTATAGGAAAAGCTAAACGATTACCTAAAGTTATAATCAAATCCGATTTCGAAAGTATAAAATTACTATACCTTGTTGCATGGCTGCCTATATGTCCATAAAACATAGGTGAAAATGGTAAAATGTCATGTGCTGTTCGGCTAGACAAAACAGGAATATGATTTTTTTCAGCTAATAGACTTAAAGATTTAATATCATTTTTATTTCTCAGTCCATTCCCAATTAAAATTACCGGTTGTTTAGCTTCCAGTAGATTCTTTTTTATAGCTTTGATTGCTTCTAACAAATCTGTATCATATTGAATCTTTATATTAATACAATCAGTATTTGTATCTTCAATTTGAATAGCAAGTTCTTGAGAGAATAATTTAGAGCATATATCAAGGAAAACAGGGCCTTTCCTTCCTGTCAAGGCTTGTGAACAAGCTTTTTTCAAGCCCTCTTTTAATTCTTCAAGAGTATTAATTCTTGCAGCAAATTTTGTTATATTTTTTACAATTGAGACAGTATCAATTTCCTGATTATTTAATATTCGCATATCAGGATGTAACATTTCTGCACTATGGGCTGTCAAGAATAGAACTGGAATTGAATCATAGTATGCATCGGCAATACCAGTAACCATATTTGTAAAACCAGGTCCACGAGTGCCATAAGCCACACCAAGTTTTCCAGATGTTTGTGCATATCCACTAGCGGCAAATGCACCTCCTTGTTCATGGTAAACCAAATGCGGAGTAAATTCGGGTCTTCTTTTTTCCATTGCATAGAGCAAATCTAGAAAAACAGCACCAGGTATTCCAAAAGCATCAGTGGTTCCTAATTTTATAAAATAATCAACTATCCAATCTGCGGCGTTCATTTTTATCCTATTTATTTTTTGATGAATAATCATCATAAAGTTTTTGAGCAGTCTGTTTTGAATACATTACTTTGTTTTCTTTAGACATATCGCAAAGAACTTTATCAATAACACATGACGATACTCCTTCATTCTCATATTGTGTTGCATACTGAGGATTTACATGGTATTGCCCTGTCAAAAAATAACCAAGTGAATAGCCCCAGTTGTGCACTTTGAATACTTCTTTTACACAATTATCATAAATACTCAAGAAAGGCTGAATATTATACTTTCCATTTTGTCTTTCATTTAAGTATCTTGCAAAGATTTCTGAATTTAAATTGCCAGCACCACGACCTATACCGTAAACACTAGAATCTACAATGAGTTCACGATCTATATTTCCACTTACGAAATCAACTGCATTTGCAAAAGCTTGCATGAGATTATTATGTCCATGGTAACCTATAGCGATTCCTTTTTTTAGATATTTATCAGCAATTTGTACATAATGAAGAACATCATCAGAATACATTGTTCCCCAGCTATCAACAATATAAAACGCTGCTGGGTTTAATTCATTAAAAAGCTCAATGAGTTTAATAAATTCTAAATCGCTATACTGTTCGACCCGCACTGGCTGTACAAATACTTTATACCCTTTATCTGCATATTTTTTACAAACCTCAAAACCAGGATTAAGTGCATCCACAATTTTTCCATTTTCATCATGCATATCTTTCCAAACCATAACACGAACAATATCAATAGTCTTGTCACTGTGCTCTGGTAATTTTTCAAAAGGATACGGCTTCATAGCTTCTACCATTGCTGCATATTCAATTCCTTGTTGTTTGTTTGGAATAAAAACAGACATCTGTTCAATTGTTGAAAATACAGTTCTATCCTCTGTGTAAGATTCATCTCTTAAGAAACCTAACTCAATAATATCTGAATTAGTTTTCTCTAACGAACATATAGTTTCTACAATATGATTCTTTCCAAATTCCCAATTGTTAATATAACCACCATCTCTAAGTGTGCAGTCAAGAAGTTTAATTTTCTTCATAATTTCTTCGATTCCTTTATAATTTCCATCAAATCCACTAAACTATTTTCGATTTAAGATTTTAAGAACAGCATTAACAACATCCTTACATTCTAAATGATATTGCTGTCTAAGAAATTGTTCATTACCTACCTGCCCAAAGACATCTTTTATACCAACCTTTTCAATTGGAATCGGAGAATGTGTGCAAACTACCTGAGCAACAGCACTACCCACCCCTCTTATAATATTTGCATTTTCTACTGAATAAAGAACTGAAGCAAGTTCGGCAAGGTCTAAAGAACCTCTAATATGTTCTCCTCCTTTTCTACCTATAGCATCAATTATACCTTTCCTAATTCGAAGAGCAAACTGTTTCAATTCTAATTCACTATGCATCTTATCTTTCCACCGCTTCTTTAATTATTTTTGCCATGTAATCAATCATTTCATCTGTCATTCCTGGATATACCCCTACCCAGAATGTATTGTTTACAATGTAGTCAGAACCATTAAGGTCACCAACTACACGGTAAGCATCTGTACCTCTGATTGAATCAAAGCAAGGATGACGGACTATATTGCCGCTAAACAGAAGACGTGTCTGAACATTATGTTCTTCAATAAAACGTGTAACATCGTTCCTTTTAAGACCTGATTCAGGCTTCACAGAAATGAGGAAACCAAACCAAGAAGGCTCAGAATTTTCTACTGATTCTGGAAGTATAATTTTATCTTCAAGCCCTTTCAATGCATCATGTAAACGAGACCAATTGTGTCGACGGCGTTCAATAAATGACGGGAACTTTTTAAGCTGTTCAACTCCAATTGCAGCCTGAAGATCAGTTACTTTTAAGTTGTATCCAAAATGGCTGTAAACATATTTATGATCATAACCATGTGGAAGCTCTCCAAAATCTCCGTCAAAGCGGTGACCACAACGATTATCCTGCCCAGAAACACATACACAGTCGCGGCCCCAGTCACGGAAAGAAAGAATAAGTTTATTCAAAAGAGAATTGTTTGTATAAACAGCACCACCTTCACCCATAGTCATGTGATGAGGTGGATAGAAAGAAGATGTTCCTATATCGCCCCAAGTTCCTGTAAATCGTGTTTCTCCATCAATTGTATATTTTGAACCAAGCGCATCACAATTGTCTTCAACAAGCCAAAGATTGTGCTTTTTACAGAAATCTTTTACAGCTTTAATGTTAAAAGGATTTCCCAATGTGTGTGCAACCATTACTGCTTTAGTTTTATGACTATATGCAGCTTCGAGTTGATTTACGTCAATATTATACTGAGGAATTGTTACATCAACAAAAACAGGAACAGCACCATATTGCAAAATTGGGTTTACAGTTGTAGGGAAACCACATGCAACAGTAATAACTTCATCACCTTTCTTAATCTGACGATCACCTAGTTCTGGAGCTGTAAGTGTTGTAAATGCCAAAAGATTTGCACTTGATCCAGAATTTACAAGATGAGCCCATTTTACACCAATCCATCTTGCAAATTTTTCTTCAAAATCATTAGCAAATCTTCCTGTTGTAAGCCAGAAATCTAAAGTGGCATCTGTCAAAGCCTGCATTTCTTTTTCATCATAAACACGACTTGCATAACTGATTCTGTCACCAGGCTTAAAAGTTTTTTTTACATCCTTTCCTTCTTTAAAATCATGATAATATTCACCAACCAAAGATTTTATATAGGCTCTTGCTTCTTCTTCATTATTCCAATTCTTACTCATTTCATTTACTCCTATTACCAGCACTTCCATGGTGCTTCATTCTTCTGCCATAAATTTTCCAAAATAATTTTTTCTCTTAATGTATCCATACACTGCCAATAGCCGGTATACTTATATGACATAAGCTGTCCTTCGGATGCAAGTTTTTTGAGAGGTTCCTGTTCAAATACGGTAGAATCATCTTTTATGTAATCAAAGATTTTCGGTTCTAGTACCATATATCCGGCATTAATAGGAACACCATCATCAGCAGCTTTCTCGCGAAAAGCAGCAACAGCATTTGTAGGTCCAATTTCAAGGACTCCTTTCTGCTGGGCTTGCATAACAGCAGTCAAAGTTGCAATCTTTCCATGTGCTTTATGAAATTCAACGAGTTTAACAATATCAACATCACAAACCCCATCTCCATAAGTCATCATAAAGGTTTCATTATTAACGTACTTCTGAATACGCTTAATACGTCCACCTGTCATAGTATTAAGTCCAGTATCAACAACAGTTACTTTCCATGGTTCCGTATGCTGATCATGAATTATAATCTTATTCCCCTGTGTAAAATCAAAAGTTACATCAGACGTATGCAAAAAATAGTCAGCAAACCATTCTTTTATCATATGCTGCTTATAACCTGCACAAATGATAAAATCATTAAATCCATAATGGCTGTATTCCTTCATTATATGCCACAAAATGGGCATACCTCCAATTTCAATCATTGGTTTTGGTTTCATCTCTGACTCTTCTGAAATACGAGTACCAAACCCTCCTGCTAACAAAACAACTTTCATCGATATTAACTCCTTTTTATGTCTTAAAGTTCTATTTTATGTATCCAAGTACAGTTTTAACATAATTTAAGCACTTTCCAATCAAGATGCACAATCTTGAAAAAAAACAAGGCATAAATGCAATTAGTTTAATTCTCTCTTTATGATTTGTAACTCTGTCAAGTAAACGGTTTTCGAAGTATTTATTAAAGATACTCTTATTAAGTCCTCCATTAAGTCTTGCCATACATGACCAATAAAACCCATCTAGATGAAGAAATTCCCAAGTACTTCTTACAACTTTATCCTTATATGGATCATATACAATAGATAAATTGTCTATCAAATAACACAAATTATCACACCAAACTTCATAGAAACGTTTTACCCATGCTGGCTTTTTCTTTTCAGCCGTTGCAAAACCATTAAATTCTACTGCGATTATCTTTGCTCGAATATTATTATTTTTTGCAATTAAATTATAAAAAATACCAAGGTAAGAAAAACCATCATTCCTATTAAATACAGAGAGATATTTATTTTTTTCATTCACTTCTTGTATTGAACTGAATAAATCGGTCCTAAAAATTAATCCTCCGAGCCATGTAAGATGCCAAAAACAATCTTCAAATAATTCATAAGGAGTATTATAATCTA
>CAKUWD010000021.1 GCA_934699065.1 uncultured Treponema sp.
CAGAGCTGGAACAGGATTATAAGCATAATGCAAGCTCTTTGCATCCTTAGAAGGACGGATTCCTGTTACAGGAGATGACTTCTGCAGTTTTTCAGAAGCATTGAATACCCAGCTGTCGAGACCAAGCTCATCCTTAACATTTATACTGTCCATAGTGTCGATGTAATCTTTTACTTCTTCTGCTGTGTAGTGACCATCAGGGAACTTCTTATTGAACTTTTCCTGAAGCTCTGAAATGCTCTTCTTTTCTGGTGCTGAACTTGCAAAGAGTGATGTAGATGAAACATTAAAAGCAATCCTGTTTTCAAGCTCGAACTTAAGAAGGACTCCAATCTTCAAATCAACACTTGGGTTAGCGTTTGCAAAGCTGATATTACCACTTGCTCCAACTCTAAGATCTGTTTTTGTCCCCTTTACAATGTCCTTGAGCCAATCCTGTCCCGTCAAAGTTGCTAGTAATGGAGCAAAGTTGTAGTTGCTGAGTGTAGAAAAGTACTTTTCCATTGCATCACGTTTAATTTCGTATTCAATATATTCATCTACCTTCTTTCCATATTCATTTGCATGCTTCTTTTTTGCTTCCTCCATATACTGATTCATTGTCTGGTCATAAGCAATCTGTTTAAGCAGCTTTCTGTTCATATCTGTAAAGATTGATCTTTCTGCTCCGGATTCTGCATTATTAGCTCCGCCAAACTCTACATAAAGCCATGGGAGGATGTTACTCAAAGTCTGTGAAAAAAGATTGATATCAGGACAATATTCCGGATAGATAAGGCTCAAAGCATGTCTTGCAAAAATCACTCTTTCAGCCTCGCAGGTAATAGGACTAGAAGCAAGCTCTGCCTTAATTTCAGCTGCTACTTCGCCAGGATTTGCATCTGCAATCTGATTGATAAAGCATGGCTGGCGGATAAGGTAGTTAAGGTAAGCTACATTTTCTGCAATGTTGCGGCCAGCCCAATGTTCTGTAACAATGGCAGCAGGCATGTGTCCAAGCAGTTCATTAACATCATACTCATCTGTAAACTCATTTGCCTTGAACTCAAAATCTTCTGGAGTTGAGTCAGAAGAAATTTGTTCTACCTCCTGTACCTCTGCATCACTAATAGAACGAGCTGCAGACCGTGAAGTTCTATTTTCTCCAACATAGCGGGCAAGAGTATTTGCTTCTGTATCAAGAACGTAGTCTCCGTAAGAAATATTAGAAACTACCGAACGATTGTTAGTTCCTACCTCATACTTATTAATCACATACTGACCGGTAGTGTTAATTCCAAGCAGACCGTTTGGATAAACACTTCGGTTATACTGCATTGGAACAATTGAGAACATCGCTGCGTGGTCACCTGTATTTATATCACAAAGGAATGAGAGCCACATATTGCTCTTATATCCCTTACGACCTGCATCTGGCTTACGGAACTGAACATCAGTAATCCCATCCCCATTCAGATCAGCACTCTGACCTTCAGAAAGTGTAAAGCTTCCGGCAGAAATATATTTGTCTGAATCAACAGAAGGGAACTTGTAATAGGTAAAAGAAATCTCTGCCTTAGAAATTGCATCTACAGAAATAAATCCAAGCTCATAATCAGTTTTTGAATTCTGATATGCATATTGGCCGCAGCCCAGATCCTTTTTAATAACCTTACCAATACGAGTTGCAACTATTGCGCCTTCAATCAGCTGATTAGAGTTTGAATCCTTTGGGCAGTAGAGAACAGAGCCACCCATGTAGAGCATTTTTTCTGAATCCGAACGATTCATCATAAAACGAATATTCTGAACAGACGATGAAGAAACTCCATTTCCCATTTCATCCAGCATCATTGAACAGCTGAAGAAAAATGAAGTCATACATAAAACTACACAAGCTTTTACGGCCTTAATTATTGTTCTTTTCATAATTGACCTCCTTCTGAAATAGTTCAGATTACACTGTAATTCTCATAGTTCTTCAGAAGAAAGTCAAAGTTTCTAAACTTTCGTTACTTTTTTAAGCAGGGGAAAAGGTTAAAAATTCCGTTTTTTTTACTTTTTTATGTTTTTGAAGATTATACAGCCGTTATGTCCACCAAATCCGAGAGAACAGCTCGCTGAAGCCGAAATCTCGCAAGGCACACCCTTATTCGGTGTATAATCCAGGTCGCAGCCATGTTCCAGATCAGCTTCCTCAAGATTGATTGTCGGAGGAACAAAAGAATCTTCCATTGCCTTAATACACATAATAGCTTCAATAGCACCAGCCGCGCCAACCATGTGACCAATCTCACTCTTAGTAGAAGATATGTGCAGCTTTTTTGCATCCTCACCAAAAACTGATTTTATCATTGCAGTTTCAGCAGAATCATTTGCCGAAGTAGAAGTTCCGTGTGCATTGTAATACTGAATGTCCGAAGGCTTCATTCCAGCGTCTTCAAAAGCACGCTTCATTGCAAGGGCACCGCCGCTTCCATCCTCGCGAGGAGCTGTAATATGGTAAGCATCAGAAGAGCAGCCGTAACCTGCTACTTCAGCATAAATCTTTGCACCACGTGCCTTGGCATGCTCATACTCTTCCAGAATCAAAACTGCAGAACCTTCAGCCATTACAAAACCGCTGCGGTTCTTGTCAAAAGGACGGCTTGCCTTTTCCGGAGTGTCGTTGAATTTATTTGTAAGTGCTGAAAGCGCCTGATAGCATCCGATATTAAAGCCTGTGATATTTGCATCAACACCACCGGCAAAGCAGACATCAAGGCGGCCGCTTCGAATCATATCCATCGAAAGTCCAAGTGCATCTGTTCCAGAAGCGCAGGCAGTAGAAAGTGTCCATGAAGGACCATAAATCTGAAAGTGCATTGCAACGCCAGCAGATGCCTCATTGTTCAAAACAAAAGGTGCTGTGAGCGGCGGAATACGGTTTACGCCGCTTGCAGGATCAAGGTATTTTTTATAAGCAGTTTCAAGATCATCTGAAAGTCCGATTCCAACACCAGTTACAATTCCAGCTTTTTCATCCTTAAGATTTTCAGCAGAAAGCCCTGCGTCATTTGCAGCTTCAATACTTGCACCAAGCAGGAACTTACTCATACGACTCATTTTGCGGGCAAGCTTACGATCTACTCCGTAATTATTAATATCAAAATCTTTTACTTCACCTGCAATCTGAACCTGATGAGCAGATGCATCAAAAAGAGTGATTTTCGTAATTCCACTTTTGCCATTTCTTACATTTTCCCAGGCAGTATTAACATCGTTTCCAACAGAAGAAACGCAACCCAATCCGGTAACAACAACTCTACGCTGTGCCATCAAAAATCTCCTGATATTCATCGTCACTCTGAACAAGTTTCAGAGTCTCTAAAATAAGATTTAAAATTATACCATACCTTTAAAATAAATTAAACAGACATTTTTTTCGTGATTTTTGAACTTTTTTTCTTGCAATATCTCAAACCTATGCTATTATGAAGTTGTAGCCAAGAGCGAGATGAGGACGCACACCGGTTGCTTGAAAGGAGGCAATATGCAATTCCCGACAAAGAGAGATAACCTGGTCGAGGTTATATAATACGTTAGACATTTTGAAGCTGCCAGATGCTTAGTTCTGGGATAAATTATAGTGACAGTCCATAGATGACTGAGAGCACATTACAGGCCGGCTGATACGCCGGCTTTTGTTTTTTTAAACAAAATGCTAGTATTAAAATATGAAAAGAATATCTAGTTTTTTAATCACCTTATTATTTGCAACAACTTTATTTTCTCAGACTTTTTACAAATCACTTGAGCCTGAAAAAAATAAGATGGCCGTATATGTCGGCTCATACGACTGGGGAGCCTGCATCAATAAAATAGTTATTCACACTGAAGAAAAGTATAAACCAGAATCACTTGAACTTTCAGACTTTGAAGTAGAGAGGGTACTTTACCAGAAAGACACAGGTCTTAGAAAAACAAATGGTGAACTTAAAGTTATCGACGTTTTCTGTTCTGACGCAAAAGGAAATAAAATAGAAGAAGAAAGCAGTTATATCACAATTCTTACAGATGTTTATCCGGAAGCCGAAAACTCAAGCCCCTTTCCTGGATTTATTTCAAAGAGCATGTTTGAAGACTTCTACAGTTATCAGGTTGAAAATGATGATCTGGATTTTAAGATTACAAAAGTTCAGGGCTATGTAAATGAAGATGTTTCAAAATTCTCAAAGGGAGTTTTTACTTTCAAAGGTGAAACAGAAAAGAAAGTATTTGAGATTCCTATGAATTATATGTTTTATCTTCCGGAAACTAAATCTCCAGAAACGAAGCTTCCTCTTATTTTGTGGTTTCACAGCATTGGAGAAAGCGGCTCGAATCCTTATCTGGTATTGCTCGGAACAAAAACTACAGCTCTTGCCGGAGAAAAAATTCAAAGTTATTTTGAAGATGGAGTTGCCATTCTTGCACCTCAATGTCCCAGCGGCTGGCTTGAAACAACCGAAGAAAATTCAATGGGAATCCGTTACTGGGCTCCTGTAGATATTGAAGGCTCTGTAAAAAAAATTACAAATCCGATTAAGAAGTTTTTTGATTCACTTACCGGAATAATAGAAGAAGAAAAGGAAGAGGAAAAAGAACCTTTTGCCGCAATTTCCTTTTACACAGAACCAGTTACAGAACTTCTTATGGATTTTCTAAAAAAACATCCGGAAATTGACAGTGACCGTATTTACGTTGGAGGCTGTTCTGCCGGTGGTTATATGACAATGAATATGATGATTCAGCATCCCGAGCTTTTTGTTGCCGCATTCCCCACCTGCGAATATTATCTGGACAGTAAAATTACAAACAAACAGATTAAAGCTCTCGCAGAAAAACCTTTGTGGTTCACCTATGCAGAAAATGATGAAACTGTAAAACCTGCTTCATGCTCAATTCCTACAATAAAAAGACTTCGCAAAGCAGATGCAAAAAATCTTAAAGTAACAGTTTTCCCAAATGTTGTTGATACTTCAGGAACTGTCTTCAAAAACCGTAATGCAGATGAAGATGATGATGACTTTGGCAAGCCTTATGAATATGACGGTCATTCGAGCTGGATTTACGTATTAAACGACCAGTGCTATGACGGAGATGAAAGTCTTTTTGAATGGCTGAGCCGCCAGCGTTAAAGCATTCTGGTTGCTTTTTTATACTCTTCAAATCCAGGCTTACGCGACTGTCTTTTATCTGCCATTGGAATACTGACAAAAAGGAACATCAAAGTATTTACAATGGCACCTGTCAAAAGCGGCCACTTCATATCCAGAGTAAAGAAGCATGCCAGCCCTACGCTCCACCACATAAGAATCTCACAGGCATAATTCGGGTGGCGTGATTTTTTCCAAAGTCCTGTTCGGATGAAACCGCCGCTGCCTTCTTTTCGAAAAGCATGCATCTGTAAATCAGCAAGTCCCTGAAAAACCGGAGAGAGAAAAGCAAGTACTAAAAACGGAATACAGGCTGCCTTGAGTTCTGCTCCAAAACGAATAGCCTCAACAGCAGGAAGAATACAAAGATACACAACCAGAGTCGGAAAAAGATGAATTCCTAAAAAGTTTATAAGTGGATAAGCCGCCCCTGACTTTTCTTTAAGCATTGTATAGCGCCAGTCCTGATAATCAAAACCTGTAAAATTGTAAGCCCAGTTACCAGTTAGTCTAAGTCCCCAGAGTAAAACTGCAGCAAACAAAATCCAGCTGAATAAAGAACCACCGTTTCGTAAAAGGATTCCAAACAGAATAACAGGAGGCTGTACGCTCCAGTATGGATCATATACCGAAGCATTTTTGAATAAAAGACTGAAAACAAAAACAATGGCTGTTGCAAAAACATCAGTAATCAAAAGTGTCATTTCAAAAGAAAAATTGCCCCGCTGCTCAAGATAATCAAAGCAGACAATTCCACCTGTTATTGCAACCACATAAACAAACACAATCAAAATAAAACTTAAGAATCTGTTCTTTATCATGTTTTCTATTATATTGATTTTTTTATTATGCGACCACTAAAGAATCGCTCAAACAATTGTAAAAAACGCTCCATAGTAGTATTCTAGAGATTGTCCAAGCTGGACAATGACACTTCATTATAATAGAGGAAAATATGAATTTCGTAGAAGACTTACTTAAAAAAGCTAAGGCTGCCAACAAAACTATCGTACTTTGCGAAGGCGAAGACAAGCGCGTAGTCGAAGCAGCTTCTAAAATCGTAAAAGATGGAATCGCAAAAATCATTTTGATTGGAAGCGATGAAGACATTAAAGCAAGCGGAAGCAATGCAGATTTAAGCGGAGTTACAATTGTTGACCCTGCTAAGGATGCAAATGCAGACAAATACGCAGAGCTTCTTTTCAAGGCTCGCGAAGGAAAAATCAACAAGAAGACCGGCGCTCCAGAATATGCTGATGTAGCCGCTGCTAAAGCCGCGATTCTTAAAGACCACACAATGTATGGTGCCCTTATTCTTAAAGCAGGAGATGCAGACGGATTTGTTTCTGGTGCATGTCATTCAACAGCTAACACACTCCGCCCGGGACTTCAGGTTATCAAGACTGCTCCTGGCTTCAAGACAGTTTCTAGCTGCTTTATCATGGTAGCTCCAGAAGGCGGAAACAAGTACGTTCCAGAAGGAGTTGCAGTATTCGGTGACTGCGCTATCAACATTGAACCTACAGCAGAAGAACTTGCAGACATCGCAGTTGCATCTGCTGACACTGCAAAGAAGATTGCAGGAATTGAACCACGTGTAGCAATGCTTTCATTCTCTACAAAGGGCTCAGGAAACGATGCTAAATTCTACGACACAGTAACAAAGGTACAGAAGGCTACAGAGCTTGCTAAGGCAGCCGCTCCAGACCTGGCTCTCGACGGAGAATTCCAGTTCGACGCTGCAGTTGCTCCAGAAGTTGGAGAACTCAAGGCTCCAGGAAGCAAGGTTGCAGGACACGCTAACACCTTTATCTTCCCTAACATCAATGCAGGAAACATTGGTTATAAGATCTGCCAGAGAATGGGTGGCTGGATGGCTATTGGTCCTGTTTGCCAGGGCTTTGCAAAACCTCTCAACGACCTCAGCCGCGGCTGTAACGTAGACGACATCGTAGCTACTGTAGCCGTTACTGCATTGCAGGCTTAGAACTCAACGCGAGTTTTGCGTAGCAAAACTCGTGAAGCACGCGCCAGCGTGCGACCTACAGTGGCTGTAACAGCACTTCAGGCTTAGTTCTTTTTCAATACTTATCTGATACATAATAAAAGGTTGAATAAAAGGAATTGTTAAAAAAAACTTTTTTCAACCTTTTTTTATATTTTTTTCAAAAATGAGCAGACTGAATCTTCACATTTTTATTTGTATAAGGTATTTTTAAATTAACTTACATAAAAGGAGTGAATGTATGAAAAAAAGACTATTATTGGGAGTACTCATTAGTGTACTCGTTATTATTGGATTTACAAGCTGTAACCAGCCTTCTTCGCAGACAGTGTTGTACCCGCCTGTCATCAAAGACTTTAAACTTGTAGATGGCGCTGTAAATTCAGATACTGTTGACGATGCTCTTCCAGCAAGAAATATTAAATTTGAAAAAGATTATACAGTTGTAGTCAGATTTTCAGATTTAGATTTAAATGCAACTGAGCTTCATCTCTCTCTTGATAATTTTAATAGAAATGATGTTACTTTCAATATAAATACAAAATATACAGATCAAACCAGCTGGTGGAATAATAGTTTTCACATTAGCGGAACCAGAGGTGGAGACGCAACTATTTATTATTATGTAAAAGATATTTATGGTTTAACAAGCCCGATATATACCTACTATATAAATCTTTATTAAAATAATCTTTATATAAAATCTTCTTTTCCTAGCAATCCTTGAAGACAATTCAAGGATTGCTTTTTTTTATCTTCCTTACTGTTTTATCTTCTTTTATTTTTTTTATTTATGATTTATAATTTTTTTAAGTATTATTAAAGAAAAACGCACTGTCATTCCGAACTTGTTTCGGAATCTCAATCATAGATGCTGAATCCTGAACTTGTTTCAGGAGCAGCATGACGCGCGAAAGAGGAACAAAAATGCCAATCACAAAATATCTTGAAAGCAACGCAGAAAAATATGCAGACGACTGCGCTCTTGTAGAATTAAACCCGGAAGTAAAAGATACCCGCCGAATGACCTGGAAGGAATTCGACCTTACTCAGCCGGAACCAAACCTGCCTTACCGCCGCGAAATCAGCTGGCGCATTTTTAATGAAAAGGCAAACCGCTGTGCCCACTACCTGCTCGAACGTGGTGTTCGCAAGGGCGACAAGGTTGGTATTCTTTTGATGAACTGCCTTGAATGGCTGCCAATCTATTTTGGTATTTTGAAAACCGGTGCACTTGCCGTACCTCTCAACTTCCGCTATGCCTCAGATGAAATTGACTACTGTCTTAATCTTGCAGATATTTCTGTACTTTTCTTTGGTCCTGAGTTTATCGGCCGTCTGGAAACAATCTCAGAAAAAATCATGAACCGCCGCCTCCTCATTTACGTTGGCGAAGGTCTTACACCTACTTTCTCAGAAAACTACATTTCATCTGTAATGAACTATTCTTCAGAAAACCTGAACATAGAGCTTACAGATGATGATGAAGCTGCAATCTACTTCAGCTCGGGAACAACAGGCTTCCCTAAAGCTATTCTTCACAAGCACCGCGCCCTCATGCACTCTGCAGCCGTAGAACAGCAGCACCACGGCCAGACAAAGGATGATGTTTTCCTTTGTATTCCGCCGCTTTACCACACAGGTGCAAAAATGCACTGGTTTGGTTCTTTGATTTCCGGAAGTAAAGCAGTTCTCCTTCGCGGAACCAAGCCGGAAGTAATCTTAAAGGCCGCTTCTGACGAGCTTTGTACAATCGTATGGCTGCTTGTTCCTTGGGCACAGGATATTCTTGATTCCCTGGACCGCGGCGACCTTAAGATTTCAGACTATCACCTTGACCAGTGGCGTCTTATGCACATTGGTGCTCAGCCGGTTCCAAAAAAACTTATTGAAGACTGGAAAAAATACTTCCCGCACCATGCCTACGACACAAACTACGGACTCTCAGAATCTATCGGACCTGGTTGTGTTCACCTTGGCGTTGGAAACGATCACAAAATCGGTGCAATCGGTATTCCTGGCTATGGCTGGAAGGTTAAGATTGTAGACGAACACCGCAAGGAAGTAAAACAGGGCGATGTCGGAGAGCTTGCAGTATTCGGTCCCGGCGTTATGGTCTGCTACTATAAAAATCCGGAAGCAACAAAAGAAGTTATGGATGAAGAAGGCTGGCTCTACACCGGAGATATGGCAATGATGGATCCGGATGGCTTTATCTACCTGGTAGACCGTAAAAAAGACGTTATTATCACCGGTGGTGAAAACCTCTACCCTGTTCAGATAGAAGACTTCCTCCACAAAATGGAAGCAATTAAAGATGTTGCAGTTATAGGACTTGCTGATAAGCGTCTGGGAGAAATCGCTGCCGCAATTATCGAAGTAGAACAGGGCTACACATGTACCGAAGAAGATGTAAATAACTTCTGTCTGGAGCTGCCTAAATACAAAAGACCGCGCAAAATCATTTTTGCACCGGTTCCACGTAATCCAACCGGTAAAATCGAAAAACCAAAGCTCCGTGAAATGTATAGAACAGAAGATCCGTTCAAGGTTATGCAGGCGGATTCCTAAGAAATTGATGCCACTCCCGTAGAAAATGTCCTCGGACATTTTCTACTCCGTGTCAACAATTTCTTAATTCTCAGTATAACAATGAACATCTAGTCTAAACATTTCCCTTTACAAACGGGGAAACCGTGTTATAATAATATAAACTGATATAAAATATGTTTACGAGGTGACGAGATATGGAAAGAATGCAATGCGATAACTGTGGACACGTTTATGATAAAGATGAAGGAGATCCAAAAAACAATGTAGCTCCAGGAACAGCTTGGGCAGATGTACCAGCAGATTATAAATGTCCTGAATGCGGAGCTGGTAAGGACAAATTCATCATTGAATAGAAATAAATCTTTTTGATTTATATAAATTAGGGGGAAAGAGCGTTTCTTAGGAAGCGCTCTTTTTTTTATTTAAAGAAAGAAATTACAAAAATCCAGATAAAAGCAAGAACGGTAATCATTTTAAGTCCGGTACCAAGCAAAAATCCTGCAAAAGCTCCAAATGCAGCCTTAAGTACACCTTCGCTGCGGCCTTCCTTATTAATCAATTCACCAACCAGAGCACCCAAAAAAGGCCCCAGAATTATTCCCCATGGCCCGGTAAAAAATCCAATAATCAGACCAACAGTTGCCCCGGTAGTTGCATATTTACTGCCACCAAACTTTTTAGTCATGGCAACCGGAAAGAAATTATCAGCAATAGAAACAATAACTGCTATTACTGCGGTTATAATCAGACACAAAAGTGAAATCTCATTATTTTCTGAAAAATAAGCAACTAATAACCCTGCCCAGGCAAGGGGAGCACCCGGTAAAACAGGTACAAAGGTACCCAAAAAACCAACCAGCAGTAAGATTCCTGCTACAATAGACAAAATAAGGCTAATTCCTGTACTCATACTATTTTCCTTTTAATTTGAACTTTTTCAATTCCGGATGATATTTTTGCCATAATTCAAGATTATCAGCGAACTCTGCCGCCTCATAAGTCTTAAAATCACGATCTATAACAATAATCTCATCCTTAAGAGCAAGTACAGCGTCGGCAATACAAGGCTCAAACAAAGTACCCCTTCCCTCTTCAAAAACCTTCATAGCTTCTTCCACAGACAAAGGTTCCTTGTATAAACGAGGGCTAATCAGAGCATCAAGAACATCAGCTGCCGCCATAATACGGGCACAAAGAGGAATAGTTTCTCCAGAAATTCCATAAGGATAGCCGCTGCCATCCCACCTTTCATGATGATACAAGGCCATTTCTTTTGCAATTACATTAAACTTTCCTTCATCCACAGGAGGCAAAGCTTCGAGCAGCTTTCGCCCTTCCATAGGATGATTTTTCATTATCTGAAACTCTTCATCTGTATATTTGCCAACTTTATTTACAATAGTCTGAGGAATACGGGCTTTACCAATATCGTGCATAAGTGCAGCATGCATAAACTGTTGAATCTTTTCATCAGTAAGTTCTTCTGCATAGAGTCCTTCTGAACGAAGCTTGATACAGATTTCCTGAACATATTTACCTGCATGATAATTATGCTGAACTCCAAATAAATCAAAATTACCAAAGCATTTTACGCCAAACTCGATTACTTTATGAAGATTTTCTGTGAGGTCGGCATTTCTGGAATTCAACTCTGCATTCAGTTTTTCTATATATTCATTCTTTTCCTGAAGTTCTTTATTTGTATTAAACTGCTCCAAGTTTTTTTCATTTAAACGCTTGTAAGCACCATCCTTATCTGCATTGATTGACATAAGACGGCGGAAAGTCATATATGTTCTTTTTGAAAGAAAGTCCGTTACAAGAAACACAAAAATAAATTCGATTATAACTCCGGGAACATTTTCAATAAACCATCGGAAAGGACTCTTTATATCGTTTATAACAAGAGTTACTGTAGATGAACGCAGCCAGTAAGCAAGTATAGTAAGAAGGAAATTTATGATTGTAGTTATTCTTGTGAGACGGCGGTTATAATAAAAACAGCTGATAATTGGAGCAAAAGCCCAGGAAATAGTGATAACAATAACACCCTTCATTCCAAGCAAAAAAACAAAGCCCGAAATTGTAATCAAGCTCAAATACATTGAAACATACTGAATATTCTTTTTATCACTTCTATTCAAAAAACGACAAACTGAAGCAAGTACCTGAGTATAAACAAAAACCATTATGGCATAGTTAGTAGGAACATACCACACACCAGCATAGGTCAAAATAACAAAAAAAATAGGAACCATGCTGGCATGAAAAAGAATTGCATTAATTTTTTTATTGATATTAACAATGTTTTCAGTAAAAAAAGAGTCATCAGTAACAGACATAAAAAACTCCTATAATATGGTAATATAGCCTGTGATAAAAACCATCCATTACTTTTTGACTGTTCTGAGATTATAGCATAAGTAAAACGTTTTCGCAAATTAAATAAGAGTATATAAAAAAAAGTTACCATTGAATTAACCCAAAGACTTCTATATACTATCAAAAAAACACAAGGAGTAAAGGAAAATGGACAAACTTAAAATTTTACTTGCAAAGGGACGAATCTACGAATCAGTTTATGAGCTTTTGAGCGACGTAGGTATCTCAATCCATCTTCCTGACCGCACTTATTTCCCGACTACAAATCAGGAAGATCTTGCTTTTCAGGTTGTAAAACCACAGATTGTAAGTCTTCTTCTTGCAAATAATAAGGCCGATATGGGCTTTTCCGGCAAAGACTGGGTATACGAAAACGGCTGTCAGGATGACGTTGTAGAAATCATGGATTTAGGCTTTGATCCGGTACGCATTGTTGCTGCAATTCCTGAAGCACGCGATTTTGATAAACTTCTCAAATCTCCAGTTACAATTGCTACCGAATATCAGGCACTTAGCCGCAAATGGGTAGAAGACAAAAAAATTGACGGAACAATTTTCCGCACCTGGGGAACCAGCGAAGGCTTTGTTCAGGACAATGAAGATTCAATTGCACAGATTCTGATTGATAATACATCTACAGGTTCTTCACTCAAGGCAAACCGCCTTAAGATTGTAGATACTCTTATGGAATCTTCTACAAGAATGTACGCCAGCAAAACTGCTATGGCTGATCCTGCTAAAAAACAGAAAATCATGGAGCTCAAAATGCTCTTTGAAACAGTTTTGAATGCCCGCAGCCGTGTAATGCTTGAAATGAACTGCGCAGAAGACAAGTTCGAAACTCTCATCAAGGGAATTCCAAGCATGAAGAGCCCAACAGTTTCACCGCTTTTCGGTGGAAACGGCTATGCAATCAAAATTGCTGTAAAAAAATCTGAAGTACCTACCCTGCTGCCAAAACTCCAGAGCCTCGGTGCTACGGATATTGTAGAATATGAATTACGTAAAGTAATGTTGTAGAAGGTTATAGGTTCTAGGTTTTAGGTTCTAGGATATAAGGGGGAAGTCTCCCCCTCGCTCCAACCACCTGCGGTGTTTTCCGCTACCCCCTCTGCGGGGCATATCCCCGCAACGCCCCTAGTACCTAGCACCTAAAACCTAGAACCTATAGAAAAAAGGAGGAATAGATGAGAACAGCTACAGTTAAACGAACAACCGGTGAAACACAAATCGAACTCACCCTCAACCTTGACGGCACCGGCAAATACGATGTAGAAAACCCTATCGGCTTTTTTGACCACATGCTGCGCAGCTTCTGTAAGCACGGCCTTTTTGATCTCAGCGGAAGTATCAAAGGCGACCTCAACGTAGACCAGCATCACACAATAGAAGATACAGGAATCGTACTCGGCGAATGCTTTAAGCGTGCCCTTGGCGACTGTGCCGGTATTTACCGCAGCGGTTTCTTTATTTACCCTATGGACGAAACTCTGGCTCAGGCAGCCGTAGA
This sequence comes from uncultured Treponema sp., assembly GCA_934699065.1. Classification (GTDB taxonomy): domain Bacteria; phylum Spirochaetota; class Spirochaetia; order Treponematales; family Treponemataceae; genus Treponema_D. The sequence continues at coordinate 13,607 of CAKUWD010000021.1, forward strand.
TTTTGGCGGACGCCCTTACCTTGTTTGCAATTCTCTGCTTTCTGGAATGCCTCTTGTGAGCCTTCAAGACGGCAAACAGGGGTCTTTCCAGACAGATTGTTTCGAAGACTTCTGGCAGGGCTTTGCAAATGCAGCTTTGTGCAACCTGCACATTGATGTAATCCGAGGTCGCAGCGATCACCACAAAATAGAAGCCTGTTTTAAGGCCGTGAGCCGAGCTATTCGTGCAGCCACAGAAATTGACCAACGCCGCGGCGGCACTGTTCCAAGCACAAAAGGTGTAATCGTCTAGTTCTCGCGGTGGTTGAGCCTGTCGAAACCACCTATTCTGAGTCTGTAAAAAAAGGAGAGTTAAAATGGATAATTTTTCAGTTGTAGTATTTGGAGATTCAATCTTAAAAGGTGTAATCACAAAACCAGACTCAAAAAATCTTTTTGATGTAACTCCAAACGATGCATTGACCTGGGCTCAAAATAAACTTAAGTTTGAACTTGATAATCGTTCTATCTACGGAAACATTAGCTCAAAAGGGCTTCAAAAAATGCAAAAATACTTTGAAAAAGGCGGACACGCCGATTTCTGTATTATTGAATTCGGTTCAAACGACTGCGACTACGACTGGAACATTTTTGCGTCTGGTGCAGAACTTCCTCCTTTCGATCAGATTCAGCCAAAGGTTCCTTTTGAGGAATACTTGAAGAATATCGAAGCCATGGTAAAGCTTTGCCGCGAAAACAAGGTTACACCGCTTCTTATGAATCTTATTCCTTATGTATGTGATGACTGGTTCAAAACAATCTCAAAGGGACACGATGCAGATGCAATTCTCAAATTTCTTAACGGCTCTGCAGAAACTCTTGGTAAAAATCAGGAACGTTATAATACTGCCCTCACAAAGTTTGCAAATGATAACAAAGTAAAACTTCTGGATTACTGGCATCTTGCAACCACTATTCCAGACTTCAAGAAAAAATACATGGGTCCGGATGGCATTCATTTGAATGAAGACGGCTATGAACATCTTGGACTTTCCTGGTGGACAATGCTTTCTTATGCACCGGCAATTAAAGAGTTTTAGGAATTACTAATGAACGAAATTACGATTTATACAGATGGCGGTTGCCATGGAAATCCTGGTCCTGGTGGCTGGGCAATTGTAGTTATTGCAAACGGTCTTGCAAAACAGCTTTCCGGTGGCGAAAAAATGACTACTAATAACCGCATGGAACTCATGGCAGCCATTACAGCCCTTACTGTTGTTCACAATACTCCGGAGTTTGCAGGCAGCCACGTTACTGTAAACATCGACAGCCAGTATGTAAAAAACGGTATCACCACCTGGATAAAAAGTTGGAAAGCAAAAGGCTGGAAGACCGCAGATAAAAAACCTGTAAAAAATCAGGATTTATGGGTACAGCTGGACAGTCTTAATGCAGGCCTTAACGTAACCTGGAACTGGGTAAAAGGCCATGCCGGAGTTGAATATAACGAACTTTGCGACCAGCTTTGCCAGCAGGAAATTGCCAAATTCGAATAGACAAGGTTCCCATACAAGACAGAACAGCCGAAACAATCTGATTTTTCCCTCTTTTTTTTTATTTTTCATTTCCTTAAATGTTAATTTTGAATCTATTTATATAGTATGAGAAAATACTATATAAACAGACTATTCATTTTATTTGCTGTCCTTCTGCCTCTATTTTTCAACTGCAGAATCTATACTGCCCTTTCTGATTCGGAAAACATATCAATAAGCCTTCCAACATGGCCGCCTCAAGAAAATTCCTCCTACCCTCCCTTATCGAGATGGAAAATTGTAGTCACCGATTATCGTCAATCAATTATCTGTTATACAACTTCATCGAAAATTGAATTTGAAGTTCAAAAAAACTTTCCCTTGTGTATTCTTGCCTATCCAATAACGCTTTTAGATGATGGCTGTGAATGTCAGTATTTCTATCCGGCAGGTTATATTTATCCGTCAGAAAAAAGCAATAATGCTCTTTCCTGGGAGCAGGGATATCCGGCTCACATCATGAATGAACTGTATAAATGCTGTAAAAACAGTGGAGCATCTCCTTCGGAGGCTGCACGGTATGTCAGTACTTTCAACTGGGAAAAAGCAGCTTCTTACATAGACGAAAAAATCAATAAAAGTCTTTCCGGTTCAAAGTTTTATAATCCCTGGCTTTGTGATATGAGCCGGATAATGCAGAATCTTTCCGACCAGAATTTTATGGCATCACTTCTTTCACCACCATCCTGCTACACTCTTTCTACTGATTATATTTTCGAACAAACCGGTATTCATATTTTGTCCCCTTTTATTCCCGAAAATCAAAATATCAGAATAAATCATCAGATTACCGTAAAAAAAGAAACGCCCCTTGTTCTTTCCGATCTGCATAAAATCGGGATTTTTGTTAATTTTGAGAGTGCAAAAAATGTTTTAATCGAGTATATTTATATACCGATATATAATGAAGAACCTTAAAGGAGAGGTATGAAAAAACTCCATTTAATCATTTTTACAGTAATTCTCATTATAAGTCTTTATAGCTGTAAGAAGCAGGATAATACAATTCAGACAAATAATGCCATTTCTGTTGAGATAACAAAAAAAAATCATACCTGGTATTATTTTAATAATTACACTTTCCAGCACATTGAAAAACCACAGCTTGTTCCTGCTCAGGAAGAAAAACCATGGACAGAAGCAATCCGTATTTCATCTGCAAATAACGCTGCAGAAGGTGATTCAGATCCTCTTGCCTATGCTATTGTAAACAGACTTGGTGTAATAAAATTTAATAACGAAGCAATTTTTCTTTCGCCAGACGTAACTCTTTTTAATAACAGAACCGCCGGTAATCTTGTTTTCTCAAACAATGTACCAGTCTTCTCTGTTTATAAAAGTTCTTTTTTCAATGACAGTATAGTAGATCCTGATTATAAGAAAGATGACTCTGCCCATCTTTTTCTGGTTCAGTTTGATTCAACTGCAAAAATCTCCTACCCTCTGATCAACTGTAACAATATTACAAAAAAAAGAAACTCAGAAATTACAGACTTTTTCTGGAATGGTTTTGAATGGTGCTGCAGTATAAAAACAATATCAGACACTAAAAACGAATTTTCTTATGTTATTTTTAAACCACAGATTCCACTTCTTGCTATTTCTCCTGCAACAGCCGATAGTTCTATCACACTCTCTGACACTGATGCTGATTTTTTCAGAGATTGCAGAAAGCAGATTGATTATAACTATGCCCCAGAACGTATCAAAAAACTTCTCTCTGGTTTTGACAAAAAACTTCCGTTTGAAATTGAAGTCAAAAATGCAGGTGGAACTTCACCCCGCTATTATACAAATAATTTAAATGATACTTCTAAAAAAGAACTCCATGCAAAAGCAATTCTTTCACAAAGCTGGAGTGCCGCTCTTTTCGAAGACGGAACATTATTCCTTGAAGGTGCATTACCTGGTCGCCATATTCTGCGAAGCGGTAAGCCGGTTGCAATCCGCTTGCCAAAACTTCCTACAGGTTTTGTCTATTCTGATTTTGTAATTTCAGGAACTACACTTTACGCAGCCTGGGAAGAATCTTCATTTTATCAGACCGGACGAAGCGGTTTTCTTCAGGTAAATCTGGACCGCACTCTCTATAGCCGATTAATATAGGTGGCAGTTTTGAAAAAAATTATTACCCTTATTATAGCAGCTCTTTTCCTCACCTGTCTTTATGCACAAGAAGAAGAAACTCCAAAAAGATCATTACTTTCTTATTCCGCAGATTTTGTACTGGAATTTGAACCAGCAGTATATATAAATCCTGAAAGCACACTTGTAAGTGCCCCGTCTCCTGTTGTTTACCCTATTTCAATAGGATTTCTCTGGCCGGATGATACTATCTTTGCAGTACAGCCAACCATCAGTTTTTTTATGATGCATCACCTCTTTTATAACAATATGGCTCTGCCAGCTGAAATAGAAAACCGAACCACCACTACACTTTCTTTTATGGTGAACATTCCTTTAGTCTTTTCTATTTTCCTTGCTAAAAGCCGTTTCCAGATTTACGGAGGACCGGGAATGTTAATTCGTTTCGGTCTTCTTTCGCCTGGTGTAAAAGATTCTGATACAGGCTGGACCGGAAGCGCTGGTGGAGATGCTGATTCAATTAATCAATGGTTCTGGAATGACATGCGCTGGTTCTATCTGAACCTTGGAGGAAGCTGGCTTTATAATTTACCGCATGCAATTAAAGCAGGTCCTGTTATCAACTGCTGTATACCTATTGGCGGGCTCATAAGCAGTCAAAACGTCCAGGGAATGATGATTTCTGTTGGAATAAAGATTTGCAGATAAAAAAACCGGTAGTTGAACTTGTCAAAGCTACCGGCTTTTTTTATATGGTGGTTGAACTTATCAAAACCACCACATAACTCTATAAATTAGTACATACCACCCATATGTCGCACGCTTACGCGTGCTACCGAGTTTGCTTGCGCAAACTCGCCTGAATTAGTACATTCCGCCCATGTCAGGTGCAGGCGCAGCAGGTGCCTTTGGCTCTGGGATGTCTGTAATTGCACACTCTGTAGTAAGGAGAGTTCCTGCGACAGATGCAGCGTTCTTCAAAGCAGAGCATGTTACCTTAGCTGGGTCAATAATTCCGGCCTCGAGCATATTTACCCATTCACCAGTGCGGGCATTGTAACCAATTCCCTTCTTTTCTGACTTAGCACGCTCAGCAATTACACTTCCGTCAAGACCTGCATTTTCTGCAATCTGGCGCATTGGTTCTTCAAGTGCGCGGCGTACAATCTTAAATCCAACCTTTTCATCTTCTGTAAGGTCAGCAGGGATTTCGTTCAAAGCCTTAGAAGCTTCGATGAGGGCAAGTCCACCACCAGAAACGATACCTTCTTCAAGAGCAGCACGTGTAGCAGCGATTGTATCTTCTACGCGGAACTTCATTTCCTTCATTTCTGTTTCTGTGTTAGCTCCAACGTTGATTACAGCAACACCACCAGCAAGCTTAGCAAGTCTCTTCTGCAGCTGTTCCTTGTCGTAGCTAGATGTAGACTTTTCGATAGCAGTCTTGATTTCTGCAACACGGTCTTTAATAGCCTTAGAAGCGCCGGCACCACCAACGATTGTTGTGTTGTCTTTGTCAATCTTAATAGACTTAGCCTTACCAAGAACTTCTGTTCCGCAAGTCTCAAGCTTAAGTCCAACTTCTTCAGAAACTACAGTACCACCAGTCAAAATAGCGATATCCTGGAGCATATCCTTTCTGCGGTCACCAAAGCCTGGAGCCTTAACAGCACAAACTTTGATTGTTCCACGGATTGTGTTCAAAACGAGAGTTGTAAGCGCTTCACCTTCAACATCTTCACAGATGATTACGAGAGCCTTACCTGCGTTTGCTACCTTCTCAAGAATTGGGAGAAGATCCTTCATAGCAGAAATCTTCTTGTCGTAAATCAAAACGTAAGCGTCATCAAAAGCAGCTTCCATGCGCTCGCGGTCTGTTACGAAGTAAGAAGAAATGTATCCGCGGTCAAACTGCATACCTTCTACAGTATCAACAGTCATTTCCATGTTCTTTGATTCTTCTACAGTGATAACACCGTCTTTTCCTACCTTTTCGATAGCATCAGCAAGCATCTTACCAATTTCAGGATCGTTGTTAGCAGAAATTGTAGCGATGTTTGTAATATCATCAGCGCCCTTTACAGGCTTTGCATTCTTTTTGATTTCTTCAACGGCAAGCTTAACAGCCTTATCCATACCGCGCTTAATTTCGATTGGTCTCATACCAGCAGCTACAGATTTGATTCCTTCGCGAACAAGTGCGTAAGAAAGTACAGTTGCAGTAGTTGTACCATCACCGGCATCATCGTTAGTTTTGCTTGCTACTTCGCGTACAAACTGAGCTCCCATGTTCTCATAAGGGTCCTGGAGTTCAATTTCCTTAGCAACAGAAACACCGTCCTTTGTGATTACTGGTGAACCATATTTCTTGTCCATCATAACCATACGTCCACAAGGACCAAGTGTTGTTTTTACAGCCTTTGAAATCTGCTCAACGCCGCTCAAAAGCTTTTTGCGTGCGTCTTCACTAAAAAGTAACTGTTTAGCCATTTTTTATACCTCGAAAAAATAAATTACAATGTCATTCTGAACTTGTTTCAGAATCTTATTTAAAAGATATAAAAAAAATAAAAAAACGGCAAGAAAAATCGAATAACCGAATACTTAAAAAATCTGAGCTGCTCCTGCATTATAAAAAAAATTCCGAAACGTTAGCTTCCGGTCACGGCTGCGTGGTGTCAAAACCGCGCAATAATGCGCTACACGCTTTTTGTGGTATAGAAACTATTTCACTGCTGCTTCGCAGCAGCCACAAAAAGAGTGTTTTTGAACCACGCCCCGCTCCCTCGCGCCAACATTACAGAAATCATTTATAATGCGAAACCCCGGCTTCCTACGATCACAGTTTTTTATCTTTTCGATTATAGAATTTTATGTTATTATATAAGAATGAAAAAGGTATTGATTGCAGATAGTCATCCGTTATTTCGTGATTTTTTGAAACAAAAGCTTTCAGAAGATCAAATTGAAGTTATTACAACTCAGGAAAACAGAGACATTTATACAAAGGTTATTTCAACTCTTCCAAATCTTATTATTCTTGATATGGAAGATGATAACACTATGGAAATGGAGTTCCTGGAAAAAAAGCGCACCGATACTAACTGTGCTGATATACCTGTAATCATTACCGGTCCAAAACAGGACCGCTCTAACATTGCTGCTTATGCAAAATACGGTGTAATCAAATATTTTGAAAAACCAGTTCAATTTGATATGTTCTTTAAGTCTATCGGACTCGTTGTTCGTGTTCCGCTTTCTATGGATACCACTCCATGTATTCTGGACCTTCACCGTAACAACAATATCATCTTTATTGAACTGGCTCTGGGACTCAATCGCGAAAAAATTGCACTGCTTCAATTCAAGCTCGCAGAAATGATTGAACGCGAAAACCTTGAAAATCCTAAGGTTGTTATTATGCTCACAAACCTTGAGCTTACCTTTGTTGACGGCTACAACCTTGAATTTTTGATTGATAATGTCCTTGCCTGTCAGAAAATCCATGCTAAAAACGTAAAGATTCTTTCCCTCAGTAACTTTGTCCGCGAAATGATAAATGGTCATACAAATTACGCCGGAATAGAAATGGCATCTAATCTTTCCCGAGTTATCAACGACCTTGTTGATACTTCAGTAACATCAGACATCTCAGACCTTATTACCAATAGATTCCTTACACCTTCTTACGAAGCAGAAGATACAGCCTCAATTGCAACACGCTTTTCTTCTGATGGTTTTGAAGATTCAGAAATTCCAAAGAAAACAGGTACAGTTCTTACAATTGCTATCATAGACAGTGATGAACCTAGCCTTGAGCTTACAAAAAATTATTTCGAGCAGGCTGGTGCTACAGTCGCAACCTTTACAAAAGGTCAGGAATTCCTGAATTCTTATGAAGACGGCAAGTTTGACCTCATAATTCTGGATGTTCTTCTAAAAGATCAGACAGGGCTTTCCCTGCTTCAGAGAATGCATAGCATGCCTCATACTCCTCCAATCGTTGTTTACACCCAGAGCCTGCAGAAAGATATTATCGTAAAAGTCTTGAGTGCCGGCGCCGCAAGCTTCCTTGTAAAACCACAAAAACCGAATGTTCTCATTCAGAAATGTCTTTCTATACTTAAAACAAAGGAATAACAATGTCTGCCAGAAAATGTAATTTTCATACTCACACCCAGTTCTGCGATGGAAAAAATACCGCAGAAGAAATGGTTCTTTCTGCAATTGAAAAAGGATTTGATGTGCTTGGTTTTTCAAGTCACTGTTTACACCCCCTGAATCCGGAGTTTTATAAGCCTTTTGACAAAATCTGGCACATACCTGCAGAAAATATCAAAGCCTATACAGAAG
>CAKUWD010000022.1 GCA_934699065.1 uncultured Treponema sp.
CGCGCTCTCTTTACTAACAAGTACGGCGAGGATGTTAAGGTTTACACAATCGGCCGCGACGCTAAGAACGACTGGTTCAGTAAGGAAGTTTGTGGCGGACCTCACGTTCAGCACACAGCTCAGATTGGCGACTTCAAGATTCAGAAGGAACAGTCAAGCTCAGCTGGTGTACGCCGTATCCGTGCGGTAATCAGCGGTGGTCTTCCACTGGATAAATAGTTGATGACCGGTGGTTTCGATACACGCCTGTCGGCGCACTCAACCACCGTCACCTTGCAGCCGGTGGTTGAGCTTGTCGAAACCACCATGTATATGTAACCAGTAAAGGTTTTGGTTGTTATACATATACGGACTAAAGGAGAAATTTTAATTTTTTAAGGATTATAAAATGAAAAAGATTATTGCAGTTCTTTCACTTTTAATGCTCACAAGTTTTGCTGTTTTTGCACAGGCTGACCTTCAGGTTATTGCTGTTGTAAAAATCAATAAAAATGAGTCAATTACATTAAAACAGTTAAAAACTCTCTGTGTTGGATATGAAAAACAGCTTGGAAGAACTCTCAAGGTTGAGGAGAAAAAACAGGTTCTTGATGGACTTATTGAAGAAAAACTTATTGTTCAGTCAGCTATAAAAGCCGGAATCAGTATTCCTGACAGTTATGTAGATCAGGCTTTTATGCAGAATGTAAGCCAGTCATTTGGCGTGAACGTAACAGAAAAGGAACTTGAAGAATATCTCCGCAAAACTCAGAATAAGTCTGTAGAAGATGTTCTTGTTGAGACTACAGGAATGGGAAAGGCTGAATATAAGTCTTATCTTAAGAATCAGATTCTTAAACAGCAGTATCTTGTTCAGCAGAATCAGACAAAAATTCAGGAAATTGCTGCTACTGATGAAGAAATCAGAATGGCTTATGAAAGCAATAAGTCTTCTTTTGTTCTCCCAGATCAGATGAAAATCTTCCTTGTTATTGTTCCAAAAGGAGACAATCCGGATTCTGCAAAATTAAAGATAGGTGATCTTCTTAATAAATATAAAGATAAAAAGCTCACAGCAGAACAGATTACAGTACAGTCACAGAATGAAGGTTCTGGTTATAATGCAGGTCAAATGCTTCTTCCAAAAACAGAAAATTCTTCTACAGGGCTGAGCCTTTCTTATAAGGAATGGTCTAATTGTTTTGATCAGGGTGAAGGCTTTGTTCATGATGTTTATGAAACTGCTAATGATTTCCGATTCCTGGCTGTAATGAAAAAATATGATGCTAAGATGCTCAGTATAAGTGATGTAGTTCAGCCAGAAACAACTATAACTGTATATGATTATATCCGTTCAAATCTTACACAGCAGAAACAGCAGATTTATTTGAAGCAGCTTGAAGCAGAATTAGGAAAATCTCTTCACACAGCAGAAAATGTTGAAATGAAGAAATCAGGTGCTGCTTTGGATAAGCTTCTTGATTGGGAGAATAACTAAGTGTCCAGACGAAATGGTAGAGTAATTGCTTTTCAGGCATTGTATTCATGGGATGTAACCAAGTCGTCTCTGGATGATCTCCTGTCTTTTTCCTGGCTTCAGAAAGATGCGGAAATTGAGGCAGGGGCCCAGCAGCCTGCTGTTGAGCTTTCTGAAACTGCAAAGGAAGAACGAACTTTTGCAAGCCTGATAATTGCAGGAACAATCAGTCATATTGACGAGATTGATAAACTTATAGAAAATCATCTTTCTGCTTCCTGGAGTATGGACCGCATAAGTCGTGTTGCTCTTGCAATTTTGCGTACGAGCGTTTATGAGATTCTTTTCCAGAATGGTGCTGAGTCAAAAATTGTCATTGATGAGGCTGTAAATATAGCCAAAGACTTTGATACTGATGATTCCTATAAATTTATTAATGCAGTGCTTGATAAAATAGGAAAAGATGAAGCCAAGAGAGCTTAAAAGTTTTTTTGCGACATTCCTTTTAGTTTCTTTGATTTTGTTCTGCTTTACCGCTTGTCGGATGAGGGCAGAACAAAACTCGTTAACAAGCCAATTTGATGTAATCGATGCCCTTATAATGCAGAATCAGATGCAGTCGGCATTGAAAGAACTCAAGAAAACAGAAAAACGGGCTTATGATTCCTGGGCATATATTGGTATTTACAAAAGATATATAACTCTTGGTGAATCATTGCCTGCAGAAAAAATCCTTAAAAAAGCGCTTAAGAAAAATGGCTCAAATATGGAGCTGCTGGCAGTTTATTCGGCATTTTTGTTGAGGGAAGGCCGCCTCGGGGATGCCGGGAAGGTGGCGGAAAAATTGCGCGGAAGTAAATATGCTTCGCTTTATTCCGAATACATTTTACGCCAGTCTGCTGAAAAAGCTGCTTCTTCTCAAGAAGGGGCATTGACTTTTTACATGCAGAAGGAATTCTACCAGATATTCCTGGATGCTTATGCAACTTCAAAAAATCCGATATGGGTTCGTAATTGCGCTGTATTCAATCTTATAAATGGTGACTATGGACTTGCTTCCGCTTTGTATCCGGCTGTTTTTCTTGATGCTGATGACGCCTTTTTCTGGGCAGAAGTTTGCTATGATGGTGGACAGTTCTATAATGCAATCGAAGCAATTGAAAAATCTCGAAAGCTTATGTCTGGTTATCAGAATCTTAGCAGCTTTAAGACTTCTTTAATTCAACAGGCAGCTCTGGAATCTGATGCCTACATGGCTGTTTCTGAGGTAGAAGCTGCCGAAGCTGCAAGACGCGGAATTGTATTAAATCTTGATGATATTAAAGTTCGTAAATCAGACGAAGCACTTCTTTCAAATATTGTTTTAAATAGTGCAATATGGGCTGAAAATCAGGGAATGGACGATCAGAGTGCAGATCTTCTTTTTTATGCTGTAAACCGCTGGCCTGATAATGTTCCTGCCCTTATTTTATACTCTGATTTTGCTTACCGTTCAAATCTTGAACGTGAAGAAGATAAGGAGATTGCAGCTCTTCGTAAAGCTGGTATTTCCACTCTCGAAATGGAGCGTTATGATAATCGCCGTAAAATTCCTATGAGTGATGCTCTTTATCGTATTGATGAAGCTGTAAAAAGAACTAATGATCCTTATCTCAATATTGCAAAACTTGATTTACGTTATAAGACTGATTCTTCAATCTCAGAAAAAGATAAAAACCGCGATTTGTGGAATATGCTTGAAAACAGTCTGAACGAAGAAGGTGTTTATAAAGGACTTCTGGTTCGGTATGCATTAAACTTTCTGCTTCGTACAAAACAGTATGATGATGCCTGGACTCTATTTTACGGCTATGTAACAGATCTTAGCAGTTATGATTCAAAGCGTGATTTCTGGGAGCAGTTTATAGAAAAAGCCCGTGGTTATGAACTTTCAATCGTTGAGTTTGGAGCCTGGTTTGCTGCATATAATAAGCTTGCAGATGAGGCTCTTCGTCTTCATGAATACTGTGTATATGAAAGTGCAGGTCTTTTAGATGAAGGCTACCTTTCACAAATGACTTCTACTCCGGTTTGTTTGAACCTTGGAAGTATTTATTTTTCTCTTGGAAAGAAAGCTAAGGCTCTTGATTTGTATGGAAAAACTGCAGGGCGTGAAAGCAGCAACGCTAAACGTTCTGATATTTTTTATAGAATTGCCTGTATTTATGCTGGCGACGGGGACATAAAAAATGCCCTTCGTTCTGCAGAATACGCATGTTCTTTGTATCCTGAAAACGCAAGGGCATCAATTTTAAAAGATAAGCTGAAGCTCATTAAAACTGAATAGTACTGTCATGCTGAACTTGTTTCAGCATCTATAAAAAGATCCCGAAACAAGTTCGGGATGACTTTGGTCTATTCAATAACAGCGATAATATCACTCATTCTCAAAATCAAGTGGTCTTCACCATCAATTTTTACCTGAGTTCCGGCATATTTGTCGTACATAATTCTATCGCCTTTCTTTACTGTGATTTTATTCTCATCAGTTCCAGGTCCAACTTCAACTACAACAGCAGTCTGAGTTTTTTCCTGAGCGGCTTCCGGGATGATGAGTCCGCTTGCAGTTTTTGTCTCTGCTTTGTCATTCTTTACAAGAACGCGATCTGCTAATGGTTTGATTTTCATACTATTTAGTACCTCTTATATATAAAATAATAAAATTATTGTTTCTTCGTCAATAAAATTCGTTTTGTAATCAATTGATAGGCAATAAGTACTGCTATCATAATAAGTCCAATAATGTCTGATTTTGTTTCTGGAATTACACAAAGAAGACCTGCTGCGGCAAATAAAACTCTTTCAATTATATCAAGAGTAATTATGAGACCTTTTGATTTTTTTGAATTGTGAAGAATTCCTGTGAAATTAAAGCCGTAGCCTTCCAGAGCAACACTTAAACCAAACATACCAATCAATGCTGTAATGATTATAAAGAGAATACGGCCGATAGATGCATCAATCATAAGCATTTGAGAGTTATATACGAACATATATGGGATTATAAATGCACCAATAGCAAGTTTTGTTGCATTAAAGGCGGTTTTCATAGGCCGGGCTTTAGCTATAGCTGCACCGGCAATTGCGGCCAGAGCTACTGGTGGCGTAATATCAGCAATAATACCAAAATAGAAGGCAAACATGTGGGCAGCAAGAGGTTGAACTCCAAGCTGAATAATTGCTCCTGCTGTAATTGTCGAAGTAATCAGATAGTTAGCTGTGGTAGGAGCACCCATACCAAGAATGATTGAAGCAAGCATTGTAAAAATCAGTGTGAGGAAGAGTTTTCCGCCTGCAAGTGAAACAAGACCTGCACCAAGTTTGAGTCCAAGACCTGTTAGGGTAACTACACCGATAATAATTCCGGCCATTCCACAGGCAATTGCTACGCTTATGATATTGCGGGCTGCGGCACACATTACATCAATAATATCTTTTGAGCCGAATGTAGGTTTACGACCTTTTGCGAGGTCTACGAGAGATACAACAATTCCAATCACAAGGCAGGCAACAATACCCATAAGGGCAGCAAATACTGCAGTCTTTCCTGAACAAAGAAACCATATGATAACTACCAAAGGAAGAATCATATACCCCTTGCTTAAAAAGAGAGGAAGGAAGCGTGGAAGTTGTTCGCGTGGAAGGCCTTTAAGTCCAAGTTTCTTTGCTTCAAGATGAACTGTAATAAAAATTCCTGTAAAATAAAGTATTGCCGGAATAATGGCAGCTTTTACGATTGTAATATAAGGTAAACCAAGGCTTTCTGACATAAGGAAGGCTGCAGCGCCCATAATAGGAGGCATGAGCTGTCCGCCTGTAGATGCAGAAGCTTCAACGGCACCGGCAAATTCACCTTTGTAGCCAAGTCTTTTCATCATTGGAATTGTGAAAGATCCAGAACCTACAGTATTTGAAACTGAAGAACCTGAAACTGTTCCAAGCAGGGCAGAGGAAAGAACTGCTACTTTTGCAGGACCTCCGCTGGCTCCTCCGGCAATTGCATTACATACATCAATAAAGAACTGTCCGATTCCGGTTTTTTCGAGCAGGGCACCAAAAAGAATAAAGAGGAAAATGAAGGTTGAGCAGGCACCAATTGGAGTTCCCATTATACCTTCTGTGTTGTAAAAAAGGTGACATACTACACGCTGTAATGAATAGCCTCTGTGATGTAAAAAGCCCGGCAGATATTTGCCAAAGAAGGCGTAAATTACAAATACTGCTGCAATAGTCATAATCGGAAGGCCAACAATACGACGGCAGCTTTCAAAAAGAATCAGAATACCGATTATTCCGATTATAACATCGAGGGTGGTGTTGTTGCCTGAGCGGCGAACAAGAGTCTGGAAATTTATAACGATATACATCCAGCAGCCGGCTCCAACTATACCTAGAAGAACATCATAGAAAGGTAGTGTGTTTCTTGGCATTTTTTTTGTAGCAGGGAAAAGCAGAAATGCCAGAAGCTGTACAAAGGCAAGATGAGAGGCTCTGAGAATCTGGGCTGTTACGGAACCAGATAATGTAGCATATAATTGAAAAACAACAAAAATTACTGAAATTATTACTGTAATATACTGACGCCAGCATTTATGCTCACGGTAAGCCTGTTCGCGGTCTAAGTCTTTCATCAGTTTTTTCATTTCTTCTTCGTTTGAAGTTGGAAGAATGTTGTCTATAGTGGTGTTTGTTTGTTTTTCTGTTTTGTCAGACTTTTTTTTGTCCATCAGGACCTCCTTTTATATTGAGTTTTTAATATATTCAGAAAGAGAAACTTTCTTTATTTCCAAAATGATACTGGTTTGTGGCTCAAAGTAAGCTGTTAGCAGATATTCTTTCTGCCCGTTAAAATCTCTACCGGCTGCAAGTGTGTGGTTTGCAATTATGCCCACTGCCATTGTAAGGCGGGGAACAAACCTGTGTAAGTTTTCTATAAAATATCCGTCGGGAGTTACCGTAAAAAATGCTCCAGGAGTTTCTTCCGCTTCTGGAATTCCCGCTCCGTAAGATACAAACTGTGTTTTATACAGTTCCAGACTGCCGTCTTTGGCTGGCCTGTAAAAGTCGTGCACTCTGCCTTTGTTTACAGAATGTGTATAAGAAATAATGAAACCTTCTTTATAGAAAGCAGTAGAATAAAACTTTTGTTCTGGATTTTTTCTGCTGCTTATCGAAAGAACTTTTATTGCAGGAAGAAAGAAAAATCCACCTGCAATAAGAATTAGAATTATTATAAAAATAACCTTTTTCATTATAAAAAGTCGGCAGGCGTAGCCTGCCTCTGTGCCTTTTTTTTTTGATTTTAGGCTAGTTTACGCTCAAACCGATTTCTTTGAAGTATTTCTTTGCACCAGGGTGGAATGGTACTGAAACACCTGTAATTGCAGATTCAGCAGTAACTTCCTTTCCTTTTGCGTGACCGCGTGCAAGTTCATCGAGGTTTTCAAAGAGAACCTTTGTCATTTCATAAACTGTATCTTCGTCGAGTTTTGAACTAACTGCGAGAGTAGCCTTAATTGCGAGAGCTGGAGTATCAGTGTCAGTTCCCTTGTATGTTCCGCCAGGGATTGTTGTATATGTGTAGAATCCATATTTGCCGCAGATTATATCAGCAGCATCTTTTTCGATAGGAATCAAAACAAGACCGGCAGTAAATGCGAGTTCCTGCAAAGCTGAGTTTGGAACTCCGGCTGTAATGAAACAACCGTCCAAAGTTCCGTTCTGAATACCTTCAGCAGATTCCTTGAAAGAAAGGTTACTCTTTTTGATGTCATCAAATGTAAGACCATAGCCTTCGAGAATCTGTTTAGCATTGAATTCAACTCCAGAACCAGCATCACCAACAGAAATACGCTTTCCACGGAAATCAGCTACAGATTTAATTCCGCTCTTTTCAGAAACTGCAATCTGTACAACTTCCGGATACATAGTTCCGATTGTCATAATGTTCGAAAGTTTTTCACCAGCGAACATATCTGTTCCATTATATGCATAATCCATAACGTCGTTCTGAACAGTACCGAATTCAGCCTCTCCTTTATTGATGAGTCTGAGGTTTTCCGCAGAAGCACCTGTAGCCTGAGCTGTTACGTTCATATTGGCAATTTTTGTGTTCCAGATGTTAGCAATTGCGCCACCAAACGGATAGTAAGTTCCACTTGTTCCACCTGTTGCAAGAATGTAATCTTTCTTTGCGTTTGCATTTGATTTTGAGCATCCGCTGAAAATAAGGGCAGCTGCGAGCAGTGCCAATGAAGCTTTAAATACTTTCTTCATAGTAATCCTCCGTAATTGATGCATAATTTTACTATATAATAGCAGTTGAATTCAATATTGTTTATGCGGTAAATTGAATATATGAATCCGAATGGAAAATATAAGGCATTTACGCCGATTCCTTTAAAAGACAGAAAATGGCCATCAAATACGATAACAAAAGCTCCTGTATGGTGCTCTGTAGATTTGCGGGACGGAAATCAGGCTCTTGTAAATCCTATGGGGATTGAACAGAAAATTGAGTTTTTCAAAATGCTTGTGAAAATCGGATTTAAGGAAATTGAAGTAGGTTTTCCTGCTTCTTCTGATACTGAGTTCGATTTTGTCCGCCGCCTTATTGAAGAAAAGCTTATTCCCGATGATGTTTGGATTCAGGTTTTGTGCCAGGCCCGTGAGCATCTTGTTGCGAGAACCTTTGAAGCAATTGAAGGTGCGAAAAACGTAATCTTTCATATTTATAATGCAACCTCACCAGCCCAGAGAAAGTATAATTTTGGTAAATCAAAAGAAGAATTGATAAAGCTTGCCGTTGGCGGGGTAAAGTGTGTAAAAAAATATATTAACGCAGTTTCAAAGAGCGATATGGAAGCCGGCAGAAAACCTGCAAATTTCCGTTTTGAATATTCGCCGGAAAATTTTACTCAGACAGAAACAGATTTTGCACTGCAGATTTGTGGTGAGGTTGTGAAAACCTGGGGAGCAAGCCCGGATAATAAAATGATTTTGAATCTTCCGGCTACAGTTGAATGTAACATGCCAAATCAGTTTGCAGATCAGATAGAATACTTTTGCCGTAATTTTGAAGGACGAGAAAACTGCATAATCTCCCTTCATAATCATAATGATCGCGGAGAAAGTGTAGCTGATTGTGAGCTTGGACTCCTTGCCGGGGCAGAAAGAGTAGAAGGCTGCCTTTTTGGGAACGGTGAACGTACCGGAAATCTTGATATAATTACAGTTGCTTTGAATATGTATACGCAGGGGATAGATCCTGAACTGGATTTTTCTGATCTGGAAAGTATTTCAGAAGAATTCAGCAAACTGACTTCTATGCCTATTCATCCGCGTTCGCCTTATGCGGGAGAACTTGTTTTTACAGCCTTCAGCGGCTCACACCAGGACGCAATGCGCAAGGCTATGAATGCCCGCCTGGCCGGAAAAGCTCCGCTTCTCTGGGACGACCCATATCTTCCGATAGATCCGCATGATATTGGCCGCGGATACGATGGACTTATCAGAATCAACAGTCAGAGTGGAAAGGGTGGAGCAGTATATATTCTCGAAGCAATGTATGGAATTGTTGCACCTAAAGCAATGCATCCAGTAATAGGGGCTCTTGTAAAAGCTCAGGCAGATGAACTTCAGCGCGAGCTAAGCCCTGCCGAGGTTTATGATCTTTTTGCAGAAACCTGGTTATATACAAAATCACCGCTTAATGTACTCGAAATTACAGAAAGACATATTGAAGGTGAGCGGGGAACAGATTTACCGGAGCAGGTTGCAGGTATGGCAACTATAGAGTGGGAAGGAAAACGTTATGCGATTGCCGCTAATGGTAACGGACCTCTGGATGCTTTTGTAAGCGCAATGAAGCAGACTCCGGCCCCGGTTTTCAATATTACAAGCTTTCATGAACATTCTGTAGGTTCTGGTTCTGATACACAGGCTATTGCTTATGTTCAGATTACCAAAGAAAACGGAGAACAGGCCTGGGGGGTTGGAAAGAGTTCAAACGTTGGACGAGCTGGTATTGCAGCAGTTGTTTCAGCATTAAATTTTAAACAATAAATTAATTGTTTTAAGTATTAATAAAATTTGCTTTTTATACCTAAATGGTAGATAATAAAAGAATATGATTATTAAAAGGTTTGCCGAATATTTATACTAGAGAGGAGATTTTATGGCAAAAGAATTGGATAGATTTGACCCGAATCCAAAAAAGAACATTAAATTAAAGACAAAGCTTATTGCTATGATTGTAGGAGCTACTGTTTTAGGTGTCGTAATAGCATCTACTGTTTCTCTTACTGTTTTTGACAAAGGTCTTATGGATCAGACAAAAGTCGAACTTGAGCATACAACAGCTGGTGTAGAATGGATTCTTCAGGATTGGCTTGATACTTTAGGTGGTTATGGCGATATGCTCGCTTCAACCGACCATATTAAAGGTTATCTTGATGGTTCTTATACTGATGATGCAAACGTTTATCTTAAAGAAAAGGCTGGTTTGTGTGGTGTAGATTTGCTGGCAATTACAGATGCATCAGGTAAGGTTGTTGCCGGATACGAAGTTAAACCTGGTTATTCAAGTACACTTTCGGCTGTAAGATCGGCTATTGGGGGAAAGAAAGCCTATGCTTTTGGCGGATATGGAAATGTAGGATATGGAATTGTTTCTGTTTCTCCGGTAAAGAAAGATGGAAAGGTTCTTGGTTCTCTTGTTGTTGCATATGATTTGACATCTATGGATAAAGACGGTTATGTTTCGATTGTTCATGACCATCATTCGGTAGAGTGTACAATTTTTAATGGAAAAATTCGTGCTGCAACAACTCTTGGTGCAAATATGATAGGTACCGAGCTTAGTAACGATGCAATTGTACAGGAAGTTCTTTATGGTGGACAGCAGTATGTTGGTGGAAATACAATTGCCGGCATAGATTATTATACTACATATACTCCGCTTGTTTGTTCAGACGGTTCAGTTTCTGGTATGGTTTTCATTGCCAAATCAATTCAGATGATTGAACATGTACGAAACAGAACCTTGACTTTTGTTATTCCGGTTGCAGCCATTGTTGTTCTTGTTCTTGCTTTAGCCGGATATTTATTTGTACGATGGATTATGATGCGAATCAACAACGTTACAGTCTTCCTTGCAGACCTTGCAAGTGGAGATGCAGATTTAACAAAGCGTTGTTCTCTGTTTGTTCGTGATGAAATTGGTGCATTGATTATCAATTTTGATGAATTTATGGACAAGCTTCATGATATTGTAAAGAACCTTAAGGATTCTAAGGCTGAGCTTGGTACTAGTGGTGAAAACCTTGATGCAGGTACAGAAGATACTTCAAGTTCTATTACAGAAATTATTGCTAATATCGACAGTATTCATACACAGATTACAAATCAGGATAAGAGTGTTCGTGAAACAAGCGATTCTGTTCAGCATATTTCAAATGCTATTGTAGACCTTGATGCTCTTATTGAAGATCAGTCTTCTAGTGTAACTCAGGCTTCTGCTGCTGTTGAAGAGATGATTGGAAACATCAATTCTGTTAATAAGTCTGTTGAAAAGATGTCTGATTCTTTCAAGGCTCTCGAAGATAATGCTGAAATTGGATTCTCTAAGCAGGAAGATGTAAACGAAAAGGTACGCCAGATTGAAGGCCAGTCTGAAATGCTTCAGGAAGCAAATACTGCAATTTCTGCAATTGCTGAACAGACAAATCTTCTTGCTATGAATGCGGCAATCGAAGCTGCTCATGCCGGTGAAGCTGGTAAGGGATTTGCGGTAGTTGCTGATGAAATTCGTAAGCTTTCAGAAACTTCTTCTGAACAGTCTAAGAAGATTGGTGAACAGCTTGGTAAGATTATGACTTCTATTACAGATGTTGTAAGTTCTTCTAATGAGGCAAGTACTGCTTTGAATGAAGTTTCTACCCGCATTAAGGAAACTGATGAACTTGTAATTCAGATTCATGCAGCAATGGAAGAACAGAATGAAGGTTCAAAACAGATTATGGATGCTTTGCGCCACTTGAATTCTTCTACAAGCGAAGTTCGTAATTCTTCACAGGAAATGTCTGGACGCAACAGACAGATTGTTAAGGATATGACAATCCTTAAGGAATCTACAGATATGATGAACACCAGTATGGAAGAAATGTCTGTTGGTGCACGTAAGATTAATGAGACAGGTTCTACTCTCAGCGAGATTGCACATCAGGTAAGAAGTTCTATTGATAAGATTGGTGCACAGGTAGACTTGTTTAAGGTATAATCCGCCATTCCGAACTTGTTTCGGAATCTATTTAATAGATGCTGAAACAAGAACAGTATGATCGGTGTGTTAGAATATTTCTTTGACTGCAGCCATGTACTTGTTGCCGCGGTCAAATTCATTGGCAAACATTCCAAATGATGTAGCGCCGGGTGAGAAAACAAATATTTCTTCCCCGGCGTTTTCATTTTCATCCCGGTGGTTGAGCCTGTCGAAACCACATTTTGCTTCTTTCAAAAGAGGCTCTAATCCATCAAAAGGTCCATGATACTTTACTCCTGCTTTATCCAGTTCTGGCAGAAGTTTGTCTGTAGCGCTTCCAGCAAGAAGGTATAAATCTTTTACAGGCTTTTCTCCCTTAGCGATATCTGGTGAGGTAAGAACTCTGATAAGCGGTGTAAGTTCAAGACCTTTGTCTGTTCCACCTGTCATGAGAATAACAGGTTTTTCGAAGGCCTGGCTTGCAGCAGCAGCTGCTTCAGGTACTGTTGCACAGGAATCATTATAAAATTTAATTGTTGTGCCTGCGTCATTTTTCCAACTGTGAAAATACTGAAGACGGTGATCGATTCCCGGCCATTTCTGGAGTATTTCTTTTATACGTGCATCAGGAACTCCCATCAGGTGCATTACAAGTGCGGCATTCTGAGCGTTTGTTTTCATGTGAACACCTGGAACTAAGAGTTTTCCAAGATCAATGCTCCAGCTTGGTTTTACGCCATATCTTAAAACAGTAGCTTTTGATTCACTTGCAAAAAGGTCACCCCAGGTCTTTGTATCTGGATGAAGTTTTGAATCAGGTCCTGTTCCTGCTTCGTCTTCTCCTGAATCAAAAATTGAATAATCACCTTTTGTCTGGTCTGCATAAATAAGGCGTTTGTCAGCAACATAATCTTCCATATTGCCATACCAGTTCTGATGATCAGGTACAATTTTTGTGATTACTGCTATGTGCGGGCGAAGAACTCCGCGGCCCCGGAGGTCTGCAAGCTGCCAGGAAGAAAATTCAATTACAACAGGAGTATCACTATTTACTTCATCAAAAAAGGTAAGGGGACTTACGGTAATATTACCGCCGAGAAAGGTTTTGTAACCGGCCTGTGAAAGACCATAATAAATAGCACTTACTGTAGAAGATTTTCCTTTGCTGCCTGTTACGGCGATAATCGGGCAGTCTGTGAATCGAAGGAAAATACTGAGGTCTGTTTCTATGGCGCGGGCTGCTGCAAGATATTTGTTGCCTTCGAATTTTACGCCAGGATTTTTAATTACGCAGTCGGCATTTTCAAAATCTTCGATTTTATGTTCACCAAGGCGGTAGGTAAGATGGCTGTGATCCAGGCTTTTGTCGGAGTTCAGTTTGTCCACGGTAGCCTTGAGCTGCTCTTGGGTTTTCATATCAGTTACGGTAACGAAAGCACCTTTATTTAAAAAGAAACGAACAGCAGCTTCTCCGCCGCCATTAAGGCCTAAGCCCATTATTGTGACCTTTTTTCCTTTTATGTCTTCAACTGATTTGAATGCGCACTGGCGCGGATAAACGTGTGGTGTCATAAGAACTCCTGAGCCTGCGGTGGTTTCGACAGGCTCAACCACCGTAAAAAAAAAAAGCCTCCCTGTTTCCAGAGAGGCTTTCCTGCCGGGAACCGGGGTCGAACCGGCACGCCGATTGCTCGGCACAGGATTTTAAGTCCTGGGCGTCTACCAGTTCCGCCATCCCGGCAAGTGCTCTAACTATATATGAAAAAAAGGATATTTTCAAGACGGTTGTATTTTAATATAATCTGCGTATGTCTCTTTTGGTTCGTAATCAATTATTTACAATGTGTCTTATTGCCCTGGGCGGCTATATTTTCGCAAAAATTTTTAAGGTTGAAGATTCTCAGCAAAAGTTTTTGAGTAAGCTTCTTTTGTATTTTATCAATCCTTTTATGGTTGTAAAATCTTTTAATCTGGAATTTGATGTAGATAAACTTGAACAGCTGGGCTTTGTTTTTCTGATTGCTCTGGTGATTCATGGACTCATGATTCTATTGGGCTTGATTTCCAGTAAGGAGCAGGTAGACCGTCTTGCAGTTTGTTTTACCAACTGCGGTTTTATTGGAATTCCACTGATTCGCGGAGTTTTTGGTGATGAGGGCGTTTTTTATTTGATGGGCTATCTTGTTGTGTTTAATATCACAATCTGGACTTACGGTTATTATATTATGAGCGGCTCAATCAATCTTAAAAAGATTATTACAAATCCAAATATTATTGCCGTTGTGCTTGGTATTGCAATTTTCTGCAGTCCCTGGACTTTGCCGGAATTTATTGCCCGTCCTGTAACAATGATTGGTGATACCAATACAGCCGTGAGCATGCTTCTGATAGGAATTCTTCTTGCAAATTTTAAGCCGGCTGATGGAAAGCTTTATGCTTTGAAGATAGCGAAAGTAACTTTGCTTCGTCATGTTGTGTGTGCGCTTATGAATATTGCGGTGCTTTTTCTTGTATATAAATTTTTTCCAAATATACCTGATTGCCGTCTTTTGGTTTTTGTTGTGCTTATTTGTTCTATGTGTCCGGCTGCAACTACAATTCCAGGCTTTGCAGTATTGTTCAACCGTGACGAAACCTATGCCAGTCTGATAGTTTCGTTTACAAGTATGTTCTGTATGCTTTCAATTCCAGGCTTTGTTGCACTTGCTGAGCTTGTGATTAAGTAGGGGGCGTTGCGGGGGCTTCCCCCCGCTGGAAGGGGTAGCTCGCAACGAAGTGCGAGCGAGGGGAAGGCTTTCCCCTATATAATGATATTGAAAAAAAAACGTTTTCATTATATTCTATTATATCTATTTTTTGAGGTGTGTTATGTCTGAGGAAAAGTTCGATTTTACAATAGACAATCTGGGACCTTGTACAATTCAGTCTCCAATTAAGCTTTCTACTGTTCATGGTGATTATACTGCGAATTATGTAAGTGATGATTCTTATGTACTTTCTGAAGTAAATGTTTTTGATAAAACAAAGCCTGTTGTGCTTGATTCATCAAATCTTATGGAGAAGGCTGGTCCTCGTGAAAAGATTTATTTTGATCCTACTCACGCAAAGGCTGGAATCTGTACTTGTGGTGGTTTGTGCCCTGGTTTGAATGATGTAATTCGTGCTATCGTTCGCTGCTTGAACACACGTTATGGCGTAAAGACAATTAAGGGATATCAGTATGGTTTCCGCGGATTCTTTGCTGAAAGCGGATATGAACCACTTGAACTTGACCGCTATCTTATTGATGAAATCCACAAAATCGGCGGAACATACCTCGGAACAAGCCGTGGTGGCGGTCAACGTGTTGAAGAAATCGTAGACTGCCTTGAGCGTGACGGAATCAACATGCTCTTTATTCTTGGTGGTGACGGTACTCAGCGCGGTTCTTATGACATTGCCTGCGAAGTTGAAAAGCGCGGCCTTAAGTGTGCTGTTGTCGGAGTTCCTAAGACTGTTGATAATGACCTTATGTTTATTGACCGTTCATTCGGTTTTGAAACAGCTGTACAGCGCGCAAAAGAAACTGTAGCAGCCGTTCATATGGAAGCTGCCAGCCAGATTAATGGTATTGGTCTTGTAAAGCTTATGGGACGCGAAGCTGGCTTTATTGCTGCAGCTGCTGCTCTTTCAAGCCATGAAACAAACTTCTGTCTTATTCCTGAAGTTCCTTTCGAAATGGAAGGTGAGAACGGCTTCCTTGCCTGCCTTGAGCGCCGTCTTGCAAAGCGTGGTCACGCTGTAATCGTAGTTTCTGAAGGTGCCGGTCAGGATCTTCTTCAGGCTACTGGTGCTACAGATGCTTCTGGAAACAAGAAGCTTTCTGACATTGGTGTATTCTTGAAGAGCGAAATTGAAAAATACTTCAAGGCTAAGAATATCGAAATCAACCTTAAATATATTGACCCTTCATATCAGGTTCGTGCTTCTGTTACTACAGCAAGTGACTCAATTTACTGTGAGCGTCTTGGTAACAATGCTGTTCACGCTGCTATGGCTGGAAAGACAAAGTGTGTAATTGGTCTTGTTCACGATAAGTTTGTTCACCTTCCAATCAAGGCTGTAACAGCTCACCGTAACGCTGTTGATCCTGAAGGTTCACTCTGGCGTGATACTCTTGATGCTACTGGTCAGCCAATTCTTATGGTAAATGATATGGCTAAGGCACAGGAAAAGATGGCAGCAGCTGTTGCCGGAGCTAAGAGCAAGCCTAGTGAACAGAAAAAATCTAAATAGCTAATCTCTGAAAAATCAGAAAAGCTCCCGCAGCGGCATAATCGAAAGTGCTCGCTTTCCGTTTTTGTGTAAAAATCCTGTGATTTTCGTTCCGAAAATCACAGGATTTTTTTTATGCAAGTCTGCAAATACGTCAAGAGGCACTTTCGCTTCTGCCTCTGCTCCGCTTTTCTGATTTTTCAAATCAACGTTAATTTTCTGTTCACTGGGCTTGCGCTGCTTTTGCCATATTAAGAAAAATCCTTTATCGTTAAAAATTCAATACAGTGCTATTCTTATACTATGAAAAGCATACTGGAAGAGTTTGGTTATTCGAAATTTGATATTGAAAACCGTGTAATTGAGTGTTGGAATAACATTTTTGATCAGAAAAATCCTAATCATTTTTATTTTGAAGCTGAAGATAATACCGGCTACATGGAAGATACTGGTAATGATGATGCCCGTACTGAAGGTATGTCTTATGGCATGATGATGGCTCTCCAGATGAACCGTAAGGATATTTTTGACCGCATCTGGAAATGGTCTAAGAAAAATATGTACATGGAAAAAGGGGCTAATGCGGGCTATTTCTGCTGGTCTAATAAAACTGATGGAACTAAGAATGCAGATGGACCTGCTCCAGATGGAGAAGAATATTTTGCCATGGCACTTTTCTTTGCTGCACGTCGCTGGGGAAATGGAGAGGGAATTTTTAATTACACAGAACAGGGACGCGAAATTTTACGTACTGCTATTCACAGTGAAAACAAAATGTGGTTTGAGGAAAATCACCATATCCGTTTTGTGCCAAACTGTCCTTTTACAGATCCTTCATATCATCTGCCTCATTTTTATGAGCTTTTTGCTGAATATGCTGACTCGGCTGATAAAGAATACTGGAAGGCTGCCGCTAAGGCTAGTCGTAAATATCTGGTAAAGGCTTGTCATCCGGAAACAGGTCTTGCTTCTGAATATGCAAATGACGATGGTACTCCGCTTCCTCCAAAATATCATGGAACTTTCTTCAGTGATTCTTACCGTGTGGCTGCTAACATTGGGCTTGATGCTTTGTGGTTTGGCGGAAATGCAGGACTTTCAAAAATTGCCTCGAATATTATAAACTTTTTTGATGGTAAAGAAGCTGATGATCTTAAGGATTATCTGATTGACGGTCCTGAATTAAAGAAGAATGCGCGCCACCCGATCGGGCTCATAGCTACTGTTGCCGAGGCTGCGGCGGCGGTAAAGCTGGATGACAGAGAGGCTCGCGCTGCTGCTGAGCGTGCCGTACGCCGTTTCTGGGATACGCCTATGAGAACTGGCCGCCGCCGCTACTACGATAACTGTTTATATTTCTTTGCAATTTTAGCGTTAAGCGGCCATTATGTAGTATACTAGTGTGTAACTATATGGTATAATTAATTTACGAGAAGGTGGTTGAGTGGTTCCTGAGCTTGTCGAAGGACTTGTCGAAACCACCTTTTTTAATCGAGGTAAATATGTTCAAAATTGATGGAAAAAATGCGTTTGTTTGTGATGAAAATGAGTTTTCCGGCGTAAAGAAAATTGCTGATAAAGTATGTCTTGATGTTGAAAGAGTGACAGGGAAGAAACCAAATACGGTGGTTGAGCCTGTCGAAACCACCGCAGATGTAGGTAATGTTTTCTTTGCTACGCTTAACAAAACTCCTTTTGTAGACAAACTTGCAGCAGATGCAGGTTTGACAGCCGAGGTCTCAAAAATCACCGGTAAGCGCGAATGTTACGTATTTAGTGTCCGCTCAGATAAAATCATCATAATCGGAAGCGACAAGCGCGGTACAATTTACGGTCTTTTCCATCTTTCTGAACTTATGGGCGTTTCTCCACTTGTTGACTGGTGCGGGGTTTTGCCTGCTCACCACGACAATGTAGAACTTGAAGAAGGTGTGACTGTAACAAAAGAGCCTTCTGTACGTTTTCGCGGTTTCTTTATCAACGATGAATGGCCTGCTTACGGCAACTTTACTACCCATAACTTTGGCGGCTTTAACGCAAAGATGTATGAGCATGTTTTTGAACTTTTACTCCGCCTCAAGGGAAACTACCTCTGGCCTGCAATGTGGTCTTCTCAGTTCAGTCTGGATGGTCCTGGCCTTGCAAATGCAGAACTTGCTGATGAAATGGGTGTTATTATGGGGGCTAGTCATCACGAGCCATGCTGCCGTAACGGCGAGGAATACCGCTATGTTCGCGGTCCTGGTTCAATTTACGGTGATGCCTGGAACTTCTGGAAAAACCGTGAGGGAATTACAAAGTTCTGGGAAGACGGACTCAAGCGTAACGGTAAGTTTGAAAATGTAATTACAGTTGGTATGCGTGGAGAGGCTGATACAGCCATCATGCAGAACGCAACTCTGGCCGACAACATAAACCTTTTGCGTGATGTTCTTAAAACTCAGAACCGCCTTATCCGCGAAAATGTAAATCAGGATCTGGATAAGGTTCCTCGTATGCTTGCCCTCTACAAAGAGGTTGAACCATACTTCTACGGTGACAAGCATACTAAAGGCTTGATGGGAGACCCTGAACTTGAAGGCGTAACTCTTATGCTCTGCGATGATAACCACGGAAACCTCCGTACCGTTCCAACTGAAGCTATGAGAAAACACAAGGGCGGCTATGGTATGTATTACCATTTTGATTACCACGGATGGCCTTACAGCTACGAGTGGCTAAATACAAACTATCTTCCAAAGGCCCGTGAGCAGATGTCTGCTGCCTATGAGTTTGGAATCCGCGATCTTTGGATTGTTAATGTTGGTGATATTCTTACAAATGAATTCCCTCTTTCTTACTTCCTTAATCTTGCTTACGATTACGAAAAATATAATTCTGATACTAAAGCTTATTCTGACGCATGGTTTACAGCTCAGTTCCCTTACTTTACTGCTGAACAGCAGAAAGAAGTTTCTGATATCGTTTATGAATCAAATAAAATCACAAGCATGTGTCGTACAGAAGCCCTTAAGCCAGACACTTTCCATCCGGTAAACTTTGGTGAAGCTGATTATATTATCAGTCGTGCAAAGGCTCTTGTTGAGCGTACAAAGGAACTTCGTAAATCAGTTCCAGCAGAGCAGGATGCCGGTTTCTTCAGCCAGGTATATCTGCCGGTTGTAGGAACAATGAACGTTGAACTTATGCAGCTTTACAGCGGAAAGAACCACTGGTTTGCACAGCACAATGCTCTTGTTGCAAATATTTACGCAGACAAGGTTCGCGAATGTGTAAAGTTTGATAAAGAAATAGTTGATGAATGTGATAAGGTTGGAAACGGCCGCTTCTTTGGAATGGCCTGGTCTGAGCACTTTGGCTTTAATAATTGGTGTGAGGCTGCTAACTCTTATCCTGTTTATGAATATGTTGAGCCTACCAGAAAGAATCGCATTCTTGTTTGGGTAGACGATAATGAATTTACAAGCACTGGTCAGGACTGGACTGTAAGAGATCTTTATCTTGATGCTTTTAAGAATCCTGATGTTGAAGAAGCCTGGGTAAAACTTGCTGTAAGCAGTGAAGCTGGCTGTGATTTAACAACCAGCGTAGAGTGTGACTGGCTATCTTTTGCAGTAGAAAAAGATGCTGAAAAGTTGACTTCTGACGGAAAATCAGGTCTTGATACAATCCGCATAAAGATTGACCGTGAAAAACTTGCTGCTGCAAGTGATAAAACTGCCTTGCTAAAAATCGAAGGCAATGATGGCCACGGAGCTAAAATCCTTGTGAAAGTTCATGTGGATGCTAACGTGCCTTGTCATGCTGAACTTGTTTCAGCATCTGGTAATGAGACCCCGAAACAAGTTCGGGGTGACAGTAAGAAGAATATTTTTATTCAGACAACAAATTATGTAAGTATAGAAGCTCCTCATTTTGTACGTTCTTCAGGTTTTGATTTACTTGAAGGCTATGGAAAGACTCTGGGTGCAGTAAAGGCTTCTGATACAACAGCAAGCTTTGCTCCAGATGCTAAGGATGCTCCTTTTGTAGAGTATGCATTTGCCCTGGATAAAGATTTTGTTGAAAAGACTGGCGGGGTTATGGCTTTTGATTTCTATATTAATCCGTCAAATCCGGCTTATAAAGATAACAAGCTTCAGTTTGTTGCAGATGTAAACGGTGAAAAAATTCTTAAGGATGCAGTAGACCCTGAAAAGTTTGCAGTAGGTGATAACCAGTTCCCTTGGGGAAAAGATATTCCTGATAATATCCGAATTGCGACTGTTTATGCCGATTGCCATGCAGGTCTCAATTCTGTAAAAGTAAGTCCCGTAACACCAAATATTGTACTTGAGAAGATTGTAATTCACGAAGCTAACAAGCCAATGCCTAAGTCTTATCTTGGTGCTCCGGAAACATACAGAATATAAGGTTATCCTGAACTTGTTTCAGGATCTTTGTACAGGAGATTCCTGCCCCTTAGCGGCATAGCTGCTTGCAGCCGTCGCTCCCTAGGTTCGGATTGATAATCTTTTTTTCTTGTAACCCTGCGGTAAATTCATTATTTTATAATATATGAGTAACTACTACGAGATACTGGGTGTTGCAAAAAACGCCACTGCTGATGAAATTAAAAAGGCTTACAGAACTCTTGCTTTTAAGTATCATCCGGATAGAAATCCTGGAAATGCAGAAGCTGAAGAGAAATTTAAGCAGATAAGTGCCGCATACGATGTGCTTGGTGATGAGGCTAAGCGCAGACAGTATGATATGGGCTATTCTACAGACAGTTATTCAAGTTCACAGTCTGCTAACCAGCAGTATCAGCGACAGTATCAGTATACATACTCAAATCCATTTGGTGATGATAACTTCTGGGAATGGTTTAATGGTTCTCAGTTCCGTGCAAGAAATCAGCAGACTCAGAATACAAACAGTTATTATAATCAATACGATTATTCAAACCGTTCAAATGAGCCTGAAACAAAGCGGGATCATCTTTCAATGCTGTTTTTGAAAGTTCTACAGACTTTTGTAGGCTTTACTTTCTTCAGATTTTCATGGTTCATAATTCCATTTGGTCCGATTATCTGTATTGGCGTAATAATAAATGGTATAAGTGGTGTAATAAAATCTCTGAAGGGGTTATTTAAAAGGGCATAAAGTAGGGTGGTTTCGATAC
>CAKUWD010000023.1 GCA_934699065.1 uncultured Treponema sp.
GCCGCAATGATTCTGGGTTATCTTTTCTTTAAGGATAAAAATATTCGCTTCCGTATTCGTGACCTCTTTATGAAAACCGGTTCTCTGCTTGGAGAATACATAAGAATCAGTATTCCGGTTTTAGTAAGCGATGCAATTCTTGCTATAGGAAACAATTCGGTTGCAATGGTAATCGGACATCTTGGGGCTGCCTTTGTTGCGGCTAACGCAATTACAAGTGTAACTCAGCAGCTGAGCACTGTTGTAATTCAAGGCGTTTCACAGGCAGGCGCAATTGTTACCGGCCAGACACTGGGACTAGGTGACCGCCACAAAACTATGGATCAGGGCTGGATGTTCTTTGGACTCGGTCTGGCTCTTGGAGCTGTGTCGGCCGCCTTCATTATGGCAGTCAGTCACCCTATCATCTCAACTTATAAGGTAAGCGAAGAGACTGTCAAAATTGCGGAACAGCTTATGGCCGCCATCAGTATCATCATAATTTTCCGCGCTACAAACTCCATCATGACAAAGGGCGTTCTCCGTGGCGGCGGCGACACAAAAATGCTCATGGTTGCAGACAACATCTTCCTTTGGGTGCTCGCAATTCCTTTCGGCATTCTCGCAGGCTTTGTATTCCACTGGTCAGCCTTCTGGATTTACATAGCCCTCAAATCTGACGACATAGTAAAAACCTTCTGGTGCCTGCTCCGTCTCAAAAGCGAAAAGTGGATTAAAAAAATCAGTACCGGAAAATAAAATAAAACTTTCACTGCAGCATTTTATGCCTTATAATTTAAGTATCTTAAAAAAGTGAGGAATAAAATGTATTTAACTTACACTGTTTACGTGCTGCTTCTGGTACTTCTCATCTGGGGTGGAAAATTCGCCGGTTTCAAAAATAATCAGTTTCATGAAGATTCTTCTTCTCTGGACTCTATGATGTCTCTTCGTGGCTTTGCAGCCCTTGGAGTAATTCTTCACCACATTTCGCAGGAAGGTGCCTTTCAATGGGCTGGTGGCGGACACGGAAAACCTGGTGAGCTTTCAATTTTTGTAAACGCCGGATACCTGCTTGTTGCAATTTTCTTTTTCTGTTCAGGTTATGGTCTTATAAAAAGATTCGAGTCAAAAGCTGATTATCTTAAAGGTTTTATGAAAAAACGAGTTCTCAAAACTCTCATCGTTCCATATTATGTCAGTATTCTTATCTATGGACTTGCCCGCTTTGCAAGTGGAGAAAGACTCCCCGCCGCACAATGGATTACAAATATTCTTGGTTTTACAATGATGAACGAATATGCCTGGTATCCTATTATTGCAGGAATTCTCTATACAGCATTTTATTTGATTTTCAAAAATATCAAAAATCAAAAAGTCTCTTATATCGCAATGGCAGGTGTCATTGTTCTGCTTGGAATGATTTTCTGTATAAACGGACATTTCACCTGGTGGGCAGGTCCGAAAAACTGGTGGCTCGATAACACTTCTCCTTTACATCAGAAATGGTGGACACATCAGAAGGTTTTCTGGATTTCCGGAGAATGGTGGATTAACTCCTGTCCTGCCCTCTTTGCAGGTATGCTTTTTGCACATTTTGAAAAACAAATCCGCAGCTGGTTCAAAAAATTCTACTGGGGAAAACTGATTCTTGTTCTTACTATAACAGTGGCAACCTATATTCTTTCTGGTTTCGGTCAGTGGAAGTTCGGCTGGTGGTCGGAGTTCAGTGGCAATGGTCCTGATATCGGAAAGAAAATCGCAACCTACTTCTGTGTAATTCCTTACAGTATTATGTTTACAATTATGATTTTTACAATCATGCTCAAATACAAGGTTTCAAATCCAGTAAGCCGTTTCTTTGGAAAGATTTCTCTCGAAACCTACATGATGAATCTGATTGCCATTACTGCTTTCCGTTTCCTTTTGTATAAGCCACAGCCTCAGTATGGATCAATGCCAGTATACAAGGCAGGAAATTACAATCTGGCGATTTATCTTGCTGCAGTTTTTGCTGTAACAATTCTTTTGGGAATGCTTTATAAATTCCTTTGCGGACTGATTCAGAAGAGAATTAAATAATTATTGATGTTCTGAATTATGTTCAAATTTTAAAAATACTTAAAGAGAAGATATCCGATTGCGAAACCGGCAGGAATTGCGAGAATAAGCAGACAGGCCTTGAGAACTGGATTCATTTTTTTGTTTTCAGAAGGGTTATCAAGTTTTACTTCATAAAGAGTCTTGTCGGTTTCATCTTTAATTTTGATTTTTCTGTTTTCTGGCATACGAATAATATAATTCAGAATTCGGGTTATTGCAACGGTCCGAGCCCTGCATTTCATGTACTTTTTTTTACAATTCAAGAACAGCTTTATAGAAAAGGCTTAAAACATATTGTACAATCAAAACATTATTTTCTGGAGAAAACTATGGCAGAAAAAAAGTTTAAATCAAGAATCAATGCAGTGCAGAACAATTTCTTTGCACTAAAACTCGTCTGGAAAATGTGCCCCCGTATAGTCATACATATGGCTTGCTCCAAGGCTTTATACTATTTTGGCTGGTTATTTTACAGTGCATTTTTTATGCGTTATGTAATAAATGCCCTCCAGAGTGGAGAAACCTTTCAGGCTATTATGATTTTTATCGGTATTACAGTTGCTGTTTTTGCTTCTATGGCCTTTTACAACAGTTATATTTTAGGTTCTGTAAAACCTGTAACTGATGCTGAAGTTAATAAAAAGCTGTATCAGAAGCTGTTTAAGAAGTCCCGTAACGTTGAACTTGAATGTTTTGAAAACTCAGATTTTTATGATAAATACACCCTCGCCATGAAGAATGCAGACACCCGTCTCATAGAAACCGTAGATCAGTTATTCGGCTTACTTTTCGGTTTTGTTGCCAGCATCTGCGCCTTTGTTTTCATGTTCCAGGTAGACAGCCTTTCTGTTTCCTTTATTCTTTTACCGATTATCGGCAACTTTTATTTTCGAATTTTAAACAGCCGGGTAGATTATCAGCGAAATAAAGAGATGGCACCACATAACCGCCGTATAGATTATATAAACCGAATTATGTACCTCAAGGATTATGCAAAGGAAATCCGTCTTACAAAAATCTTTAATCTTCTTAAGCGACAGTACACCGATGCAATTACTGGTGTCGCAGACGTAACAAAAAAGTTTGTATTAAAATCAGCCTTTCTTCACTGGTTCTACGTAATGTTTACCTTTACTTTTATTTTTGAAGGCCTTTTGATTTATGGAGCCTACCGAACGTTAGTCAGCAACACAATGACACTTTCACAGCTTGCTGTTCTCACCAGTATGATGGTTTCTACAACCTGGATTCTCATTGGTTTTACAGACAGCGTTACTGCAAGTTTTAAAAACGGACTTTTTGTTGATTACCTGCGTACCTTTCTTGAATACAAAGAAAAGATTCCCGAAGATTATGATGGAGCAGATCCAGGAACAAGAATTAATTCAATTGAATTCCGAAGTGTAGGCTTCGCATACAAAGATATTCCCGTACTCAAAAATCTTAATATGAAGTTTGAAGGCGGCAAAACCTATGCACTTGTAGGTCACAACGGAGCCGGTAAATCAACAATCATAAAGCTGCTGCTTCGATTTTATGATCCGACAGAAGGCGAAATACTTTTAAATGGCCGTAACATCAAAGAATATAATCTTCAGAAATACAGAGCCTTGTTTGCAACTGCCTTCCAGGACAACAGAATGTTTTCTATGAGTGTTGCAGATAACGTAACTCTCGGTGAAGACATTAAGGCAGAAGATCGCGAACAGATTGTAACAGAAGCTCTCAAACTTTCTGGTGTTTATGACAAGGTGATGTCTCTGCCTCAGGGAATAAATACCACATTAACCCGCGAGTTCGACGACAACGGCGCCGTACTTTCGGGCGGCGAGTTCCAGAAAATTGTCGTTTCCCGTGCCTTTGCACGCCGCTGCCCGATTAAGGTTTTTGACGAACCTTCGAGCGCTCTCGACCCGATTGCAGAATATCAGCTCTTTGACAATATCTTAAAAGCCTGCAGGAAAAACACTCTGCTTTTTATTTCGCACAGACTTTCTTCCGTTCAAAATGCAGACCATGTATTCCTGCTTGAACAGGGAGAAGTTCGCGAAGAAGGAACGCACCGTGAGCTTATGGATCGTAAAGGCCTTTACGCAGATATGTATCAGAAACAGGCAGAAAACTATCTCGCCGATAAATCAAAACAGAAGGAGGGAATCTGGGCATGAAAAACAAAATGAAAAAAAATCGCAGCACTGTTCTTAAAAATCAAATCTTTCTCTGGAAGCTTTGCTTCAAAACCTGTCCTCTTTATATGATTTATCATCTCTATGATGCCTTCCGCTATCAGGGAGTAATTTTTCTTGAACATGTTCTTGGAATCCGGTATGTACTTAAATGTGCCGAATTTCATGAACCATTCACAAAGGCACTTTTTTACATCGGATTGATTCTCTTTCTGAATATTCTTCAGATTATTCCGGATGGATTTTTTATCTATGGCTGGCAGTTTAAATATAAACCTCGTCTCTACCGAGCCCTGAAGGAAGAGATGTTCAAAAAGGCCTCTGAAATTGATTTATACTGCTACGATGATCCTGCCTACTACAATGATTTTGTATTAAGTGTTTCTCAATCAGAAGCGGCAATTGACCGATTCCTGGAACTTCTCAATATGGCAATGCAGGCAATTACAGTTCTCTTTACAACGGGTATTTTCTACATCATGACAGACCCGATTGGTATTGCTTTTGTTTTTGCTTCATTTATTCTTCGATTTGTAGTTTCAAAAAAACTCAATAAAGTGAACTACGAAAACCGCCTTGCAGTAAATCCTCATATGAGAAAACGCGATTATGTAAGCCGTGTTTTCTACCTCAAGGATTTTGCAAAGGAGCTTCGTCTTCACCCGAATGCAGGAGCACAACTTGAAGAAGAGTTTGCTGAAGCTAACGACAATATAATAAAGGAACACAAAAAGGTTGCAGTAAAACGTGTATGTTTCCAGTTCCTAAAAGACTACGGTGTAGGAGACTTTTTGATTGACGGACTTTATATCACTTATCTGGTTTATAAAGCAGCTGTTCTTCACACTGTTAATTACAGCGACGCAGTAATTCTTTTCAACAGAACAGGAAGCCTCCGCGGAAGCATGAGCCGCTTTGCAGACCTGGGACCTAAGGCACACGAGAACTCAATGTTTGTTGATAAAATCCGTGCCTTCCTGAATTACGAACCACGCTTAAAAAATAATGAAGGCGATGCTGTACCAGAAGGAGCCGGAGAACTCAAACTTGAACATGTTACTTTCAAGTATTCAGAATCAGGCCGCAAAGTCCTCGACGATATCTCCCTCTCTGTAAAACCAGGCGAGCACATTGCAATTGTTGGATACAACGGTGCCGGAAAAACTACTCTCATCAAACTGCTTATGCGCCTTTACGACCCGACAAGCGGAAGCATAAGCTATCACGGACGCAATATCACAGAGCTCTGCCCTAACGATTATCATAAACGCATCGGTGTTGTATTCCAGGATTACCAGATGTTCGGCGCAAACCTTGCAGAAAATGTTGTAATGGATGATTTGCCAAAAGCTGAACTTGATACCCGCGCCCCACAAATCACCGCCGCCCTGACAGACGCCGGCTTCGCGCAAAAACTGGCCCGCCTGCCGGACGGTCTTTTCACCCAGGTTACCACAGAGTTCGACAAATCCGGAGTAGACTTCTCCGGCGGTGAAAGTCAGAAGGTTGCAATTTCCCGTGCCTTCTACAAAAAGGCCGACATCCTAATTATGGATGAGCCGTCCAGCGCCCTCGACCCTATTGCCGAATACGAACTCAACAAAGCCATGGAAAGTGCTGCAAAAGGAAAGACAGTATTTTATATTTCCCATCGCCTTTCCACCACCCGCGATGCCGATCGCATCATCATGCTGGAACGCGGCCGCATTATAGAAGAAGGCACACACACCGAGCTTTTGGCCCGCAACGGCAAGTACGCCGAAATGTGGAACGCTCAGGCTGGAAAGTATAACTGAAACTTTGCACCGTGTGGCTCCACGTTTCCGGCAGAAATCTCTGCAGCCAGCGCGTCGCACAGTGTTTTTGCAATGGAAAGTCCCAGCCCGCTTCCACCCGCGCTGCGGGTATGGGCTTCGTCACCTCTAAAAAATCTTTCAAATACATGAGGCAATGCATCTTCCGAAATTCCAGGACCATCGTCACTTTCGTAAACAACAAGTCCGCCATCTTTCCCGCATACAGTTCCCAAAACTACGCTGCACTTTTCTCCCGCAAACTTCACACTATTAGAAACAAGAACAGTAATTATCTGATGTAACATTTCAGGATCTGTCTGTAAGGTATTTGCAAGCCCTTCGTCCCCTGTCTTAATCTCAAATTTTACCTCAGGAAAAACAGATGCAAACTCATCCACCACCCGTTCAAAAATCTCGCGTATATCAACTTCACATAACTGTGGTTTCACACGGCCGCTTTCCACTCTGGAAATCTGTAAAAGATTTTCAATTATCGTGTGCATTGATTTTGTTTCACCTTTAATTGCATTAAGTGATTTTTCCAGCTGCTCAGGATTTTCTTTTCCCCAGCGCAAAAGCAGATTAGCCTGCCCCGAAATCACCGTAAGCGGAGTATTTAGCTCATGCGCAACGTCACTTGAAAACTGCCGCTCCCTGTCAAAATCCGCTTTAATTCTAAGGAAGAGTTCATTAAAGGTTCGCGAGAGTTCATCTATTTCATCTCCCTGTCCTGTAATCGGAAGCTGACCATCAAGTTTTTCAGTAGTCATCTGCTGAGCTGTCTTTGTAATTTTAACAACCGGTTTAATCGTATTTTTCGTAATAAAAAGGCTCACCAGAAATGAAAGTAAAAGAACCGGCAGAGCCATCAAAAGAAGAGCCAGAGGCAGTTTTGTAAATATTATAGCAAAGGAATCATTTTCCATATTCATTGCTACAGCAACTACAACCTTTTGATTAAGTCCGATTGTATTATGCTGTAAAATATGGGACTCGGCATAATAAAGAATATCAAGGTCACCGTCAAAAAAGAAATCTTTTTCAAAATGATGAACAGCCTTTCCAGAAGTCTCTTTCAACAAAGGAAGGAAGGGGTCATTTGTAGCAAAAATTTCTTCTGTCTCCGGATTGTAAACAATATAGGTCATGTAATATGGTAAGTCACTTATCAAAAGTTGAAGAACGTCGCTACCCTCCTCATCAACAATCTGCTCCGTATAATCCATGTTCTCGAGGGCCTGAAAAATCCTTTCCTGATTTTTTTCCAATTCCGAGGTCTGATTTGCATTTACAAGTGAGCGCACAAAATACAAAAAAGAAAGCGAAAGCAGAAGAACTGCAATAGTTAGCACAAACATAAAGCGGAGAGAAAGCTTTACTGCAAACGACCTTTTCATTTTCATCAGCCTACTCCATCATATAACCGGCACCACGCACAGTTCTGATGTACTCATCTTTTGTATGTTCAGAAATTTTTGAACGCAGGTAGCCCACATACACATCTACAGTATTCTCATCAATAAAATGATTCTTTCCCCAGATTTCATCAATAATCTGCTGGCGCGAAAAAACCTTACCCTGATTTTCAATCAAAAGCTTTAATAAAAGAAATTCCGTTTTTGAAAGCTGAACTTCTGCATCCTTAATTGTAAAACTCATTCTATCCAGATTTAGAGTAAGATCCTTTACAGAAGAAGCCGGAGTCTGTGGTGTAGAATAATTCACACGCCTGAAGAGTGCATTAATTCTGGCAAGAAGTTCCTCAATTTCAAACGGCTTTGGAATATAATCATCGGCCCCAAGATTTAAGCCATTTATCTTATCGATAGTTTCACCACGCGCTGTTTCCAGAATAACCGGAACTGTAGATACAGCACGAATTCTGCGAAGAACTTCCAGCCCGTTTAATTCAGGGAGCATTATATCAAGCAGAATAAGGTCCGGTTTTTCGTTTTCAAATTTTACAAGAGCTTCCCGGCCATTTACAGCAAGACTTGTTGTATAGCCCTCATGCTCCAGTTCGGAAATTACAAAATCAGAAATACCTGCATCATCTTCAACAATAAGTATTTTCATTCTAACTCCTATAGTTACTCTGAACTTCAATAAGAAGCTCCACCGGATCAATTTCAGAACCATCAAATGAACGAATCTTAGAAATCTTTAATTTAAAAGTATTACTGTTCATTGGAAGGAAGATTTTTACTGTGTCACCTTTTTTATTAAATGCGAAACGTGTATGAGGAGGCAGTGGTTTATTATTGATAAGTATCGTTTCAGGTCTCACACTCCGCGGATTTATACTCTGATTAAACAAAATACTAAGGCTCACAAACTCACCATCTTTTCGCAAACATTCTGTCTGATTAATGCGTAAAGGAAGATTATCGGTATAAGTACGGTTCCCCCGATATTTCATGCTTTTATCAGAATCCTTAGGAGGCGGTGGAGGTAAAGGATGTGGAAACTGACCTGGTTCTCCAGGCTTTCCAGAACCGGGAGCACCAGGAGCTTCTGGACCTCCGGCTCCTGGACCAGGCCCCATTCCCCCGCCCTGAGGAGCTCCCTGTGCAAAAAGCAGAAAGCAAGTCAATATCAGAGAGAAAACTAAAATGTACCTTTTAGCACAAAGTTTCATACCATAATTATAATCCAAATCAAATAAAAATAAATGAGAATAAGGCTTTAATTCGATAAGAGTTTTCTTAAGTTTCTCTTAGTCTTGTTTCAAGATTTCAAGAAAAAAATGCATTATCTTTTCTTCAGAAGAATTCCAAAACAAACAAAAGGAGAAAATACATGAGAAAAACTCTAGAAAATCTTTTTTCACTTTTTTCAATTATCATAATTGTTTTATTAATACTTACAGGCTGCGATAATGGTTTTACACAATATCCGCTTGATAATTTCAATACTTTGTTATCCCCTGCTACAGAAGATATTTCAATTACAGATGATGGAAGTACAACAAATTATACTGATACAACTTCCGCTTCTGCACGAGCTGTTATCTCAGAAGATTTGTACGAAAATTTTACGGCAGATGGAACAGTTTATGTAAGTTTTGATGGAACAAGTGTAACAGCAAATATCGCAGGGCAATCAGAAGTTACTGCCACAAGTGAAGAAACCTCTCTTGGAAAAGTCTCAGACAAAAAAGTTACCATAATAACCTCTACAAATACAGAAGCTGGAACCGATGATGATGGAAATGAGATTGATGAAGCTTCTAACGGAATTATCCTTCAATATAAAGGAACTGGAAAAATTAAATATGTTTTGTCCGGAACTTATACAGGAACTGTCTTTATCAAAAACAAAAATGCCGATGCAGCTCTTGTTCTGAATAATGTAAATATCACAAGCGATAACGGTGCAGGGCCAGTTTTGCGTTTCAGTTCACAGCAAAGAACTTTCATTGTATCTCCTGCCGGAACTGAAAACACACTCACAGATACCCGCGTTTTGAATCAGAGCAATACTATGTATGATGATAAAAAAGGCTCTGTTTATTCAAAAGGAGCTTTAATCTTTACAGGAGAAACTTCCAGCTCAGCAGGAGGAAACATTTCTATAATAAATAAGGGTTATAAGCATGCAGTTTACTCAAAGGATTATGTACGTATTGCAAACCTTTCACTTAATGTTTCTGTAAACGGAGTAAAAGGCCGTGACTGTATCCGTGCTCTTAATGCTGTAATTATTGATAACGGAAACATTTCGCTTACCGGAAAAGGAACACTTGAAGATGACGAAAGTGTTGGTATTAAAGTTGAAGGCGAAGATGCCGATGAAGATGATCTTACAGTTGAATATACAGCTGGAGCCGGTTTTGTCATCATCAACGGTGGAAAGCTTACAATCAATACAGTTGCCAAGGGAATTACCGCTCACTGGAAATCTTCTGAATCAGTAATCAGCAATGCAAACTATACAGCAACTGCAAATGAATCTCTTCTTTATTCAACCTTCCTTAATGGAACAAGTGCAACCACTCCAAATCCTTATGTAGAAATTAACGGTGGAATTATTAATATTACAACTACAGGCGAACCATACGAAGGTGCAACAGATGATGATCCAAGCTGTTCACCAGAAGGAATTGAATCAAAAGGAAATCTTACAATCAATGCCGGAACCATTACCCTTAATTGTACCGACGACGCAATAAATGCTGCTGGAAACATAACAATCAACGGCGGCGCAATCTATGCCTATAGTTCAAAGAATGACGCAATTGATTCAAATGGCTCAAGTGGAATCACAATCAATGGAGGCGTTATCGTAGCGCTCGGGCTAAAAACTCCTGAATGTGCTTTTGACTGCGACCAGAATCCTTTCAAAATAAGAGGCGGAATTCTTGTTGGTCTTGGAACTTCTAACTTCTCTTCTCCAACAAACTGTACCCAGGGAAGCTTTGTTCTTGCTTCAAGCCATTACGGTTCAGCAAATACAAGCTTTGCGATTGTAGATTCTAACGATGAACCAGTATTCGTATATACACTACCAGCTTATACAGGTCAGGTTATGATTCTATCAAGTCCTCTTATTACAACAAATACAAGTTATACAATAAAGACTGGAGTGACCGTAGATGGTGGAATCAGATTCCATAACCTTTACACTTCACTTCCTTCAATTAGTGGAGGAAGTACAAGTCTTTCAGACATATCTTTAAGCAGTTCATCTGCTATTTACACAGATTCAGGTATTACTGGCTTTGGAGGCAGGCCATAAAACAGTCTCAAATTTTAAAACTCTTCTCCTTAAAACAGAAGACCCGCCGTCGGCGGGTCTTCTTTGTACTGAAAATAGTCGGCAAGCACAGCTTGCCTCTGAGCCATTCTTTCGATGAACCTAAAGCAACCCCTTCGGCTT
Source organism: uncultured Treponema sp. (assembly GCA_934699065.1). Lineage (GTDB taxonomy): Bacteria > Spirochaetota > Spirochaetia > Treponematales > Treponemataceae > Treponema_D. The sequence goes on from CAKUWD010000023.1 coordinate 10,943, forward strand.
GCTTTTTAACGGTTCTTCGATTTTTGGCTTATTTTTTCAAAAGTTTAGCCAAATTTTTAGCTGTGAAGCCTAAATATTCTGCTACTTTATTAGCTGGGCCTGATGTACCGAAGGTGTCGATGCAGAAGCAGTTCTCTTTTGAAGTGAACTGGAGCCATTCCATAGAAATGCCGGCTTCTGTACAAACAACGCGCTTTGTATCTCCAATGATAGCGTCCTGCTTAGCCTTTGTAAGACCTTCGAACTTCTTCAAGTCTGGAACAGATACAACGCGGATCTTCTTCTCAGGAACCATTTCTGCTGCCTGAAGAGCCATATTAACTTCAGAACCACTTGCAAGAATTGTGATATCAGGCTTAGCAGCTCCTTCTTTTACGATGTAAGCACCACAGCTTGCCATGTTCTTCTTCCAAGACTTGTCGTCCTTTGCATAAACAGCAAGTGCCTGGCGTGTGAATGCCATACAAACAGGGTGATCTTTAGAAGCGTAAGCAATCTTCCATGCTTCCATAGATTCTTCAGGGTCACCTGGGCGGATAGCCTGAACACCAGGAATAGCACGGAGAGAAGTCATAGTTTCAATTGGCTGATGTGTTGGACCATCTTCACCTACGTAGATTGAGTCGTGTGTGAATACGTAGATTACAGGCTGCTTCATCAAAGAAACAACGCGGAGAGATGGACGGAGGTAATCTGCGAATACAAGGAATGTAGCACAGAATGGTCTCAAGCCACCGTGCAATGAAATACCTGCACAAACAGCAGACATTGCAAACTCACGGATACCGTACTCGATTGTACGTCCAGCGCGGTTTTCTGGGCTGAATGTTCCGTTATCAGTTGCCTTGAATGCAGTCTTGTTTGGTCCCATAAGATCTGCAGAACCACCAACAAGGTTAGCATAGCGTGCAGCAATTACGTTCAAAGCCTTTCCAGAAGCATCACGTGTAGCACATGCATCGCCTACTTTGTAAGCAACATCTTTTACAGTCTCGTCTGTTACAGCGTCGCTGTGGTATGCATCCCAAAGCTTCTTGAGTTCAGGATTTTCTTTTGCCCATGCAGCAAAATCAGCATTCCAGTCTGCTTCTGCCTTAGCAAATGCAGCCTTCTTGTCTTCAAAATATTTCTTAGCTTCTGGTACAACATAGAAGTCCTGATCAACAGGAAGACCAAGCTTTTTCTTTGCAGCAATGATTCCTTCAGCACCAAGTGGAGCACCATGAACATCAGCAGTTCCCTGCTTTGGAGCACCCTTACCAATTACAGACTTGAGCATAATAAGAGTTGGCTGATCCTTGCACTTCTTAGCTTCTTTTACGAGCTCTACGATGCCTTCAACATCATACATGCTTCCCTTAAGAACCTGCCAGCCATAAGCCTTGTAGCGAGCTGCAATATTATCAGTGAAAGTAATATCTGTATTACCGTCGATAGAAATCTTGTTCTGATCATAGAAAACGATTAACTTTCCGAGCTTAAGATTACCAGCGAGAGAACAAGCTTCAGAAGCAACACCTTCCTGAAGACAGCCTTCTCCTACGAGAGAGTATGTGTAGTGGTCAACAATCTTGTGCCCCTTTGTGTTGAATTTTGCAGCGAGCATCTGTTCAGCAATAGCCATACCAACAGCCATTGAAACGCCCTGTCCGAGTGGACCACCAGTACATTCAACACCATCGGTATCACCATATTCCGGGTGACCAGGACACTTAGAACCAACCTGACGGAAGTTCTTAATATCGTCCAGGCTTACTTTGTATCCAGCCAAGTGGAGGATAGAATAAAGAAGCATAGAACCATGACCTGCTGAAAGTACAAAACGGTCTCTGTCTGCCCATTTTGAGTTTGCAGGATTGTGCTTCATTACTTCGCCATACAATACTGCGGCAGCTTCTGCTGCTCCAAGTGGAAGTCCAGGGTGACCTGAATTTGCCTTCTGAATTGCGTCCATAGACAAGCTGCGGATTGAAAGTGCAACTGCCTCAACACCTTTCTTGTTCATAAAATATACTCCTTATGTAAGCCCGCCTTGCGGGCGGTGTTTAATAGCAAAGCTTAAAATTATGAAGCAATTTTTAGCTTTGCCACTTATTTTTTTCAAAAATTATGCAAGTTCCTTGATTATAGAAGAAAGCGTAGCTTCGTCAGAACGTAACTCAAGAGCCTTCTTGAATTTTGAATCCCTAAAAAGAGCTGCCAGAGAAGAAAGAACCTTAAGATGTATTTGCGAATTATGGGCAAGCAGAACGAACATTACAAAAACTTCACGCTCGTCCGGGGCTTTCATGTCTATAGGATTTTTAAGATATACAACACAAATACGCTGTTCGCTAGCGTCTCTCATAATAGGAGCTCTTGCATGAGGAAGAGCGATTCCATTTCCTACAGCAGTACTCAAAACAGCTTCGCGATCGCATAAAGCATTGTAAACAGTTTCAGAAGTCATTCCGTCCGGCAAGTCTATCATCTTGCTGACCTTGGCATAAATTTCCTGAGGTGTATTTCCTTCAACATTTTTGAATACGCCTCCTCTGTGAATCAACTGTGCCAAATCAACTTCAACATCATTATCCATAATTATATCTCCCTAAAATTTTACAATTTCAAAACCTTTAAACCGGTTGCTCTCCAAGGATGAAAGAAGAGTTCCGCTTATCTCATCAAAAGTTTCTTCCATTCCATCAAGTGAAAGCGAAACATCAGCTTCTGGAAACTGCGGACGCAAGTAAACATTTTCAACTTCTTCCAGAAGGCGTACAACATGGCTGTAAAGCTGCGACAGAATAACCAGCTCCTGCTGAGGGAAATTTTCCGCAGCAATTCCCGAACCTCCAATATCACAGAACAATTCACTCACCCTTGTAAACAGTGAAAGAATTCTTTTGCGCAAAGGAGCAATCGTATAATCAGAAAACTGATTATACATCTTTTCAAGTATATCATTACGCTTTTCTATATTCAATAATACAAGTCGTCGCTCAGCAGAAGAAATCATTGCCATATTCGGAAAGATTTTTTGAATAACATCTTCAAAATTTTCTGAAACTTCTTTCTTACCGCGCCGCTCATCATAAATGCGGTCTTCAAGAATTGCGTCAATCACGCGAGGTGTAAGAGTAAGAGCCATGTCTGTAAGAAGCATTCCTCGATCAAGTCCGAGATTATTCCATTTTCCGCTGTAAGGAACAGATTCTCCTTTTCGCCAGATTCTTGACTCAACACCATAAGGTTCAAAACCAATTTTTGAAGTATGATCCAAAAACTCTTCAACAGAACCACAACAGCGGGTACACAATTCTTCCTGATTTTCAAGAAAGAGATACGACAGCTGCTCTTCAATTGAAGAAGCCGGCCCATGTCTGTCAAAACTTTCCAGCAGCCCGTTTTCAAAATAGGTATACCATTCTTCTCGCTGCACAGCTTCGTCCGAAATCACCATGTCAGAAAGTCCGCTGTCCTGAACCTTCATTTCAACAACACAATCACTCCAGCTGATTACACGACATATAATTCTATCGCCATAATGAAAAGGTTTACCACCACTGATTTTACTAAGAGGCCAGCAGGTAAGTCTGATTTCCTGAGGCATAGAATACTGCACCGAACTTAAAGCAAGCGAAGTGTTACTCTTGTCATTGAAGATATAAGGAATAACATAACCTTCGCCATAAAGTGCAAAAGTATCCATCGCAAGATTCATAGAAAATTCTTTTGCAGAACTCTCTACAACATTTCCTTCTGCCATAACACAAATACTGTCTGGCGGAACTTCAGGATTAACAAAAGGAATACAGCGATGTCCGATAATAATACTATCTTTTTCAACTTCTTCGCGGCTGGGTTTAAAACTAAACCAGCGACCTGTAAAAACGCCGGCTTTTGTAACGAATTCATTTTTTACCAGAGAAAAAACATATTCCGAAACCTGGAGAATTTCTGAGGCATCATTTTTAGAAACCTTTGCCCCGCGGGATTTCAAATATTTGTAAAAGTCGTCAGTTGTAAAAATATCAAGCTGCTCTGTCAAATATTCTTCTATAATATTATTCGTTCGATAATCCACAATGCTATTTTAATCTAAATCAAGAAAACTGTAAATTAGTGATGAAATTTGATATACTGATTTTATGAAGCTAACATTTTTAGGAACAGGAACAAGTCACGGAGTTCCGGTAATCGCCTGCGATTGTGCAGTCTGCAAATCAAAAGATCCTCATAATAAAAGATATCGCAGTGCAGCATACATTGAAATCTCAGATAACTCCTCATCAAAATTTATTCTTATAGATATAGGACCTGATTTCCGCGAACAGGCACTTCGTGAAAACATCCGCCAGATTGATGCAGTTCTGCTGACCCACAGCCATGCAGACCATTTACACGGCATAGATGATTTGCGTACTTTTTCCTGCATTATGTCGAATAAACCAGAAAATCCTCAGAATGAAAAATATGATAAACCGCCGATTCCAATCTACACAAATCATACAGCAGCAGAGCATATCAAATACAGCTTTAGTTATCTGTTCAGTGAACATGCAGAAGGCGGCGGTCATGCAAAAATCAATCTTAAGGAAGCAAAAAAAACTTTTGAGTTATGCGGTATAAAAGTTACGCCAATTCCAATGGAACACGGCTCTCTCGAAACCACAGGCTGGCTACTAACAGAAACCACACCGGACGGAAAAAAATCAATAGCTTATCTTACAGATTGTAACAGGATCAGCGACGAGTCAATAAATCTGCTTCAGAAGAATGCTGGGCTTTCAGAAGGCGGCCGTCTAGTTCACCTTGTAATTGACGGACTTCGTATAAAAGAACACAGCACCCACTTTAATTTTCTGCAGGCCCTGGAAGCGGCCGGTAAAATAGGTGGCGAACACATCTGGCTCACACACCTTACACACAATTCCTCGCACGATGAAACTGCCGCCTACATTGAAGAACACCTTCCAGACTTCCCTAGTCTTGCCTCTGCAAAATCAGTGCTCCCCGCTTACGACACTCTGGTACTCGAAACCTGACAGTTGAATCCTAAAAGTCGGCAAGCACAGCTTTCTTCTTACCCCTTCTTCGATTATAGGCTTGTTAAAAAAAATAACCCCGATGGCATTTCCAACGGGGCTTTCATGAGCTTCAAAACAGAACTTAGTTCTGAGCAGCTGCTTCAGTTGTCTTTGGAACACGAACTTTCTTCTGAACGAAACCACTGCTAAGGCAGCTTGAGCAAACCTTGATAGTTTTTACAGTTCCGTTTGGAAGAACAGCCTTAACGCTGTGAAGGTTAGGTCTCCATGTTCTGCGAGTATGATTCATAGACTTACTAACTTTATTACCAGACATAACGCCTTTTCCGCAAACATCACACATTCTAGACATTTTCTTTATCCTTCCTTATATAAACAGTTTTCCCACACAAATTACAATAGTTTAGAAAGAATATACAAATTCAAAAAAAAAGTCAATCGTCAAAACTTGAATTTCTAAAATATTACCCTTTGCAAGTCAGTTACAGGTATGATATCATTAATTCAAAATTTTGTCCTTGAATTTGCATGGAGACCAGTATGGCAGACAGTTTAACAAACAAAGAATATACTCCTCTGGAATTAAAAGAGGCTTTCATCAAAATGTATGGCGGCGACGAATCTACTGTCAGACTTTATTCTTCACCAGCCCGAATCAATATCATTGGCGAACACATCGACTATAACGGTGGAAAAGTATTTCCTGCCAGTATAAACCGTTATCTTTACATCGCAATCAGAAAACGCCGCGATACGAAAATTTTATACAACGATGCCCGCTTTCCAGGCAGTTATGAATTCGACATCAATCAAACCTTTATTTTTGACAAGGCAAATGATTATGCAAATTATCTTAATGGAATTCTTCAGCAGCTGAAGGAGCGAGGCTTTAAGTTCGACAGCGGCTTTGAAATTCTTATGGCGTCTAACATTCCGGCCGGCGGCGGCATTTCATCATCATCAGCTTTGGAATGCGGCTTTGCCTACGCTGTAATAGACACCTTTGGCTTCAACCTCGACCGCATTGAAATTGCAAAACTCGGCCAGATGAGTGAACATAATTTTATGAACGTAAAGTGCGGAATCATGGATCAGTTCATTATTGCAACCGGAAAGAAAAATTACGCAGAACTGCTCGACTGCAATACTCTTGAATATGAGTACGTTCCTCTCGACCTTGGCGACTACCGCTTTGTAGTTATGAACACAAACAAGGTTCGTAAACTGGCTGATTCAAAATACAACGAGCGACGCAGTCAGTGCGAAGAGGCTTTAAAGATTTTGCAGGATAATGGAGTAAAGATAAACGCCCTCTGCCAGCTTACACCAGCAGACTGGGAGAAATACAGAGCTCTCGTAGCTGACCCGATTTTAAATAAACGCGCCCGCCACTGTGTTGCAGAAAACCAGCGGGTAATTGATGCGGCTGAAACACTAAAGGCAGGAGATCTAAAAAAACTCGGCCTCCTCCTCAACGCAAGCCACAAATCTCTCAAAGAAGATTACGAAGTAACCGGAATCGAACTGGACACTCTCGCCGAAACCTCACAAAAACAAGAAGGCTGCCTGGGCGCCCGCATGACAGGAGCCGGCTTCGGAGGCTGCGCAATCGCCCTCGTTCACAAAGATAAACTCGACAGCTTCATCTCAAACGTCCAGACAACCTATGAGAAAGCAATCGGCTACAAGGCCGGCTTCTTTGTATGTGAGACAGGAGATGGAGTAACAAGAATTTAATTTGGCCCCAGTTATTTTTTCAGAACAGCCGTTTCCAGAACTTTTGAAACTTCGCAGACAGCATAAAGCGGGATATTCGTAAGCCAATCGTCAATCCTAAAATCAGAAAGTGATGTTCTAACTGAATACTTATTGTTGTATTTTTGATGAAATGCTTTCAGGCTTTTTGCCTGAAGATTTTCCGCGGACTTGACTTCTATAGGAACAATCTGATCTTCGATCTGAATCAATAAATCTATTTCACCGGAAGAATTAGGCGATGAATAGTAAAAGGCTTTGAAACCAGTGCATGATAGAATTTGCTGCAAAACATATTGCTCCGTTATTGCCCCCTTGAATTCAACAAAAAACTTGTTGTCATCCAGAATCGATTTAATATCAGTATTTCCAAGAGCACCAAGAAGACCTATGTCATTCATATAAATCTTAAAGGAATCTAGTTCTTCATAAGCCTTCAGCGGATACCCTGGCTTTGAAACGCTGTGAACAAGATGAATCAGTCCACAATCAGAAAGCCACTGAATTGCAAGCTCAAAATCTTTTGCGCGGGCTCCTTTTTTTACCTGTCCATACATAAACTTTTTATTTTCCTTTGAAAGCTGAGCTGGAAGCGATGACCAGACTTGTTTTAATTTTGTACTCAGCAAACTTGAGGCGTGCTTTGAAAAATCTTGTGCATAAACTTCAAGAAGAGTGTTCTGAACTTCACGGACTTTGAACCAATCATGTTCGTCAATAAATGTCTGAACAGCCTGAGGCATTCCACCAACATAAAAATATTCTTTCATTCGTAAAATGAATTTAGATTTCAATGCCGTAATCAAAGTCCAGTCACCAGATTCCAAAACAGAAACCAGCTGTTCATTTCCACAAGCCCAAAGAAACTCAATGAAAGAAAAAGGATAAAGTGTCATCAAGTCAACTTTACCAACAGGAAAGTTGGTACCGCTGTGCAGTGCAACGCCCATCTGACTTCCAGCTGCAATTATTGCATATTCACTGGCATTTTCACAAAAGTATTTTAAGCTGGAAAGTGCACGTGGAACTTCCTGCACTTCATCAAAAATTATGAGAGTTTCATCAGGTTTTATAGACACTCCGCTTTCCGCGCTCAAAGCAAGAATAATGCGTTGAATGTCAAAATCAGAATCAAAAACAGCCTTCATTGCAGCGTTGTTATCAAAATTTATGTATACAAAGTTTTTAAAAAAACGCTTTCCAAATTCTTTCATAACCCAGGTTTTGCCGACTTGTCTTGCTCCGCTCAGGATAAGTGGTTTTCTATAAAGAGAATTTTTCCATTGTTCCAATTTACTTAAAATCTGTCGTTCCATACTTTAATCCTACATTTTTCATGCGGACTTTTCAAGGTAACACAACACTTTTAATGCGAACTTTTTGCAGACTTATCACCACTTTTCAGGCGAACTTTCCATAAAAAACCTTGAAAGTTACATTTGATCTTTTTAATCAGCGAATTATATTCATCTAAAAATGAATTAATTCCTAAAAAAAGTAAGGAATCGTTAGAAAAAAAGACACTTCTTAAAATTTGAAAAAAACAGAACTATTTTCTTCCCCCGTTTAATAATGAAAACAACGGAGGGCAGATTTTTCTCAAAATTATTCCTATGCAGGTTCCAATAACGACAATAATTATTGTACCGCCAAAGAATTGGAATAAACAGAAAAATGCATTTTTCATAGGAAAAACTCGAAGCCAAATTTTTTGTACAATTACATTTAATACCGGCATATGAATTGCATACAAAAAGAATGAAAAATCTGAAAGGTATTTAGTTTTCTCAAAAATCGTATTATTTTTTATTATTACGCCTGAGAATTTTAAGATTATTAAGGAAGAAAATAATGTAGTTAGCGCAAATGAACAAGGTAATTGATAATGAAAAAACTTCAATAGGAATACTAAAACAAAACAAAGGCCGATTTCATACCACTTAATTCTGTCTATTCTTTCAAATAAATCAAAATCGTAAACACTCCAATATAAGCCGCAAATGTAGTAAAATAATGAATATGGTAGATTTGCCTCACAAACAATATTTACTGAACTAAAAATCGCAGAAATTAATATGAAAACAAAAAAAGGTACCTTTTTCACCAGAAACACAAATAGTGGCGAAAGTAATACGAATATAAAAAGATTTCTCACAAACCAAAATTGTCCAGCAGCAAGAGGTATTCCTCCCTGTTCACTCGAATAACCAATAACATGAAAAAAATAATCTCTTGCACGCCAAAGTTTATAAACACTATTATGGTCGGAAAACAAAGAAGGCACTGCCTGGGTCAACCAACTTTTTATTAAAGTTTCATAAAACAAATATAAGGCTATCCATAAAATATAGGGAATTAATAAGGACCTGATTTTCTTTCTTACAAAAGTTCTATAACTATCAGATTTTTTCACCTGTAAATAACCAGCAAACAAAAGAAATAAAGGAACAGCACTTGTTGTAAAAAAAGCAATTATGTTTTGAAGCCAGATTCCTGTAGTTGAATTATTATAGACATAACTGTTTTCTACAGCCATCTCCTGACTAATCGTATTATGAATAGATACCACAAAAACAGCCAGAAGAAATCGTAAACTCGTAATTCTTTTGGAGGTCTCTTCAGAAATCATTTTCCAGCCTCCGAATGAGCTAAGAATTCTCTGGCGAATCTTCTGCCTAGCTCTATTGTTGATGGGGTATCATAGTGGCCTATATTAAAC
>CAKUWD010000024.1 GCA_934699065.1 uncultured Treponema sp.
TGATTATAAATTGGATATTGCTGTAAAGAAAGAAGAAGCCTTTCAGGATGGGCTGGAAGCAGGTATCTCTCAAGGCGTACAGCAGAAAGCCGTGGAAGCTGCACTTATGCTTGTTAATGAATACCGCGAAAAACCAGAAGTTGCAGCGCAGAAGATGAACGCTCCTTTCGAACTTGTCCTTGAAGCTTTAAAACAAAAACAATAAAACAACCTATAACACATTTTACGGCTTGAGAAATCAATCCGTAAAATGTCTAAAACTCCGTCGAATACTTTGCAAACTCTCTGTGCAAAAAGCAGACTTCCGTACCGGTAAGATAATTCAAATTGGCACGTATAAGCAGAGTGAAGGGAAGAAGTAATACAATTACGATTTTTTTACTTTTTTTCCTAAAATCATTTCCTGAAATGTTCATTTTGAGACTATTTATATTGTGTGGGAAAATTATATTCTCAACACATATAAATCAGGAGGCTTTTATGCCAAAAACAGTAGATGAATTGACTTTTACAGATGATGGAATGTTTCAGGCTGTTATGCATGATCCAGGGATTTGCGCAGAACTTGTAGAAAGATTATTGCATATCCGTGTAAAACAAATAAATTATCCGAAGCTCGAAAAACAGATTGCTCCATTTTATACATCAAAAGGAATAAGGCTGGATGTCTATCTTAAAGATGAAGATAAAGTAATAGACATAGAAATTCAAAACTACCCTCAGGATGCTCTTGGCAAACGTACACGTTACTATTCTGCAATGATTGATATGGATAACCTTATGAAAGGTCAGGATTATACTGAACTTAAAGACAGTTATATACTTTTTATCTGCAAGGAAGATCCTTTTCATGACGAAAATAATATATCTTATGGATTACCCTGTTATTCATTTCACAATTCCTGTATTGAAGATGGCAAAGTAAAATTACATGACAATTCTTTCAAAGTCATTTATAATGCAAGTGCGTATGTAAAAGAAAAGGATATTAGAATTCGTGATTTCCTTTACTTCATACACACAAATGATCCTGGAAAAGATGATTTTAATAATCGCCTTTCTTCTCTTGTACAAAAGATTAAAGAAAATGAGAAATTCAGGAGGGATTACGCCGCTATGAATTTACATGATAGAGATTTAATTAGAATAGCTAAAAAAGAAGCTTCTCTAGAAAAATCGGTAGAAACTGCCCGTAAACTTCTTGCTGATGGAAAATATACCGCTGAAGAAATTTCTGCTTTACTTCAAATACCTGCTGAAACTTTTATGAATACTGCACAAATCTTAAATAACAATAAGAATTTTCCTTACAAATCAAGTAACTATCATACAAGATGATAAGGTATCTTTATTTCTCACCCAGCCTTTCCAGCTTATCCAGAGTTTCTTCATTTAAATCTGAATAAATCAAATCTAAATCTTCTTTTGTAAAGCTGTCGTAAAGTTTTACGAGGTCCAGACTGCAGAGTTTTTTACGGAGGGGTTCCGGGAATCTGTATTTGATTAATTTAGCAGGATTTCCTCCTACAATGGCATAAGGTTCTACATCTTTTGTTACAATTGAACCGGCTGCAATTACTGCTCCCTGTCCAATTTTTACACCGCTGCAAATCAGGGCATTTGTTCCAAACCAGACATCATCGCCAATTATTATATCACCCTTTGAAAGTGCTTCATTTACCGAACCAAAATTTTTTTCCTTAAAAGGATATGTTGAAATTGTATTCATTTTGTGTTCTGCACCTAGAAGAAACTGAACTCCTGGCCCTATAGCACAATAGTTTCCGATGCAAAGCTTTACATCCTGCCTGCTGCTATCCTGCACCCTAAGCTGACCATAGCTTTTTTTACCAACAGTGATTTTTGACGGATCACAAAAATTCATCAACTCTACTTCATTGTGTCCATTATGATTTCTAAATTCTTTTCTGAATTTTAAAAGACGAATTCTATATAATACCTTATTGTAAATTCCCATAAAAAAAATACTATCATAATTCATTTTTCATGTCAGTAATTTTAAATCATATAAAATCTTTCTCTATAAATAAATTGCTGTCATTATCAGACCTTCTGCAATGCAGCTAAATTTGTCGCTCTCTAGAAGAACTTAAGCGAATTGTGTTAAAATACTTCTTGTAAAAAAATTTTTAGAGGTGTTTATGGAAACTCAAACAAAACAGCGTAACTCGTTCACTAGTTCAATCGGGTTCGTTCTGGCTGCAGCAGGTAGTGCCGTTGGATTAGGAAATATCTGGCGCTTCCCTTATCTTGCTGCAAAAGACGGCGGAGGACTTTTCCTTGTAGTTTATCTCGCTCTCGCCCTCACATTTGGTTTTGCACTTTTGATTACGGAAGTTGCAATTGGTAGAAAGACTCAGGAGAGTCCTCTTACAGCCTATTCTAAAATCAATAAGAAATGGGGCTTCCTCGGAATCTTCTCTTTCGTAGTACCATTTATCATTTATCCATACTACTGTGTAATCGGTGGCTGGGTAATGAAATATATGTTCTGCTACCTCGCCTTCCAGGGACAGGTTGCAGTTGAAGACGGATTCTTTGGTGCTTTTATTACTTCACAGTGGCAGCCGATTTTCTACTGTGCACTTTTTGCAATTCTTTGTTTCATTATCGTATACAAGGGAGTTGAGCATGGAATTGAGCGCTACTCAAAAATCCTCATGCCTATTCTTTTTGTAATCGTTGTATTCATTGCTATCTATGCTTTGTTCATCAAACATACTGATGCAAATGGTGTTACACGTACTGGTCTCCAGGGTGCCGCAGTTTACTTTATTCCAAACTTTAAAGGCCTTACATTCAAGGGCTTCCTCACAGTTTGTCTTGATGCAATGGGCCAGCTTTTCTATTCTCTCTCAATTGCTATGGGTATTATGATTGCTTACGGCTCTTACATGAAGAAGGATGAAAACCTCAACAAGTCTGTAAATCAGATTGAAATCTTCGATACCGGTGTTGCAATCCTTGCAGGTATGATGATTATTCCTGCCGTATTTGCATTCAGCGGAAAAGAAGGAATGTCTGCTGGACCAGGTCTTATGTTCATCACATTACCAAAAGTATTCAATTCTCTCGGCAAGTTTGGTGACTTCATTGGTCTTATCTTCTTTGTTATGGTAATGTTTGCAGCTCTTACTTCTGCTGTTTCAATCCTCGAAGCAATCACATCTTCAATGATGGATAAGTTCAAGTGGAGCCGCAGACGTTCTGCATTTATCATGGCTGTATGTACTTTTGTTGTTTCTATCATTGTATGTCTTGGATACAACGTATTCTACTTCGACCTCAAACTTCCGAACGGTAGTATTGGTCAGATTCTTGATATCCTTGACTACGCAAGTAACAACATTCTTATGCCAATCGTTGGCCTTCTTACCTGTATTCTTATTGGCTGGATTGCTAAGCCAAAAACTACAATTGATGAAATTACCCTTAACGGAGAACACTTTGTTCGCAAGGGACTTTACGTTGTAATGATTAAATTTGTTGCACCAATCCTGCTCTTCATCATTCTTTTGACAGGTATGGGAATTATTTAGTTTTATCTGAAAGGAGGGAAAAGCCTTTCCCTCGCTCCAAACAAAAAGGCTGCGGTAGTTTCGACAAGCTCAACCACCGCAGCCTTTTTGTTTTCCTCTACCCTTTCTCCTAAGGGGGACTCCCCCTTAAGAACCCCTGTTATCGCTCAGGTTTCAAATAAGCTTTTAACACTACATCAGTATTCAAATACTTATTTGCTGCTTCTACAAGAGCTTCTTTTGTAATCCACTCTGCAACTTTTCCTGTATCTTTAGTAAACCATGTCGGTTCGTATTCAAACAGTACTTCTGCAGTGAAGCGGGTTAACCACCAATAATTATTTCTCATATTAGTTTCAATTGTACGAATGTAAGTTTCCTTTAATTTTTCAATAAGATCATCAGAAATATTTCCTTTCTGAATTTCTTTAATTGTATCAATTACAGTTTCATAAAGTTCATCCTGACGTGCCGGCTCACATCCAAATTCAATTGAAACTCTATAATAACGCTCTGGCCAGCCATCAATATATCCGTTTGTTGCAACTCCATAAGAGCCACTTTTATCTTCACGAATAACTTCGCGTAAACGAATATTTAAAAGAGAAGCAAGCTGATGAATAATTTCATTTTCCCTGAATTTTACATCAAGATCATCACATACAGGAAGTGAATCTCCAAAGGCCATATAAATATAACCCTTATCATCAATTCCTTTGTTTACAACAATTGATTTACTTTCTTTAGGGAATGGGAAATAAACATATTTTGTTTCATCAAACTTATCATTAGTTTTTAAACTTCCAAAATAATACGCACACAAATCTACAAGTTCTTTTTCATTAAAATCACCAACAAAAATAAACGTGAAGTCTGCCGGATTTGCAAAGCGTTCCCGATATACTTTTTCTGCAATCTTAGGATCCATTTTTTTAACATAGTCTCTATTAAATGGAGCTGAATAAACATTTTTACCCATTACAAGTTCATTAATTTTATCTGAAAAAACCTGCATTGGTTTTGCACCATAAGAGTCTGCTACTTCAGAATACTGTGTATAAATTGTTTTCCAAGCATCTTCACCAAACTGAGGTTTTGTAAACATCAGATTAATGAGCTGCAGGCTTTCTTCAAGATTATTTTTATTTGCTGTTGCATTAAAAAATTCTCTTGTATTATTCATACCAATTGAAACAGCAAGATTTTTTGTAGTAGAAATTTTCTGGAACTGAGAATATGTAATTCCACCACGTCCAGAAAGATTTGAATAATCTATTGAAATCTGTGCAGATGGAATTTCTTCTTCTTTCAGCTGATATATTCCACCCTTACTTCCACCATAAATTGCAATTGAGTCTTTTTTGAAATCAGTTTTTTTGGTGATGATTTTTACTCCGTTTTCAAATGTGTACTGAGTACCACCAAGTTCTTTCAAAGCCTTTTTCTCAATAATCTTTCCTTTATTTGATGGTTTTTTCATGAAAGTCTCGCTGACAACATCATCTTTATAAGCTTCTGCTTCACTTTCATAATTTTTCCAGATATCAACAATCTCTTTTTCTGAAGGAATATCTGCTGATTCTGGTGCAATAATTAACATCATTGTTCCACGATCAGCTAAAATCTTTTTAGTCAGTTCAAGAATTTCTTCTGCTGTAATCTCATTAATTATTTTAGTTGAAATCTTTAGACTGTCTTCTTCTGTTGTAAATATATTTCCAAGTGTATAATAATTTACGAGACTGTTTACATAATTAATTGACGAATGCTTGTCTTTATTTTCATAACTCTGCTGCAATCCCTGAAGCATTGATTTTTTTACTCTTTCAAGCTCTGTTTCCGTAACTCCATATTTCAAGAAACGTTCATACTCATCAATAAAAGCTTTTAATGCTTCCTTAAAACGTCCTGCCTTAGGAACTACATCTAACATTAAATTAGAATTTTTTCGGGTAAAATCTATCATACCTGAACTTGCAGTAAGCCACTCAGCATCTGGAAGACTTGTTTTTTCATGACAACGCTGATTAAAAATACTCATAACAATATTGCTTATAAAACCTTCACGAATCTGTTCAATTGTCGTAACAGGTTTTGATTCTTCCAACTGCTGAAAAATACAAATTTCAGTAACCGACAATTCTTTATCTCGCAATATTGTAATAGATTTTTCTGTCTGAAGAGGAACCTTAAATGAAGGAACTTTTGTTTCTTTTTCAGAAGCAGAAATTGTTCCCATTACTTCTTTTATTGCTTTTTCAAGAACATCAGCTTTAATATCACCTACAGCTGCAACAGCCATGTTTTCTGGACGATACCATTTTTTATAAAAATCTACGACTCTATCAAGTTTTATATTTTTGATGACATTTATATCACCTATAGGTAATCTTTTTTCATAACGAGAGTCTTTTAAGACAAGTCCTACTTCTTTCATAGCAACACGCCAGTTTACACCCTGGGTTCTTTGTCTCCACTCTTCAATAATTACACCGCGTTCTTTTTCAAATTCAACAGGATCAAAAGTAACGGCACAAGCCCAGTCATGTAATACCAGAAGACTTGTTTTTAAAATCTCAGGATTATCTGCCGGTATCTCAAGAATATAAACTGTCTGTTCAAAACTTGTATCCGCATTTACTTCCGGACCAAATTTCATACCAATTTTTTCGAAATAATCTACAATTTCTGATTTTTGAAAATTTTCAGTTCCGTTATAGCACATGTGCTCAACAAAATGTGCTATACCTTTCTGGTCCTCATCTTCCATACACGAACCGGCTTTTACAACAAGTCGAAGCTGTATACGGTTTTTAGGTTCACCATTTTCTCGAATAAAATATGTCACTCCATTGTCAAGTTTTCCCTGCTTTACTGCAGAATCCAAAACAAGCTGGTTACCATTGGATCTATTTTCAACTTTTGAAGTTGAACATCCGGTTACCAGAAGTAATGAAGCAACCAATGCTGCTGCAAAGAATGCAGCAAATAGTTTGTTTAGTTTTTTCATTTGAATCTCCTGAATTCTTTTTTTATATTCAAATTATAGACATTTAAGCTTTTTAAATTAACAAAATAATAAAAAAATAACCGAAGTTACTATCGTTTTTTATATACTTCTCATTTTTTTTGTTTCTTTATATAATAACAATTGAATATGATAGACGAAACACAATTCAAGAATAAAACAATTTTCTCATTTGAAATTTTTCCTCCCAAAAAAACAATGCCCATCGACACAATTTTTTCTACACTCGATGAGCTTAAAGGTCTTTCTCCGGATTTTATTTCCGTAACCTTTGGTGCGGGTGGCAGCGAAAACTGTAATAATTCTGTAGAAATTGCGAAGCATATTAAAAATGTTTGCAATGTAGAATCGGTAATTCATATGCCGGCTCTTAATATGACAAAGGCAGATGCACAGTTTGTACTTGAGCAGTTTCAGCAGGCAGGAATCGATAACATACTCGCCCTTCGTGGTGATAAAGTTGAAGGAAAAGAACCAGCCAATGAATTTCTTCATGCCAGCGACTTAATTTCCTTCATTAAAGAATTTGACTCAAAACGCACAGACGGTAAAAAATTTAAGATTTTTGGTGCCTGCTATCCGGAACTTCACCCGCAGTCAAAAGATGTTTTTGAAGATATTGATTACCTTAAAAAGAAAGTTGATGCAGGCGCAAGTCATTTGCTTTCACAGTTATTTTTTGATAACACCCAATTCTACCGCTTTCTTGAACGCTGCCAGATAAAAGGCATTAACGTTCCTGTAGAAGCTGGAATCATGCCGGCAACTAACAAGAAATCGATTGAAAGAATGGTAAGCATGACAAATGCCGTGCTTCCTAAAAAGTTTACAGATATGATGGACCGTTACGGAGATCATCCTGAAGCTATCCGCGATGCAGGAATTGCCTACGCCATCGATCAGATTGTAGATCTTGTTACCCATGGCGTTTCAGGTATTCACCTTTACACTATGAATAATCCTCTTGTTGCCCGCAAGATTTACGAAGCAACAAAGAGTTTGTTTGACGTACCACCGATTTTAAAATAAAAAACCGGCTCATAAATTATGAGCCGGCTTCATTTTTAACAGTTCTGCTACTTTAGCCCTACTTTACTAATTTTACATCAAAACAAATGTAAGAATTTCCTGGGATTCCAGCCTGTGGAATTCCGTATGCTCCATAAGCAAGCTCTGGCGGAATTACCATTTTACGTGTTTCGCCAAATTTCATTTCCTGAACCATAGCATCAAATCCAGGTATCATTTCACCACCTGCTGTTGTAAATTCAAGAGGCTCGTGTCCCTGTGGATGGAATTCTTTTGATGCATCAAAAATCTGGCCGTTAGGAAGGTAACCCTTATACTCTACTGTTACTTTCTTTCCCTTTCCACAAACAGCACCAGAACCCTCTTTAAGAATCTGATAATATGTTCCATTGCTTGCTTTTTCACAGCCTTCAATTACTTTTGCAATTGTCTTTTTCTGAAGTTCTTCCTGGAAGCTGGCAGCCTTCTTGCTACCCTCAGCCTTGAGTTCATCAAAACTCTTCTGAGTTACTTTGAAAGCTTCAGCATCTTTACCCTGGCGAACAATCTTCAAAGACTTAATGGTATCTCCCTGAGCAACGGCATTTACTACATCCTGTCCTGAAAGAACTTCACCAAAAATTGTATGCTTGTAGTTGAGCCAGTCTGTTGGAACGTGAGTAATAAAGAACTGACTTCCGTTTGTATTAGCACCAGAGTTTGCCATAGCAAGCTTACCAGGCTTATCAAAAATATAACCTTCAACAAATTCATCAGCAAACTTATAGCCTGGACCACCAGTTCCGTTACCCTGTGGATCACCCCCCTGAATCATAAAGTCAGCAATAACACGGTGGAATTTTAAGCCATCATAAAATGGTTTTCCCTTTGCTGCATCAAGAGTACCTTCTGCCAGACCAACAAAATTTGAAACTGTCATTGGTGTTTCTTTGTAAAAAAGGTTAAGAATGATTGTACCTTTTTCTGTTTCAAGAACGGCAAACACGCCTTCTTTTCCTTTAAGTGCTTCCATGTTTTTCCCCTTTGAACCTGCAGCTGTACAAGATGTTAATGCAACTACAGCTAAAAGTCCTGCAATAATAGTTTTTTTAAGTTTCATTTTTCCCTCTTAGAATTGAGTTTTAAACCATTTATAAACAGCTTCCATTCGTGCAGACATTGAGTTAGTTATCTGACCTTTAATGCCTGGGAATTTTACGCTGTCTGTATCTGTACACAAATATAAAAGTAAATCATCACCGCAATCTATTACCAGAATATTGATAACCATTTTTCCAGGATAGATTGCCTTAAATGGCCCGATCCCCATTTTGTCCAGAATACTAAAATTACACCACAGGCTTTCCTCATTCTGACGATAAGAAAGCTTATAAGTATTTATACCAAAGCTGTTATCATCCTGAAGACAATAAGAAACCTGCCCATCTGCGCTGCCTGTATTCTGATCTGCTATTGGAGTTTTATCATCTGGTCCTGCAATCATATATGTTTTCTCATACAGAACGCACTCTTTCTTTTTTGTAGTTGAATAATATTTCATTCCCTGCATTTTAGAAATTGAGCGTATAACAGTAGAAACATCAGCGATTGTAACTGTATTTTTTCCAGAGTTTCCTTTTTCAAGAAGCTCTTTTTTATTTAAAAGATAAAGTCCTTCGTAGGTATAAGGATAATTCTTTGGACTCTTTGTTATAATTGTTTTACTGATTACATCACTATAATCAGATTCAGGAAGAAGAAAGAATCCTTCAGATCCATCATCGCGGTATTTTGCAACGGTTCCGTTTTTAACCAGATCGTCATAATACTTTGAATCTATGATTGATTTTACCTTTGCATTTTCTCCTGCAAAAGCAGTACCGGCAAATGCGGTACCAGCCAGAAGAAAAAGACTTAATTTTCTAACGAACGTTAGTTTGTTTGTCATTAACGAATTCCTTTATAAAGAACGCGAACCTGTTTGAATACACCTTCACCTTCACTCTTTGTTTCAACATCAGGAATGTCGTTCAAAGTTGTGTGAATAAGACGGCGCTCAAACGGATTCATAGGTTCAAGCAGAATAGAGTTGTGCGAAAGGCGAACCTTATCTGCTGTAGTATATGCGAGGCGAACAAGTGTTTCTTCGCGGCGGATTCTGTAGTTTTCTGTATCAAGGATTACACGAACTTCTTCGTGACCAAGACGTCCTGCATAAATATTTGCAAGAAGCTGAAGTGCATCGAGGTTCTTTCCCTTGCGTCCGATAAGAATTGAAGAATAAGAAGAATCAAGACGGATTCCAAGCTTTTTCTCTTCACGATAAGAAACTTCAACCTTTACATCGTAACCCATTTTTTCAATTACATTCTGTATAAATTCAATAAGCTTCTGCTCAAATTCACCCTGTGGAAGAGGATCTGCAACAAGGCGTGAATGCTTTTCTTCTGAAGCATTTCCTGCCCAGCCTGAATTACCTTCATTATCATCAAGAGTATGAACTCTGATTTTTACATATCCTTTTTTGAAAATTGAGTTTTTCTGTGTTTCAAGAATCTCAACATCGAACTGGTCTCGTTCAAGACCAAGCTCATTAACTGCCATTTCAATAGCTTCTTTTTCAGTTTTTCCTTCAAACTCGTATGTCATTTTATATTTCTCCTATAATAGTCATCATTACATGTGGTTTCGATACGGTTTCACCTACTCAACCACCGGTGATTGAGTAGCCCGAAGGGCGTATCGAAATCATTTTTTCTTTCCTTTAGCTTTTGGTGGAAGTACTTTCTGCTCTTTTGCAACAAATCCACCATTTTCTTTTTCTGCTCTCTTTTCCTTCATCATCTTATTGATAATAAGCTGCTGGAAAATCTGCAGAACGTTACTTGTGAGCCAGTAAAGAAGAAGTCCTGCCGGTGCATTATAGAACATAAAGAAGAACATCAAAGGCATACCGTACATCATGAACTTCATTGTAGCCTGGCTCTGTCCAGGAGCACCAGCCTGACCATACTGAGTAATCTTACCTGACAACAACTGTGTTGCTACATAGATTATAGGCAAAAGACGAAGCTGATTTCCAATGAGTGGAATATTGAAGTTGAAAGTTTTAATAACATCACCAGTAGAAAGATCTGGAATCCAGCCTGGAATAAACATAGCTCCACGGAATTCAAAGTAATTATTAAAGAGGTTATACATAGAAATAAGTACAAAGAACTGGAGTAACAATGGGAGACATCCGCTTGCCGGATTATAACCAGCCTGCTGATAAAGCTTTGAGGTTTCCTGCTGAAGCTTCTGCTGATCGTTCTTGTATTTATCCTGAAGAGCCTTCATCTTTGGCTGAAGTTCCTGCATTTTAAGAGAACTAAGTGACTGCTTCTTTGAAAGCGGGAACATGATAATTCTAAGAAGGAGTGTCATAATGATGATTGAAACACCCCAGTTATGAATAAGTTTATTGAGGAACTCAAGAATCACCTTAAGGATTTTTTCCATCCAGTTGAACAAACCACTTGTCTGCAAAGCCTGTGAAAGCTTTTTACCACCAAAGTTCCAGCCATTGTTTTCTGCAATATTGTAGCGTTTAAGATCCTTATCGCTGCGTGGACCAAAGTACATATAGTAAGTATCAGAAACATCTGAACCAGAGAAAGCATTTCGCTCAATAATAGCCTGAGCGTTTGCATAATCATTTACTTCTACAGAAGAAGAATACCAGCTGCTCTTGATAGTTTCTGGAGCTGAAGGAATTACAAGTTCAACAAAGTATTTACCTGCAATACCACTCCAGATAAAATCTTTTCCATATTCTTTAAACTGACCATTGCTCAACATAATCTTTTTATATTTCTGACCATTGTAAGCAATGAATTCACGGCGTTCATAACGATTCTGTTTTGGATCATAATGAGGTCCAATCTGTGGAGAAGTTCTGATTGTGTAAGCTGTACCACCAACATCAAGACCTGTTGAGTCAGCAGTATGAATAAGAACATCAAGCTTGAAAACATATTCACCATCCATGAAAGAATAAACTTTTCGCAAAGTTGTTTTTTTGCCGTTTACTTTCATAGTTTTTGTAAAGGTAATTGTTTTATCATTGATTTCTGTATTGAAGATTTCATCAATAATTTTTGAATCAGCTTTTCCAAATGAAATTGCACAGGTTCTGTTTCTGCTATTAACGTTATCAGAAATCTGAACAAAATCATTTGTATCCATATCTTTGTGATCAAGAAGTTTATAACTGATAATGTCTCCACCTTTATTAGTGAACACAACCTCAACTTTATCAGTTTTAATTGTATACTTCTGCTCAGCAATAACAGGCTGTGAATTTTCTGATTCTTCAACTTCTGTATCAGCATCAGCAAAAACAGCAGCATCTTCTTCCATAGCTGAAAGATCAAGCTCCTGTGGTTCTGCCTGCTCAGCAGTTTCTACTGACTGTGTCTGAGCTGCCTGTTTTCCAATTGCAGGATTTAAACCTGGGAAGAACTTTGGCAAAATCAGATAAGATGCAATAATTACAAGTGTAGAAAGGACAATAGCCCAAATGGTATTTTTATCCATAATTTTTTTCCTTATTTATGAGGTAAAGCATAAAATGCTTTGCTATTAATCACGGACAGCACAGCTGCACTTTTAAGGAACGGGATCATACCCGCCTTCGTGAAATGGATTGCATTTGAGAACTCGTTTAATTGAAAGTAAAAGGCCCTTACCTGGCCCGTATTTTTGGATTGCCTCAAGCGCGTATGCAGAACAAGTGGGTGTAAATCTGCAGGTCGGCCCGTGCAATGGAGAAATACAAATTTGATAAGCGCGAATTAAAAAACAGAAAAACTTTGTGAAAAATTTTTTTATGGCTCCGCCTAAAACTTTTGCCAGTTTTTTCAACATAGCCCTATTCCTGAATTAATCCTGCCTTTAGACACAATAAACGAATTTGATCACATCGCGAGTGGAACGAATCATTTCCGGGATATATTAAAATTAACATGTCATAACCGGTGTTCAGATGTGATTTTAGTAATCGATAGACTTCACGGCTGTACCTTTTTGATAAGTTCCTTTCGACCGCGTTACCGTAGCCGCGCATCAAAGGAAAACCGACACGATTCATTCCAAGACCATTTTCTAAATAGAAAAGTTTAGCACCCGGAATACTTATCTTTTTTCCGTTTCTAAACAGCTTTTTAAAATCAGCGGGATTCTTTATCCGTTCTTCACGTTTAAAAAATCCCGTTTTTATCAAGTCTGTTTCCATCCCTTAAAAATTAATACTTCTTCTTTTCGTCAGAAACTGTAAGCTTAGCGCGTCCCTTAGCACGTCTGCGTGCGAGTACCTTGCGTCCGCCCTTTGTTGCCATTCTGGCTCTGAAACCGAATTTTCTGTTGCGCTTAACTTTACTTGGTTGATATGTTCTTTTCATAGAACGTACTCCTTATATCTAATAATTTAAATTTCTATTGAAATACAAAAATAGTAATAAAATATATCATTTATTTAAAGAATTGGTCAAGGGAGAAAATTTGTCTGTTTCGGAGGCAATACTTTTTCTAATATTGTCAAATTTTGCCAGTAAATCTTCGGGTAAAGAAGATTGCTTATTAGAATTATTTCCGCTGCTTGCAGCGGACGAAAATTTTTTTGAAATCTGCTTTTCATAATCAGAGAGTTTTTTTTCTTCTTCTTCAAATTTTTTCGCCATTTCTTCTCGTGATTTTTTTAACTGCTGCTCGTATGTTTCGCTAAGACTTACTTTTTCTCCTGTTACCCTAAAAGCAAGATTCGTAATTTTCAATTCAGGAAGATTCATTTTGAGTCCATTCAAAATGAATTTCTGATACATGCGAAGATATTGTATCCATCCGGAATGGTCAGTTTCAACTAACAACACTCCATTTTTCAAATCTACAACGCGGGTGTTTCCTGCAAGGCGTTCACCTAGCGGCATTCTTTTATCACTGTCTTCTGACTCATGCTTAAAAGAATGAACACCAGATACAACTTTTTTCCACACGGTATAAATTTTGTCGGCGGAACTTGTTCCTAGATTTGCAGCTTGAAGCATCATGTCGGCGGCGGAAATTATTTTTTCATTCATACCATTCACCGCCTTTTATTTTATACACTTTTGTAGTGTCGTGCATATACCTTTCGTAAGGTTCACCCGGCAAAAATGTACAGAAGAGCTGATCATAATCCGGAAGCATAGCTGTTAATTTTGCTCTTTTATCTGGATCAAGTTCGAGCAAAACATCGTCCATCAGAAGTACCGGCCGAAGGCCGGTCGCGCGGGTATAATAAATTGATTGGGCAACTCTCAAAAGAAGTGAAATTAAACGACACTGACCTGTTGATGCAGTTGGAATAAAAAGATGATGATCCATTACAAAATCAATGCGGTCACGGTGCGGGCCAGATAAACTTGTTTCTAAGTTCTTATCTCTATCTCTTTGAGAAAGGAGTAAATTTAAAATATCCTGCGAAGCAGGAAAAATTTTCTGGCCGTCCAAATCCTGTTCTTTCCACGACGGATGATAGTTTATTGAAAGGCCTTCAATACCAGTAATCTCTGCAAATACTTTTCCAAAAATCTGATTAAAAAGAAAAATTGCTTTTTTACGTTTTTCCTGAATAATCAAACCATACTGAGCAAGCTGGCTGTCATAAACATCGAGCATATCATATTGATGATTTTTTAAAATCAAATTTCTGCTCTTCAAAATTTTTTTATAATTTCTTAAATCGTCGATATAAGTTGAATCATAAAGTGTGAGCGACTGATCAATAAAAAATCTGCGGGCCTCAGGCTCGCCGGTTGCAAAGCGAAGATCATCATGACAAAAAAGAATACAGGGAATTGTATTTATAAGTTCTTTTCTGTCTTGAATTTTTCTGCCGTTTTTTTCGATGCGTTTTTTATTGTTCTCAAAAATGACAGAAACTTTTTGAACATCATCTTCGCCTTTTTTATACATCGAATTTACGCTGAAATCTTTTTCACCTTTTTTTACAATCTGTGCATCAACATGAGTTCTAAAAGAAATTCCGTAAGAAGCATAATAAAGGGATTCCAGAATATTACTTTTCCCCTGCCCGTTTTCACCGACAAAATAGACCTCTCTATTCGAAAGGTCTATCGTATCGTTTTTTAGATTTCGGAAATTGTAAAATGTTTGATAAAGAAATGGCATATAAATTCTCACGGTGGTTGAGCCTGTCGAAACCACCTGAGATTTCGACGGTCATTTCGACAAGCTCAATGACCGTAAACTTTAGTAGTTCATTGGCATAATTACATGAATGTAATCACTAGCAGGATCGCTTCTCATAATTACAGCTTTTGTAATGTTAGCTTCACCACTAGCATCGCTGTCAGAAATATTAAAATCAAAAATAATATTTTCTGAATCAATTACTTTAAGTGGATCAGTTACGTAATTAAAGTTCAAAGCCATAGAAATATCGCGACCATCATAACGGCAAGGAATCTCTTCATCTGCAGTACCAATATCAGATTCTGGAGAAATCAATTTAAGAACACCAGATGAAATCTTGAAAATAATTCTGCTGATTTTTTTATCAACCATGATTGTTGTTCGTTTCAAAGCAGCATCAAGATCAGCTTTATTAACCATGAATGACATTGTAAGATTTTCTGGAATTACTTTCTGATAGTTAGGGAACTGACCTTCGATAAGAACAGAAGAAAATTCAAGATTACCAAATTTTACAAATACAGATTTATCAACAACTGCAATCTGAATGTTTCCTTCTTCCGGAGCATTCTTAAGAATACATCCTAAAATCTTTGTAGGAATAATTGCCGGCTGAAAATCAGGAACAGAAAAACCAGTTTTATTATCACAAGAAAGACGACGTCCATCAGTTGCAACCATTGTAAGTGTATCGCCGTTTTTTACAAAATAAACACCTGTCATAAAATATCTGTTCTTATCATCAGAAACTGCAAAGATAGTTTCACGAATCATTTCCTTAAAGTCTTTAGAAGGAATCTCAAAGAACGGAACATTATCACTTGTACCTGACTCAGGGAACTTATCACTAGCCTGACTTCTAAGCTGGAACTTTACACGCTTTGCAATCGGCTTAATTGTAACACCAATGTCTTCCTGAATAAATTCAATATCTCCAGAAGGAAGAGAAGAAAGGATACTCATAAACTTATCACAGAAAATTGTAGTGCGTCCTTCTTCCTGAATATCAACTGGAATTACTGTAGAAAATTTTACAACAGAATCTGTAGCCTTAATTGTAAGTGAATTATTTTCAGCTATGATTAAGATATTAGAAAGAATTGAAACAGGACTTTTATTTGTAATGATTTCCTGTGCAATTGAAATTTCCTTTATCATTGCGTCCCTGTCAAATGTAAATTTCATAAATGTTCCTCCTTTTACATTTTTTATTCACGTTTATAACGTTTTTTATTAATATTATATATTTATAAATTTTAGTAGTAGTAATAGTAAGCTATGTGCATACTGTGGAAAAGTGAAATAAATCTTTGATTTATAAGGATTTAGAATGTTAATAAATTACTACTTTTTATTAACTTTTTTCCCACATATCCACATTTTAATCCTTTTTTGCCTATTTATCCACAACAAACTAACAATTTGACAACATTTTTTTATTTACTTGTCATATTAAATTTGTTTAGAAAATAAAAGTTATTTTTTATACTCCTTAATTTCCCTAATGTATAATTGAATCTTAGATTCCAGAGATGAATCAATTTTTATCTGTTCTGCAATTTTATTATAAGCACTCATAATTGTTGAATGATCTTTTCCACCGAACTCATTACCAATATCAGTATAAGCCATTTCTGTAAGTTCACGTGCAATGTAAATTGCAATCTGGCGAGGTATTACAAATTTCTTATCACGTTTTTTACCTTTAAGATCTGCAACAGAAATTTGATAATTGTCTGCAATAACTTTTTGAATAACATCAATTGAAATTGATTCTGTACTGCCAGAATCCATAACGTCTTTTAAAAGATGTTTAGTAATTTCAAGGTCAGGTTTTTTCTCAACTAAATCTGCATAACCAAAAACTTTATTAAGTGCGGCTTCAAGATCTCGAACATTTGTTTCAATATTTTTTGCAATATATTCAACAATATCCTGAGAAAGAGTTTTATCCATAAGGTCAATTTTTTTCTGAAGAATTGCAACACGAGTCTCATAACTTGGTGGCTGCAAATCAATACAAAGACCGTTCGCAAGGCGACTGACTAAACGAGCTGCCATATTTTTTATTTCTTTAATTGGACGGTCGCAAGTGAAAACCATCTGAGCTTTCTTTTCATGAAGAGCATTAAAAGTATAGAAGAGCTCTTCCTGAGTCTGTTCCTTGTTCTGCAAAAAGTGAATATCATCCAGCAAAAGAACATCAAGATTTCTGTATTTATTTTTGAAGGCGTTAGTCTTACCTTCCTTAATAGAAACAGTAAATTCATTTGTAAAAGTTTCTGCAGAGACGTAACAAATTTTTAATTTTTCTCCACCGTTGTTGTAAATATAATTTCCGATAGCCTGCATCAAGTGAGTCTTACCTAACCCAGAACCACCATAAAGAAGAATCGGGTTATATTGTTTACCAGGATTTTTGGCAACAGCAATAGACGCATTATAAGCAAAGTTACTATTGTCTCCAGGAATAAAAGTATCAAAAGTATATTCTTCTTGAAGCAATTGATGTTTTTTAAAGTTTGCTTTTTTGTTTTCTGCTGCATTAGAATTTGATGAAGAAGTTTCAGGCTCAACAGATTTTTTTGAAGGCTTTTCATCATTTAAGCTTTCTGATTTTTTAGATTCTGAAAGTTCTTCTTTTACAACAATACAGTTTAATTTGATATCTTCCTGGCCGGTAATTTCCTTGAGCTTTTTGAGAACGATATCAAAATTTCCTTTTTTCTGCATTGTCTGCTGAAGGAAAGAAGAAGCCACAGACACAGTAATAGTGTCGATAGTATCTTCAACGTAGTTCATATTGAACCATAATTTGAATTCATCTTCTTTATTTTGAGATTTGTATAAATCATGGAGTACCTTCATTGTGTACTCCCAGGCCTCTTCATAAATTCTTTCTGACATGTTTTTTATTATCCTAGAAGTAAGTTTTTTCTTCAAGTGTTTTATTTTATTGGGGGTTTTAGGGGGCTTGCCACCTAGGAGAGGGGGTAGCGTAAAACGCCGAAGGCGGTTGAAGCGAGGGGGAGACTTCCCCCAAAAGCTAATAGCTAATAGCTTTTAATTAAACTACCAACAGTTAGTTATAGAAATCATTGAATTTAAAGTTTTTTTCAGTTAAAATTAATTACTTATATCAATATTAAGGAAAAAACGATGTCAGCAGAATACGGTGCAAGTAACATACAGGTTTTAAAAGGACTTGAAGCAGTTCGTAAGCGACCTGGTATGTATATTGGTTCAACAGGTCCACGTGGACTTCATCATCTTGTTTATGAAACAGTAGATAACTCAATCGATGAAGCAATGGCAGGCTACTGTGATACAATTACAGTTGCACTTGAACGCGATGACATTGTACGCGTTGTAGATAACGGACGCGGTATTCCAGTTGATATTCACCCTACTGAAAAAATTTCTGCTCTTGAGCTTGTACTTACACGTCTTCATGCCGGCGGTAAATTCGACAAGGGTTCTTATAAAGTTTCTGGCGGTTTGCATGGTGTTGGTGTATCCTGCGTTAATGCTTTGTCAGACTGGATGGAAGCAACAGTAAAACGTGACGGTCATGTTTATCAGCAGAAATATGAACGAGGTGTTCCAAAAACTAAAGTAGAAGTTATCGGCGATATTCCGGAAAATGAACACGGAACAACGATTCGCTGGAAGGCTGATAAAACAATTTTTACAGAAACAACAACTTATGATTTTGATGTACTCCGCGATCGTCTTCGAGAGCTTGCTTTTTTGAACAGCGGTGTTGTAATTGTTTTCCGCGATGAACGTCTTGAAAATCCAAAAGAAGAAGTTTTGAAATTCGAAGGCGGTATCAATGAATTCGTAAAAGAAATTGACGAAGGAAAAGCTGTTGTTCCGGCTGACCCAATTTACATCAAAGAAGAAAAAGATGATGTCATTACAGAAATCTCAATGCACTATAATTCAGGCTATTCTGAAAACGTACGAACGTTCGTTAATGACATTAATACCCGAGATGGTGGTACACACCTTGAAGGTTTCCGTTCTGCTGTTCGTTTTGTTTTGAACAAGTTCTTTGAATCAAATGACAAGCTAAAGAAAAACCTTGATAAAGATGAAAAACTCACTTATGAAGATTTAAGCAGCGGTCTTACTGCTGTAATTTCCATGAAAGTTCCTGAGCCAGAGTTTGAAGGTCAGACAAAGGAAAAACTTGGTAACACAGAAGTCCGCACAATCGTAGATCAGATTGTAAAAGAAAAGCTCACAATTTATTTTGAACAGAATCCTGCGACACTCGAAGCAATTCTTAAAAAGGCAATTGATGAAGCCAAGGCTCGTATTGCAGCCCGCAAGGCAAAAGATAATATGCGCAAAAAGACAATGAGCGATGGCTTTGGTCTTCCAGAAAAATTGTCTGACTGTTCAATGAAAAATCCTGAGCTCTGCGAAGTATACATAGTCGAGGGAGACTCTGCAGGTGGTTCTGCAAAGAAGGGCCGCGACCCTAAGACACAGGCTATTCTTCCTCTCTGGGGAAAAATGCTCAATGTTGAAAAGGTTCGCCCAGAAAAAGTAATGAACAATGATAAGCTTGAGCCGGTAATTGCTTCCCTTGGTGCAGGCTTTGGAAAAGACTTCAATATTGATAAATTACGCTATCACAAAATAATCATCATGGCCGATGCCGATGTCGACGGTTCACATATCCGCACATTGCTTTTGACTTTCTTCTTCCGTTACATGCCACAGATTATTGAGCAGGGTTATGTTTATCTTGCTATGCCTCCTCTTTTCCGAGTTCAGCTTGGAAAGAAGGAACCTGTATATTGTTACAGCGATGCAGAACGTGATGCTGCTCTTGAAGCACTTGGAGACCAGCGCGATAAGGCAGATGTTCAGCGTTACAAAGGTCTTGGTGAAATGGACGGTAAACAGCTTTGGGAAACAACAATGGACCCAGCTCACCGCAAAATGCGTGTAGTAACAATTCCGGATGCAATGGCAGCCGACAAGATTTTCTCCGTATGCATGGGTGAAGAAGTAGAACCTCGCCGCAAGTTCATCGAAGAAAATTCAAGCTACGCTAATT
>CAKUWD010000025.1 GCA_934699065.1 uncultured Treponema sp.
TACTCGCCCCACTCACAGCCAATGTGTTTTGCTTCAATCTCATCCAGAAGTTCGGGGGCACGGAAGCAGTGCTTTTTCCAAAGCTTAATTGTGCCTGTTCCGGTGCCGCCATTCCATAATCGGTTATGTCGTTTTGCTCCATCAGGAGATTCATAATTAACAAGCAGCATTTTTGATTTATCACATTCTACCTGAGTTTCCATAATAGCCTTTGTAGTTTCCTGACGCACATACCAGATGATTTTATCTTCTGTTTCCTTGCAGTCAAACTTTGTACGACAAAGAGTCCAGAATTTCGAAAAGTTAAATTCGTAAGACTTTCCTTCATACCAGAAGTCGCTCAAGAGCTTGCGGTTTAACGCTACTCCAAAAACTTTTGGCCGTCCACCACCTATGTCGAATACTGAATCTTCAAGCCTTCGTCCAGTTAGTTTACTTTTCAGATCGCAGGAAGAAAGCCATACCCAAGGGGATGTAAAATCAGCTCCCCAGTTTTTATCTGCATATCCGAACGAACGTTCGTTAGTAACTATATACTTCTCACCATTTGCAGTTATGCTTCCAGAATACAAAGACTTCATTCCCTCTGCATGCCAGTACATTTCAAAAGCCTTAAGCTTACGGAAGAGACTGCCGGCTCCATAGCCTACGTTAAAGGCAACTTTTTTATCTACAGTAATGTCCCAACTCATTGAACCTGAGTTACACATCCATTCAGGGTGAGCTGCTGCATCACTTTCTGAAATATTTACATTTCCTGTAAGTCTGGTCTCACAAGCAGAAGCCTCAGGTGCCTTTACAAAATATCCATTTGAGTCCTGATCAATTTCAACATCCTTCCAGGCATAAAAGCGGTGAAGCTGAGTAGGCTTCTCTCCCCACCAGCCGCACTTTACCATGAGGTAACTTGGTCTCTTACCCTGCTCGCGGTTTGCCGTGAGTTGACCGCACACAGGCAGGTCTCCTCCCAGGGCCGGATTACAGGTAAAATATTCAATAAAAAATGCACGTTCCTCGCCGGTTTTTTCATTAACTGCAGTAAAATTGTGCCACCACCAGTCGTAACCTTTGCGGGCAAAACGACCATCTAACATCCAGTAATTTCTCTTCAAATCCGATTTGTTCATATTTTAAAGATAATATCAAATTGAAGAAAAGGCAATTTTGTAGTATCAATATAATCATGACTACGAAGGAAAAAGTTTTGAAGATGCTCGTTGAGGCGAATGGCCAGGCGGTGTCTGGCGAGGTGCTGGCGGCGGAGTGTGGTGTGAGTCGGGCTGCTGTGTGGAAGGCAGTAAAGGCTTTGCGCGAGGCCGGTTCTTCTATTGAGGGAACAACTAACGGTGGTTATGTTCTGGCCGACAATGATGTTTTTACCCCGGAACTTTTTTCTGAGACTTTCTCTAACCACTTCCCCGAACTTTCTGATTGTCACATTGAATGCTTCAAGGAAATTGATTCTACTAATACATACGCAAAGCGGCTTCTTGCCGAATGCGGAAATCTTCGCGACGCAGCCGGCCAGCTTACAGAAGCCGGTAAAAAATATCACAGAGCTGTAATTGTCGCAGAAAAACAGACAGCCGGACGTGGCCGCCTTGGCCGCACTTTTGTTTCCCCAGAAAAAACTGGCATTTACATTTCTGTTATTTATGCCCCTGAGGGTGGAATTACAAATCCGGCCAGACTGACTGCAAGTGCGGCGGTTGCAATCTGCCGGGCAATCAAAAGTGTTCTGGGCCGTCTTCCCGAGGCTGCAGATATTGAACCCCAAATCAAATGGATTAATGACATTTTTGTCGGAGGGAAAAAAGTTTGCGGAGTCCTTGCAGAAGGTGTCGCCAATTTCGAAAGCGGCATGATTGAAGCCGCCGTCGTTGGAATGGGGATAAATATCAAAAAGAATAAAACTGCTTTTGAAGGCGAACTGGCTGATGTGGTAGGAAGCCTGGAAGATGCAGTCTCTGGAACACAGACATCTCCAGATGATCCGGCTCCCTCAATTTCGCGAGTCCAGCTGGCCGCAGAAATCGTCGGCCAGGTTCTTAAGATTTTCGAAGAAGATTCCTCAAGCCAAGCCGCCCACAAAGCAATCATAAAAGAATACAAGGAAGCTTCCTTCCTGCTTGGCCAGGAGCTCACAGTCTATCCGCTCATCGGCGATCAGAAATCAAGCTACAAAGCTACCGCAACCGACATCGACGAGAACGCCGGCCTTATTGTCACTCTGAAAGATGGAAGCCAGAAAACACTGAGCTCTGGTGAAGTTACTTTGAAATCAAGCTCCATTGCAAAATAACTTTTACAATACGTCTTTCAAAAGTTCGTACATCTGCTGGTCTTGTGTCACAAATAGAATTGAATCATTCAAATCTTCGTTAGTTGACCAGTAATCTGGATAGAGACCATTTCCTTCGCCGTGAAAACGCTTATTTTCTTTAGCTCCAAAGGAATAATCTGACAAAGAAAGCCTGCATTTTATTCCAGAATTTGGAAGATAATAATCACAAATATTTCCGTAGAATAAACAACCGGAAGTATTCTGGCCAATCTGAATTACCTTATTTTCAAAAATAAGGTCTGAATACAAGACAAAATCTTCTCCTGAAGAAGCAACATTTTTATCAGTTAGTAAAATTATTTTTCCCTTAAATTCAGGATTGTCCAGAGAAACAGATTTTTGATTTTGACTTTCAATTATTTTCTGTGGCTTTTTCTTTATTTTTTTTTCATATTTGCTTAAATCCTTCAGAATATTTTTTATTTCAGGATTATTTACATCAGTCAGTGCATATATAAGATATCTGAAAGCTTGAATATTTGCATAAGAATAAATATCTCTGCTTCCTGCACTTGGCAAATCATTCAGCTCAAATTTCTGATTATACAATTCAGCAAGAAACTTCATTAAATAATAATTATCTCCACCATAATTACCACGCAAATCAACAATCAAAAAATCTTTATCCTTGTAATCTTTTGCAGAGTTGGAAAATTCATGTTGATAACTGAGTTCTGTATCATTTTCAAAATCGCAGCGGTTATATTTTATGTAGGCTGTCTTGTCTGTGCTTCTTACAAAATATAAACAAGGCTCATCAACTGATTCAACTCTTTTTACAGGAAGCGTAAATTTCTGATTATCAAACTTGATACAGATAGAATCATTATTCTCTGTCTGAATACATCCAATTCTATAAAGGTCCCGACCTTTTGCCGGATAGTAAAAAAGATATTTTTTATCATCATTAAACTTTGCATCTGCAGGAATTTTTTTCTGATTTCCAGCGAGCACATAATAAGATGAATCTTTCTTTTGCACAAAAACATCTGAGAAGAAAAGCTGATACTTTTCAATGAAGGCATTGTAATTTCCATTGTAAGTCAGATTCGCATGAGAATCCTGTACATATGGCAAAAAAGCAGAATATAAGGCAAGGTAAAAATCTTCTATCTTTATTTTCTCTTCTTTATTATATTTGCTTTGAAATTGATTTTTAATTTCCTTTACATTCATTCCCCGGCTAAGGGCGTCTTCATAACCGGCATAAGATGATTCGAGAAGATAAATATAGGAATCCAGATCCTCCATCATTTCCTCAAATGAGAGTTCTATTTTATTCTGATATTTATTTTCATCATAAGTGTAAGGAATCTCACGATTTTCAATTGGAATGCTTATAAGATTTTTTTCTGACTCTTTTGCTTTACAGGAAAGTGACAGAAATACCAGGCCGACTGAAATAAAGGTTAATAACTTTTTGTTCATAGAATCCTCTTTTTAAATAATTTTTTTATTATCTTAACGAATTCTTGCGGAAATTGCACGAGCAGAATTATAGGCCTGTTTCATACTTACTGAGAAAAAAACTGGAAGCAAAACTGCAAACATACGCAGGGACTTTCGGCCTCCACGAGCCTTCCAGGCCCGCTCAGCCTGCTGCCAGTTTTTTGAAACCTGAGGAATAAAGCAGATAAAAAGAGAGACTGCCTGTGCTACAGGCGAATTGGGTCTGCCATCAACAAGTGGTTTCAGATGAAGGCTTCTGCGAACTGCCAGCTCCATAACTTCCAGCCCTTCACGAATCTGGAGAGAAGTTGAAGTTTTGAAAATCAGAGAAGCTGTCTGCATTATGCAGAACAGTTTAAGTAAAAGAAGCCAGGTTTCTTTTTCGGAAATAAAAAAGGAAAGCAGAGTTTGTGGGAAAGCTGAAAGTTCGAAAGAGAATAATGTGCCGACTGAAATTGCGGCAGCAAGGCTTCCAATAATTTTAACAAAAATCAGAAAGACTGCATAATAAAAAACCGCCTTTAAATCTCTGAGCTGTTCTCGTACAGTAAAGTGTAGAAGAAAACTAACTAACGTTTGTAAGGCAATAAGACAGACAGCACAATGAGGTGGCAGATAAAAAGCACTCAAGCTGATAAGCGGAAGCAGGAGAATCTTTACCCAGGACGGGCAGCGATGTAAAAATGAGGATCCTTGTTTGTAAGAAAAAGCAGTATATTCCATAGTGCACTGTCACCCTGAACTTGTTTCAGGGGCTCCAAAATAGATGCTGAAACTAGTTCAGCATGACGTTTATATTCACTCCCAGATTAAATCTTCAACCTTACCATAAGAAACCAGAGGATTTCTTATATTCCAGGCTTCAAGATTATGGTGTAGCCCCATTCCCGGAGTTCCGTCGAAAACCTTTTTACCACGGAACAAAACTACCAATCGGTCGGCAAGGCCAAGGCACTTTTCAATTTCGTGGGTAAGAATTATTACGGTTTTACCTTCTGCCTTGAGCTGACGGATAAGTTTATTCACCTGCTTTACTCCGCCAAAATCAAGGTTCGCATAAGGTTCATCAAGAATGATTGTCGGAAGCTTCATGGCAAGCATACAGGCAACAGCCAGACGGCGCTTTTCTCCGCCAGATAAAAATCGGGCAGGAAAATCAGCTTTATCTGTAAGACCGGTCTGCTCCAGAGCCTCGCGCACAGCAGACTGAACATCTTCTTTTTTCCAGCCAAGATTTTTTGGTCCAAAAGCAATGTCTTCTGCAGGAGTCTCCCCAAGAATCTGAGTTTCCGCTTCCTGGAAAACAAGACCTACGGTGGTTGAGTGACCGCGAAGCGGTTGTATCGAAACCACCGTCTCAGGCGATTTATCCCCCTCTATCAGCCCCGCAATAATCTGCATAAGAACACTTTTGCCCGAACCATTCTCTCCACCGATAACGACACACTCGCCTTCAGCAATTTCAAGGCTTACATCATCAAGGGCTTTTTTAGGCCCGGCAAGAGTATTAAAAGTTTTTGATAAATGATTAATCTTTATCTGTGTTTTCATATAAATACTGTGCAAGAATCGGGCGCAGCTTGAGGGCCACAGGAATTGCTACAACAGTTTTCAAAAGGTCACCCGGAATGTAAGGAATTACACAGGCAGCCATTGTATAAGCCAATGCTGTTTTTTCAGCAGGAACCTTACCGGCAGCAGTTGCCCAGAAAGAAAATCTGATTACGCCCGGAATGTACAATATCACCATGCCGGCCAGAATTGCAAGACTTACGCGAAGAGCATTTTTCCAGGTAATTTTTTTCTGCTCAACAGAAGGCTTACCCGCAATAAATCCGGCCGCAATAGCACCAAGAAGATAGCCAGGCAAAAATCCGCCGGTTGGCCCCATCCAAACTGCAAGGCCGCTTGTTCCGCCCGAATAAACCGGAAGACCAATCAATCCAGCCAGCAAAAACAAAGCTGTCGGAGCACCAGCAAGCAAGCCACCCAAAAGAACGCCGCACAAAATGCAGAGAACATTCTGCAAAACAATCGGAATTACCCCAAGAGGAATTCTGATAAAACAACCAACACAAATAATCGCTGCAAAGAGCGCAATGAAAGAGATTTTTAATACATTCTTATTTTTCATAGGAAAGAATATAGCAGAATAGAAAAGGATTGTAAACCTCTGTAATAACTTTTGGTTTACAATCCTTTTTTTTCACCGGTGGTTGAGTAGGCGAAGCCGTATCGAAACCACATGTCGTTAATTCTGCGGTGGTTTCGATACGGCTTCGCCTACTCAACCACCGTATTTTCTGTGTAACTACCGTGTCCCCTTATCGTAAGAAATTCCCTCGGCTTTTGGAGCTCTGGATTTCTTTGATGTAAAGGCAAGTACGATAAGCGAAATGATGTATGGCAGCATCTTGTAAACATCACCTGGAACAAGATGAATCAGTGCGTCGAAAGCTGAATAAGTATCTGCAACGGCACGGAAGGCACCAAACAAGAGTGCACTGGCTGCAATACGCAAAGGATTCCACTGACCGAAAATCATAACGGCAAGAGCAAGGAAGCCTGCACCGGCAACACCGTACATAAAATCCCACTGGCTGTTAGCCGCAGAAATATAAATGATTCCGCCGATTCCGCCACAGAAACCGGAAATCAGAACACCGGCATAACGCATTTTGTAAACGTTGATTCCCACGCTGTCTGCTGCCTGAGGATGTTCACCACAAGCCATAAGGCGGAGACCAAAGCGTGTCTTCTTCAAAATTACATAAGCTACAGCGACCAGAATCACTGTCAAAATCATGTAAATGTTGAAGTCCCCAATCAGGAAAACTTTACGGTTAGCAATATAATCCAAAATTGCCGAAGGATTTGTACCACCCGACCTCGCATTATTAAAAGCCTTAACAATAACAACTGCAGCGGCGGTAGCCAGCATATTCATAGCCGTACCAACCAGAGTCTGATCAGCCTTAAAATTAATAGCCGCAACTGCGAGGAACAAAGAATACAGCATTCCAAAAAGCACACTGGCAAGAATCGTCAGCAGAATAATCACAAGGGCCGGAGTTCCCACAGGCATGCTATATAAAACAAAAGCACCGCCGAGAGCCCCCATTACCATAATTCCTTCCAGTCCAAGATTTATAACACCACTGCGCTCACTGAACATACCGCCCATGGCAACAAAAATCAAAACCGAAGCATAAATCAAAGTATATTGAATAAGTAACATAGCTGCC
This sequence comes from uncultured Treponema sp., assembly GCA_934699065.1. Taxonomy (GTDB): domain Bacteria; phylum Spirochaetota; class Spirochaetia; order Treponematales; family Treponemataceae; genus Treponema_D. Next base: position 7,039 of record CAKUWD010000025.1, read on the forward strand.
TCCCCCTACTTGCTCTCGCCCTTCTTTTTTCTGTCAAAGAGCTTTGAAAGCTGAGTCTTAAACAGGAACATAAAGGCACACGAATAAATGATGATAGATGAAATCAGATCCGCAATCTGAGGATTAAAATATTTTGTATCAATAAAGCTTCCGCCCTGAGTGATGTGCTGAATAAAGTAGCCCGAGAAGATTACACCGATTGGATTAAGCTCACCAAGGAAGGCAACCGCAATTCCGTTAAAGCCCATGGCAGGAACCGTTGAGCTAGTTTTCCAAGGCTGAACATCAGTCAGATAAAAGAGAGCCGCAGCAAGACCCGCAATTGCGCCGGAAACTGCCATTGTCAAAATCAGGTTTTTCTTGTCTTTCATACCGGCATATTTTGCAGCATGCTTATTCAAACCGGTTGCACGAAGCTCATAACCAAGCACAGTCTTTTTCAAAACGATATTCACACAAATTGCAACCAGAATTGTCAAAGGAATAGCAATTGAAACATACTCGTTGTCGTGGAAGATTTTTCCCAGCCCAAGAGTTGGAAGTAAAGAATCAGGTGAAGTTGAAGTAATTGAAAAAGTTTCAGATTTACCAACATTCATTACACGCTCATTCTGCATAAGCACGTTCACAATATAAAGCGAAATCCAGTTAAGCATAATTCCCGCAATAACTTCATTCACATTACAGAAGGCTTTAAGAAGGCCCGCAAGACTAGCCCATACAGCAGCACAAATAACTGCCAGCAGCAAACAAAGCCACCATGGCAAATGCCAGGCAAGCGCGCACCACAATGAAATACCAATTCCTATACAGTACTGGCCGGCAACACCAATGTTGAACAGTCCTGATTTATAGGCGAACAAAACAGCAATACCACAGAGAATAAGAGGAACAGCCTTTACCAGAGTCTGGCCCAGGTAGTAAAGCTTTTTACCGTTATTTCTGTAGTACATAAAGTTTTTCAAAATTACACTGATTGCCTTTGGAGCATGCTCAGCATTAATAATCAAAAGAATTATAAAACCAACAATAATTCCAACAAGCGCACAGATTACTGCAGACGCAATTGAGCGGAAGGTATCGGAAGCAAACATTGCCTTAAATTTGTTTTGTTTGATTGTACCACTCATTTATGCTCCCTCCTTTGCTGCGCCCACATTTCGCTTTGCACCAGCCATATAAAGTCCAAGCTCTTCCGGACTTGTCTGCTTTGGATCCAGCTCTCCGACAATTTCACCTTCGTACATTACAAGGATTCTGTCGCTGAGATTCAAAACCTCTTCCAGCTCATAAGAAACCAGAAGAACAGCCTTGCCTGCATCACGGTCTGCAATAATGGCTTTATGAAGATATTCAATGGCACCAACGTCCAGACCACGGGTTGGCTGAACTGCAATGAGAAGTGAGTGTGCCTTGTCCAGCTCGCGGCCAACAATTGCCTTCTGCTGATTTCCACCCGACATTGCACGGGCAATTGTTTTGTTACCCTGTCCGCTTCGAACATCATATTTATCAATCAGCTCCTGCGAATAAGCAGAAACTTCTTTATTTTTTATAAAATGATTTTTCTGGAACTGAGGCTCCCAATAACGCTGAAGTACCATGTTCTGTTCAAGAGTGTAATCAAGGACAAGGCCGTGCTTGTGGCGGTCTTCCGGAACGTGACTCATGCCGGCCTTGCTTCTTTCGCGGATAGATTTTTTTGTGATGTCCACACCACCAAGAATGATTTTTGAGTTAGCATGTGGAGCAAGTTTTTCGAGACCCGTGAGTCCCTGAATAAATTCAGACTGTCCGTTTCCGTCGATTCCCGCAATGCAAACGATTTCACCGGCACGAACCTGAAGACTTACGTTATTTACGGCTAACTTTTTATGAAGATGACTTTCTACACAAAGGTTCTGGACGTCGAGAATAACTTCGCCCGGCTGAGCAGGAGCTTTGTCTACAGTGAACTTTACGTCGCGGCCAACCATCATGCGGCTGAGCTCTTCCTTGCTGGTATTTGCAATATCAACAGTGCCGATGTAACGTCCCTTACAGAGAACAGAACAACGGTCCGAAACTTCCATAATCTCGTTGAGCTTGTGAGTAATAAAGAGAATTGATTTTCCTTCTGCTGCAAGATTTTTCATAATCTGCATGAGTTCTTTGATTTCCTGAGGAGTAAGAACTGCAGTAGGCTCATCAAAAATCAAAATCTCGTTATCGCGGTAGAGCATCTTTAAGATTTCTACGCGCTGCTGCATACCCACGGTGATGTCTTCGATTTTTGCATCCGGGTCAACAGCAAGGCCATATTTCTGACTAAGATTGATGATTTTTTCACGGGCAGATTTGCGGTCTACAAAACCATTTTTTACGGTTTCACTGCCCAGAATGATATTATCAAGAACGGTAAAGACTTCTACAAGCTTAAAGTGCTGATGCACCATTCCAATTCCAAGAGCTGTAGCATCGTTTGGATTTCGGATTTCAACCTTTTTCCCGTTCTTATGAATTTCACCCTCTTCCGGCTGATAAAGACCAAAAAGGACACTCATCAGAGTAGATTTTCCGGCTCCATTTTCGCCAAGCAGGGCATGAATCTCGCCCTTCTTAAGCTGCAGGGTGATATTGTCATTCGCAATAATTCCTGGGAAACGCTTAGTAATATTAAGCATTTCAATGATGTATTCTTCACTCATAAGAAAAAATTATACTATAAATTGAAGGGGTTTTAAACAAAAAAAGCGTGAACTCCGAATTGAAGTTCACGCTTAATCATCGTATAGTCGGCAAGCACAGCTTGCCTCTGAGGCGTTTTTTCGATAATCCTAAATGTGTAAGGCCGCTGGCGGCCGGTGTTCTATAGCAGGGCGTTAAAAAAATTGCATTGCAATTTTTAGCCCTACCACCATCCCGCTGCCGCAGCCCGTTTTTTAACGGATTTTCGATTTTAGCCTACTTAATATTCTGATAATAATTAACCTTTACAGAAGTAGCAGGGGCATTTTCGATATCGTTAGAAACTGCAACCTTCTTTTCGAATACATCACCAACAAGCTTCTTGTATTCTTTTTCAGAGAAGTTCTTCATTGTCCAGGTGTCTGTAGGAAGACCAACATAGTTTACAGAAAGATCATTTCCAGAAACAAGACCGAGAGTTGCAACCTTTCCAGAGTAGTCAGCCCACTTTCCAGCCTGAATTGCAGAAAGAGCAGCGTTAACTGTTGCACCAAGCCCCTTCATAGCAGAAGTTACGTGCATACCTTCACCATAACCGTTAATCTGAGCTGTCTGATCAACGTCAACACCAATTACCTTTCCGCCAACCTTTGCAGCAGCTTCACAAGCAGATGTCCAGATTCCACCACCACAAGCGAATACAACTTCTACACCGCGATTCTTGTACCATCCGTCCATAGAAGCAGTAATTGTCTGGTCACCATAGAACTGTCCGCCGTAAACGTATTCAACAGTTACATCACCGACAACTCCAAGCTCTTCTGCAGCCTTGTTAGCACCCTGAACAAATCCATAGCCATAGCGGATAACTGCAGGAACAGCCATACCACCAAGGAAGCCAAGGTGACGGAAGCCTTCTTTTACAGCAGCATAACCTGCGAAGAAGCCTGGAAGCTCTTCCTGATAAACTGCACAGAATACGTTAGCTGGAACAGCCTGTCCACCGAGGTCGCCTTCGCCGATATCAAGACCAACAAACTTTGCATCAGAATAATCCTTTGCAACCTTTACAATGGCCTCACCAAAAAGGTAACCAGGAAGAACGATTACATTGTAACCATCCTGATAAGCAGCATCGATAGAAGCAACGCGGTCTGCAGTTGAATCTCCGGCTGGCTTGTAGTACTGGAACTGAAGTCCGTTTGCATCTGCATAATCTTTACAAGCCTGATAGGTTGTCTGGTTGAATGACTGGTCTGTAATGTCTCCAGAGTCAGTTACCATAGCAATCTTAATAGATGTTTTTGCAGCACTCTTTCCTGCTTTCTTTGAACAAGCAGTTGTCATTACAAGTGCAGCAGCCACTAAAACAAGGGCAAATTTTTTCATTCTAAAGTCCTCCGAAAATGAAATAAAATTTACCTTGAGATTATAGAGAATTTTTTCTTATTTGTCATTCCTACGCAGATACAGATACGCACCCGCGCAAATAAATGCCGAAAGTAAGCTTCCAAGCGGCGCTGCACAGCCCATTGGGAAGAGAGTGTCTGGCCAGAACTTTGATGCCAGATAAGCACCCGGAATGCGGATAAGAACGATTGAAATTGAATTATGTATAAATGAAATAATTGATTTTCCCATTGCGGTAAAGTAGCCGCTGAAGCAGAAGTGGATGGCAGCAAGTACACAGTCAGTTACGTAAGATTTAAGATACTGGGTTCCCAAAGTTACTACAATTTCGTCGCGGGTAAAAAGGCTGATAACCGGATGCGAAATAAACTGGAAGGCTATGGCAAAAATTGCGCCGATTCCAACGGCAATGGCAGTTCCAGCCCAAAAGGTTTTTCGCGCCCGGTCCTGAAAGCCCGCCCCTATATTCTGAGCCGCAATAGCGCTGATGCTGGAAAGCATGCTGGAAGGAATAAGGAAAAGAAAGCAGATTATTTTTTCTACTATTCCAACGGCGGCTGCAACATTTACACCGCGGCGGTTTGCAATAATTGTAATTACGATAAAAGAAATCTGAATAAAGCCGTCCTGACAGGCAACCGGCACTCCGATTTTTAAGATTGCACTCATTACTGTATGGTCAATCTTAAGGTCGCTTTTTGTAAGCTTGAGGCTGCGGGTTTTTATAATCGCAATCAAGCTGATGATTACACTGACTGCCTGAGCGATTACCGTGGCAATTGCGGCACCTTCTGCCTGCATTCCGAATACGCCCATAAAGATGTAGTCGAGAATGATGTTGAAGGTACAGGCGATGATTACAAAAATCATAGGACTTTTTGAATCGCCCATGCCGCGGTAAATCGAGGCAATTACGTTATAAGCAACAATAAAAGGAATTCCAAAAAAGCAGACGCGGAGATAAGCCACAGTCTGGTCTATGCTTTCCGGCGGAGTTGAAACAAGACTTACTATTCCGCGGCAGGTCGCAAGCAGGATGATTGTCACGATGACAGAAAAAATCAGAAAGAGGGTTATTGTGTTGCCGGTTACTTTTGAAGTGCGCTTTCCGTCTTTGGCTCCCACGGCCTGACCTATCAAAACGGTGCCGCCCATTGCAAGGCCCACGATGATTACCGTGAGCATATGCATAACCTGACTTCCAATAGACACCGCAGAAATTACAGCCGCGCCGTTGAACTGGCCCGCAATGAAAAGGTCTGCCATACCGTAGAGTGTCTGTAAGAAATAAGACAGCAGATACGGCAGGGAGAAAAGAACGATATTTAAGGATTGAACCCTCTGTAAGATTTTTTGTCATAAGTATTCCAATGTGGTTTCGATACGCCACTTCGCGTCGTTTGCATCCATAGTAATTATTTTCTAGTGCGCTCTCGCGCACGATGCATACGCCCTTCGGGCACTCAACCACCGGTGGTTGAGTAGGCAAAGCCGTATCGAAACCACATCATTGAGATTCTAGAATAATCTCATTAAATCTTCAATTGTCTCGCGGCGGCGGATAAGCTTTACGCTTCCATCCTTGCATATGAGAACCTCTGCAGGACGTGGGCGGCTGTTGTAAGTTGAACACATAGACCAGCCGTAAGCACCTGTGTCGAGAACGCATGCAAGGTCACCGCGCTTCATTTCCGGAAGCTGACGGTCCTTAGCAAGAAGGTCGCCGCTTTCGCAGATGTTACCGGTTACTGTCTGTTCCATAAGATTATCGCGGGCTACAACCTTTCCTTCGCGGATTACTTCGATATCGTGCCAGCTGTCGTACATGCTTGGGCGAACAAGAACGTTCATACCGATATCAGTTCCGGCAAAAGTTTTTCCGTTGTTGTGCTTTACTGCATGAATGCGGCCAAGAATTACACTTCCCTCAGCAACGCAGAAACGGCCAGGCTCGCTCTTAAAAAGCGGAGCTCGTCCGTACTTTGCAACAAAGTCATCGAGAATAGGCTCAAGGCGCTTTTTAAAATCTTCCATTGGGAAAACTGCTTCATCATCCAGCTTGTGATATGGAATACCGTAGCCGCCTCCAAAGTCGATGAACTCAAGGTCTTTAAACTGAAGGGCAATTCTCAAAATGTTTGTAACTGCATCAAGATAAGGCTGTGGATCCATAAAAAGCGAACCAATGTGCTGGTTGATTCCTGCAATTGTAAGATTATATTTTGAAGCAATTTCAAAAATCTGTGGAATAAATTCTTCGGAAATTCCAAACTTGGTTTTCTTACCACCGGTAACTACCTTTTCGTGGTGGCCGGCTCCTACACCAGGATTGATGCGCACTGCAACCTTACCGCCCTTGTTGAGTGAGCCGTAAAGCTCAAGCTGAGCAAGAGAGTCGCAGCTGGTCATAATTCCCTTATCAATTGCAAACTGCATTTCTTCTGCACTAACGTTATTTGGTACAAAGAAAATACGTTCCTTTGGAAAGCCTGCCTTAAGCAGCATCTGGATCTCGCCAACACTCATTGCATCGCAGTTGTTTCCTTCTTCCAGGGCCAGCTTAAGAATGTGGATATTTGTGTTTGCCTTTACCGAATAGTTTGCAGTATAAGGATACTTTGTGATTACCTTTGCAACTGCGTCCATACGGTTACGAAGAATCTTTTCGTTGTAAACGTAGAGAGGTGTACCATATTCCTGGGCGATTTTTTCAGGATTATTGCCTTCAAAGAAATTTACTGCTTCAATAAATGAATTCATGTTATCTCCTTTTGATATAGCTGTTAGCTATTAGCAGTTAGCACTTAGCTAGTTGCTAATAGCTATCCTAGAGCAAGTGAGCTCTAATTTCTTCACCTGACAATGGGCTCAGGTATGCTGGTGCAATGTCGAATACTGTTTTACAACCAGTCTGGCCTTCCTTGTTCAGGCGGTAAACTGCGCGGGCATAAGCTACGAGAACGCTTGATGTGAATGCAGGGTTTGAGTCGAGTTTGAGGCTGTACTCAATAACGTTATTGAATTCATTGTCCCAGCCAGTCTTTCCTGTACGGATTACAAAACCACCGTGTGGAATACCAGAGTGATTCTTTTTCAATTCTTCTTCACTGATGAAGTTTACAGTTGTATCATAGTCTGCAAAGTAGTTTGGCATTTCTTTAATTTCTTTTTCGATGCGAGCCTTGTCTGCACCTTCCTCTACTACAACGTAGCATTCGCGTGTATGCTTCTGGCGTGTTGTCAAAGTTGGGTTTGAACCAGAACGAACTGCATCCAAAGCAGCCTGTACAGGAACTGTATACTGACGTGCATCCTTAACACCTTCAATGCGGCGGATAGCATCTGAATGTCCCTGGCTTACTCCCTTTCCCCAGAAAGTATAGTCACTACCGTTCGGTAGGATGCAGTTAGAGTAAAGGCGAGCAAGGCTGAAAAGTCCTGGATCCCAACCACAGCTGATAAGTGCTGTATGCTTAAAGTCCTTTGCAGATTTATCTACATTTGCAAAGTGCTCTGGAACTTTTGCGTGTGTATCAAAGCTGTCGATTACATTGAAATATTTTGCATATTCTGGAGTCTGTTTTGGAAGGTCAGTTGCAGAACCACCACAGATAATAAGAACATCAACATCGTTCTTGTGTTTTTCAACTTCAGAAATGTTGTATACAGGAACTCCTGCAGTAAGAATCTTTACACTAGCAGGGTCGCGGCGTGTAAACACTGCAGTCAATTCACAATCTGGATTCTGCTTAACAGCAGCCTCAACACCTTTTCCAAGGTTACCATAACCTAAAATACCAATTTTCATAAATCTACCTCACTTATTCTTAAAGTGGTTTCGATACGGCTACGCCTACTCAACCACCGTTTTATTTTCCGCCTAAAAGCGTAATTTTATCCTTTAATGCTTCCTTCATAACCTCAACGAGGTTTTTTTGTCCGGAATACAAACAGGTATCATGTTCATCGCCAGTAAGTTCGCCCGTAAGAACATAAGATGAATCAGTAATAAAACGGAGCTGACCTTGCTCTGGCTTTGTCTCATAGATTTTAGCTCCTGCAAGCTTAAAGTCTTTAGTAAGAAGAACAACTTTTTTTCCAGCTTTTACAATTTCAGCAAGTTCATTTTCGAATTCGCCAAGCACCTCCGCCGGCGCCATCATATACAACCGCAGCTCTGTTTCTGCCAGCATTTGACGGATTTTATTTTTTATATTCTTTGCACCAATAATTGTGATGTATCCATCGCAACTGATTACTTTTCGCGGTGCATGCTTTTCAAGCCAGAGTGCAGTCTTCTTCAATTCTGAGATTCTATTTTCTGTAAAACGTGAGATTTCCACCGGGCGATATTTTGTAGCTTCACCCTGAACAAGATAAGCCGCGCCCTTTTCTACAAGAGCTGTAAGGCCTGCATAAACATTTGAACGCGAAATACCAGTATCCTTTGCAACCTCATAGCCCGTCATTTCGCCATGGTTCAAAAGTGCACAATAAATACTTCCTTCCTGACGAGTAAGTCCAAAATCATTTAAACTGTCTATAAAGTTCATATCTGACATAAACTGATTCCGCGTCTTTGCTTTTTGATTCTAAATTAGTAGTTCTATTTAATACTACTAGCATCAATATACAGATATTTTCATTTAAAGTCAAATTTATAATGGCATAAAGTAAAAAATACTGTATTATTGGTAAATCGATTAACTAAAAAACATGAGGCACTTATGACACCAACAGAACCATCAAAAATATCAGATAAAAAATACCGCTTCGACTCCTTTACTAACGGACAGTCTTTTACCGGCAACAAAAAAGGCCGCCTTCCGGCAATGGGCTGGAACAGCTGGAATGCTTTTGGCAGCGGTAACACAGAAGCCCTTACAAAAGCCATGGCAGATAAAATCGTTGAGCTTGGACTTGATAAGCTTGGCTATAAATATGTAGTTCTTGATGACGGCTGCTATAAATCTGAACGCGAAGACGGCAAGCTTGCTAATGAACCGGTTAAGTTCCCAAGCGGCTTCCGTGCCCTTTCCGACTACGTACACGCAAAAGGCCTTAAGTTTGGAATGTACAACGATATAGGAACAAATCTCTGCGCTGGCGCACAAGTAGGAACCTGTGGTTTTGAAAAGACTGATGCCAAATCTTATATTGATTGGGGTGTAGATTTCCTTAAAATTGATAACTGTTACTATCTATGGGATAATGCAACTTTCTCAAATCCTGAGAACGCAAAATACGTTTTTGCCCCGAATTTACGTCAGATTCAGTTAAAAAAAGGTAAATTCTGCATTTTACTCAACGCTGACAAGGGATTTTTAGAAGGTCGTGGTGCAAGCCTTAAAGACGGCTATGTTACAGGAATTGGCACTTTTGACGGCACAAATACAGGAACAACACCTGTTGGACCAATGAGCAGCGAACTTGTTTTTGATATTGAAGCCCCAGAAACTGGAGAATACAAACTGCTTGTAAACTATGCTACAGCCCGCCAGAACGGAACAGGAGAATGGCTGCAAGTGGCTACAGGCAGCGGAAAAGATACTCAGATTTTTTATGATAATCTTCTCCCGCAAACTGATTCTCCCGAATCCTTCGTAAACTCAAGTCCTATTAAAATCACCTTACAGGCTGGTCGCAACAAGATTCGCCTTATGAATCACCGTCGCCAGGAAAACACCCTCTGCTCATATTCTGCAATGCTGGAAGGCTTAAATGAAGCAAAGCCTGATCACGAAGTTCTTCTTTCACTCTGTGAATGGGGAAAAACTCAGCCACAAAACTGGGGTTACAAAGTTGGAAACTCCTGGCGAATTCTCAACGACATAACTTTTCGGGTTGGTCGGGACGGTGACCCTGGATTTGGAGAATGGACAGATCCTGGAACGCCAAGTGTTACCTCACAATACAACAAGGCCGTAATCATGGATGAATTTGCCGGTCTGGACAAGGGCTGGAATGACCCTGACATGCTGATGATTGGAATGAAGGGAATGACAACTCAAATGAGTCAGACTCATTTCACAATGTGGTGTATGATGAACTCACCTCTCATGCTGGGACTGGATTTACGTCGGGTAACAAAAGGAGATGAGCTATATAACATTATTGCTAATGCTGACCTTATCGCTCTCAATCAGGATCCTCTGGGCATTCAGGCAAAACGTATTTTTACTACATCAACAAACGGCAACAATGATACCCCAATTACCAGTTCTGATAAAACCTACATAACCGATTGCAATCGCGTAGACATTCTTGCTAAGCCTCTTGCAGACGGTTCTCTCGCACTTTCTTTTTTTAATTTGAGTCAGGAAAAGAAGACTGGTAATTTTTCTGCAGATCTTTCTCTTATCAAAAATTTTCTTGGCAATAAACTGTCTGCAGCTTTTTATGAAGCCTCTGCCTTCAGTGTAAAAAATCTCTGGACAGGAGAAAAAACAGAAAACACCAGCGGCACCTTCTGTGTAAACTCTCTTGCTGCCTGCGGTAACTGTACTTTCTGCATCACACCTCTGGAGAAATAAATTGAAGGAAGAAAGCATCAGTGTCGGAGATTTTGTATTTCAACTTTTTGAGACTCACAGAAAAAATTCCAGTCCAAAGATTGATAAATCAGAACTCCTGCGCTACGGTCACTTTCGTGGCTGGCTTGAAGATTCCGATGAACGTAAGCCAGATTGCCCGCTCAACCGTCAGACTGCAGCACGAATCATACACATGTTCATGCTGATTGAACTCGGAATTGCTGATCTTCAGGATATAAGTCCGGCAACCAGTCTTAGAGATTTATATACCTGCCGTGTTTGTATAAATCACATTGCGCAGGTTTATACACGAGGTTTAATGAATGCTGTAAAAAAAGAGGAGCCTGATTTCTCAGACTCCTCTGCATTATTCTTTAATCATCTTGCACTTGTTTCAAAAACAGAAGCATTCCAGATTATTGGAAAAGATTTTTAAGCTGGCCACCAATCTGTTTCTGAAGTTCTTTTTTTGCGCCTTCTGCTGCCTGCTTAGCAGCATCTTCGGCCATAGATTTGAGTTTTTGTTCTGCTTCAGCACGTTTTTGCATAAGCAGATTTTCAAAATCTTTTGTCGAAGTAACAGAGCCATTAAGCAGCTTCTTTATTTCATCAAGCGGTACATACTGACTAAGCGCTCCACCTGAAGCTTCATTTATTCTCTTTACAAGTTCAGCCTTGAGATTTGCTTTGATTGCAGCAAGCTGTGCTCCCATTTCTTTTTTCAAAGCATTCACAATCTGCTTATCTGCATCTGAATCTATAAGTAATTTTAATCCGCCAGAAACAGTGAATCCACTGGTTATACCTGCACGAACAGTATTGATTCTGGCCATAATATTTGAATAAATCTTTGAAGCATATTCCGGCTCAAAAGGAACTGTAGAAATCTTCAAATCTGTAAGCTGCGTTTTTCCTGTAATTTCAAAACCTTCATCATCAAAAATCTTAAGAATTGCATCTACAGCACACTTAGACTTAAATGACGGAACTCCAGGATAAGCACCAAACTTTTCTGCAGGTATATCCATTGTAATATTATTAAGATTATAATCTGCATAAATTAAAGGCTCACTGGTATTAGTTCTGATATCTACAACAACCTTTGCAGTATGCTGCAAATCCCACAAATCCATATTGAAATTAATTACTGCAGGCTTATCTATTAAATCCTGATTACTTGCAATATCTGTTGCTTCAGCGTAAAAAATAGGACCAGAACCAGAAAGCTTTTTAATCCATACTTTTGGAACCTTATCCTGTTTATAGAAAATATCGCGGCCAGGAGCACGATAAATACTGTAACCGGCTTTTTTCTGTTTCTTTTCTTTTGGAGCTTTTTCTTCTTTTGTTTCGTTTGCCTGTTTTGCCCTCAACTCAATAAGATAATCCACGCCCTGCTCTACATAAGGATAATATTTTCCAAGAACATCGCAAGCAACATTTTCAAACATTCCGCTTATCAGTTTTGTTCCATCAGAAATATTAAGAGACTTTATCTTATTAATTTCTGCCGTAGCAAAATTTAAATCATGATTTACAGCCGTCTGAACAGTTCTTCTAAGTCCATCTACTTCCTGAATATCGGCATTAAAGTTATTAAGCAAACCTGTTGCATCATTTTTTACTTTATCAACATTTTTATAAGTTGAATCCAGAGTTTCGATAAACTCTTTTATTTTCATCGGATTATTCTGAATTGCATTATAATCAAAGGAAATAATGGAATTTACAGATTTTTGAAGAGATTCTACTGTTGTCTGAATTTCTCCAGGTTTTGCCTGCCATTTTTCGACAATCTGAGGTATCTGTACCTGCAACTGTTCTGCAAGAGCTGGAGTTTTCAACTGAGCATAATAACTGTTCATCAGAGCTTCCGGATTTACCTGATTGAATAAGCCCGTAATATTTTTCTCCAGTGAACTTGTGGCTGTAGTCTTTTTTTCAGCAAGTATTTTTTCAAACTTTGATTCAGAAGCCTGCTTTTCTGTTTTGTCTTTTTGTTTCTTTATCTTCTTTTCCTGCTTAGGAGGTAATTCTCCTGAAGTTTTCCTTTCTGTTCCAC
>CAKUWD010000026.1 GCA_934699065.1 uncultured Treponema sp.
GGACAGGGGAGTGGCTAAAAAGGCTGCGCTTGGTCTTGTTCTTGAGCATGGTGAAAAGTCTTATGCCCTTCCTCTTGAAGTTCAGCGTTCCTTCTTTGGTTATGCAATCGGCGGACTTGAAGATGTTGAAACTACTTTAACAGAAGGCCTTCACAGTCTTCTTTCTAGTACAAAGGCAATCGGTTATATTACCGGCCATGGCGAAGTTGATCATACTTCAGAAGATGGTGCTGCAAACTTTGAGGCTTTGATTTCCGGTTTGTATGAGCTTAAGGATATTGATTTGAATTCAGATAATATTCCGGCTGGAATGAATTCAATTATCATCAATGGTCCTAAGATGGATTTTACCGAAGAAGAGCTTTATAAAATAGACCAGTTCCTTTTGCGCGGCGGAAACGTAATGCTTTTGATAGACGGTGTTTATGATGACGGAAGAAATCAGTCTTACGGAATCGGAAACTTTGTTTCAAATGATGTAAACATCGAAAGGCTTCTTACAAAGTATGGAGTTGCCCGCGGTAAGAATATGGTAATGGATAAGAACTGTATTAAAGATATGAATGCTCAGTACGGTGAGCTTACTTATTACTGGGTTCCAACTATCCATAAAAAACAGCTTGCAAAAAAATGTGTAATTACAAATAACCTTGGTTACGTTTATCTTTTGCAGAGTGGAACTCTTGATCCTTCTGCCGCTATTGAAAACAAAAACATTAAGGTAACAGAGCTTGCAAAATCTTCTCCTGAAGCATGGACTCTTGAATCAGGAATCACCTTGCATCCTCTTTATATTACTCCACCGGAAGACGCTGCTTCTTTTGCACAGTATGATCTTGCCCTTCTTCTTGAAGGTAAGTTTGACAGTGCTTTTGACGAAGCTCCTGCCGCTTCTGCCGATGAATCTCTTGTAACTTCAAGCTTTGTAAAATCAAGTGTAATGCCTGGAAAACTTTTTGTTGCAAGTTCATCTGCAATTACTACACGTCAGGTAATTGATGAAAACGGAAAAAGTCCGGTTTCAATGTTCCTTATGAATGTTGTTGATTATTTGAACGGTAACGAAGATCTGTGTACAATGCGCACAAAGAGTCTTTCTGTAAATAATCTTACAATAAAATCAACTGTGGCTGCAAACTTCTGGAAATTCTTCAATTCATTTGGAATTGCAATCTTTGTTGTTATTGCTGGTTTGATTGTATGGAGACTTCGCAATGCACGTCGTCATGCCATCAACAAAAAATACAATCCTGATGACACAAGAACAATTACTAAATAGAAGGTAGCGATATGAAAACACGAAAATTAGTATTGATCATTGCCGATGTAGTTCTGCTGGCTGTATGTCTTGTGCAGTTCATTCTTTCGGCACGTGATACCACAAAATATTTTACTTTTAAGGATGAGCCTGATTCTCTGGAAATTGTAACACCTCAGGAAACAATCAGCCTTTATAAAGAAGGAGAAGACTGGTTTATTGGTGAAAAAAAATATCCGGCAAGTATGAGCATGGTAGATTCATATATTTCTGCAATCAAAAATATTCGTGCCCTAGATAAGGTAGGAAGCATTGCAAACGGAAATAATGTTGAACGCTATGAGCTTACAGACAGCAAAAAGACTATTGTTACTGCTAAGCTTGGTGATAAGGTTTTGCGTACAATCGAAATTGGTAAAACTGCAGTTTCTTCATCTCAGTGTTACATGACTGTAGACGGCGGAAAAGATATTTATCTTGTTTCCGGCGGTGTGAATGATACTTTTGATACAAGTGTTGCTGCGGCTCGTACAACAATCGTTTTGAATCTTAACTCAGATGAGATTTCTGGCGTAAGCATAACTGATGCTGAAGACAAAACATGGTCTCTTTCTCGTATGGGTAATGGCGATGATGTTGTATGGAATGTAAGTGGTGGCGAAATTGAACTTGATGAAGGAAAGGCTAATGTATGGCTTACTTCTTTTGCTTCTCTTTCTACCCGCGACTGGTATGCTGAAGATGCTGTACTTGAAGGAACAAGGGCGGTATCTGCAAGAATTACTTACAATCTTAAGGATATAAAACTGGAATTTTTTGCATTGCCAAAAAATAATGAAAAAGATCTGCAGCAGTATTATGGAACCTGTAGCGAAACTCCTTACCGTTTTAAGGTAGACGAAAAAACTGTAAAGCAGTATCTCAAACCTCTGGAAGAACTTGCAAAATGATTAAACTTGTAGCCTTCTTAGGAAATTACGGCAAAGAATACGAAAAAACAAGGCATAACGTAAGCTGGTATTTTGAAGATTCTTTGCCATTTGCGGGAAAATTGAGCTGGCAGAATAAGTTTAAGGGCGAGATTGCCAGCTTTACACCACAAGAACTTTCTCAGTGGGCCTGTGACACAAAAATCTGTTCAAAAAAAGACGGCTCTCCGGTGCTTGTACCCGAAGAGGCGCCGTCTCATATTTACTTTCTAAAACCTCTTACTTACATGAACCTTAGTGGCGACAGCATTATCGAAGTCGCAAACTTTTATAAAATCCAGCCTTCCGAAATTATGGTTGTGCATGACGAGCTTGAACTTGAGCCAGGCTTTGTAAGCCTTAAATGGAGCGGCGGACTTGGCGGGCATAACGGGCTAAGAAGTACTAAGGCTGTTTTGAACACACCGGATTTCTTCCGGCTTCGCTTTGGTATAGGCCGCCCAGATAACGACAATATAGGTGTTGCAGACTGGGTATTGAGCCGTTTTACTGCTGAACAGCAGGAGCTTATGCAGAATGTATTCAGCCAGACAAATCTGCTTCTGGTAAAAGTTCTGCTTTCAAAAGAACCAAAAGATCTCGTACAAGGCTGGGGCAAGAAAAAACTCATTTAAAAATACCGTCATTGCGAAAAAAACAGTGGCAAAATTACGATTCTCATGTGTTAAAGTTTTATAGATTATATTGACACATTTACTGTATCACTGTATTATCTGCTTAATACAATAATACGAAAAATGTATTAGGAAATATATCTGGTAAAAGGAGTTTTTAAAATGGCAGTTGTTAGCTTAAAAGACGTGCACAAATTCTATCCTCTCGGAAAGGAAAGAATTGAGGCAGTTCGTGGTGTTTCCTTTGATATAGAAAAGGGAGAGTTTGCTGCGGTTTCTGGTCCATCAGGTTCAGGTAAATCTACAATTCTGAATATGATTGGTTTGATAGACCTTCCAAGCAGCGGTTCAATTATTATTGGCGATACAGATGTTTATGATGGCGTAGACCTTGCAGATGCAGAAACAGTAAATACTCGCTGGTCTTCTGCAGGTCCAGATAAAAAAGACGGAAAGCGCAAAAAGGTTCGCATTGCAATTCCTTCAAAGCTTGACCGCAGAATTACTGCACTCCGTCGTTCTCATCTTGGTTTCATTTTCCAGACTTTCAACCTTATTCCGGTATTGAATGTTTATGAAAACATTGAATTCCCTCTTCTCCTTGAATCAAAAGATAAAAATTCAAAGAGTCCTGTTGACGATTTTTCAAAAGCTCAGAAGGAAGAATGGATTAATTATCTTATTGAAAAGGTTGGACTTACAGACTGGAAGACACATAAAGCAAACGAACTCTCTGGCGGTCAGCGCCAGAGAGTTGCAATTGCACGAGCTCTTGTAACAAAGGCTCCTGTAATTCTTGCTGATGAGCCAACTGCAAACCTTGACTCAAAGAACTCAGAACAGATTCTTAAGCTTATGAAATCCTTAAATAAGGATCCTGATTTGCAGACAACATTTATCTTCTCTACACACGATTCTCGAATTGTAGATATGTGTGATCATGTTGTTCATATTCTTGATGGTCAGGTAACAAACGACGAACACAAAGAAGGTTCAGACGTTTACAAGATTTAATTGGATAATCCTAAAACGACCCTTACGGCTCGTTTTTTAACGGATTTTCCATTTCGAAATCCCGAACTTGTTTCGGGATCTATCAATGGAGATTTAAATGAAAGACATAATAAAACTGGCCCTGCGCAACCTCAAGGAACACAAGTCTAAAACCCTCATCATTTCTATGTTCATTCTTTTTGGCGTAGCAATTGTTGTGATGGGAAACTCCTTCCTTGAATCTGTAAACCGCGGACTTGAAAAAGACTTCAGGGCAAATATTACAGGTGACATTGCAATTTCGGTTATACCGGAAAAAGGAAGCTCAATTGATGTTTTTGGTGTAAACAGCACAAATATTACAAGTGAGATTCCACAGATTCCAGCTCTTGTTGATCTGGAAAAAATAGAGGAAATTCTTTCTCAAACAGATGGAATTAAAAAACAGTCAAAACTGATTTCTGCACAGGTAATTCTTTCAAAGGATGCTGAAATTGATTTTTCTGTAATGCAGGATGACGACAAAGATATTGGACTTATGGACCTCCCTATTTCTATGCTTTTTGCAGGTGAAACAGGAAGCTTCTGGGAGCTCTTCCCTGATTTGAAGATGATTGAAGGCCGTTATCCTGAGCCTGGTACTAACGAAATTATTGTTGATACACGTGTTATCGATAACTTTGCAAAGACCTGGAACAATACTCTCGAGCTCGGAGATGATGTTCTTATGGCCAGCATGGGTGGTGTAATTCGTGAAGCAAAAGTTGTTGGAATCTTTAAGCCTGCTAATGAATATTCTGCTATGTTCCAGAGTGTTTATTGTGAGCCGGCTCTTGCACGAGCTTTTGCAGAACTCACTTATGCAAACTCTTTCAGTCAGGAATTGCCGGATAGCGTAGACCTTTCAATTTCTGAGATGTCAGAAGATGATTTCTTTGGTGGAGATGATGATTTCTTTGATGACATTGAAAGTGACACTACTATTCTTGGAAGTTCTACTGATTTTGACAGCATTCTTGGTGATACAACTTTGCGTGATCAGTTGAACAAAACAGATGACGGTTCATGGCAGTTTGTTCTTGCAAAACTTGATAATCCACATGCAGATAAAAAGCTTGTTGCAGAACTGAATAAACGCTTTAAGGAAGAAGGTTTGAATGCCCAGGCAATGGACTGGAAAAAAGCAGCTATCTCTTATTCAGGAACAGTTGAAGGAATCGGCTTTATTTTCAACCTGCTTATCATAATTCTTGCAATTGTAGTATTCATCATCATTATGAATACAATGGTTGTTTCTGTAATTGAACGTACAAGTGAAATTGGAACAATGCGTGCAATTGGTGCAGAAAAGAAGTTTGTAAAAAAACTCTTCTATTCAGAGGCTGTAATTCTTACAAGTCTTTCTGCTCTTTGTGGAATTATCTTCGCCTTTATCTGTATGGCAATTTTCAATTCCTTTAATATTGTAGTAACAAACTCAATTGCAAAAATGATTCTTGGCGGCGGATTGTTACACTTTAGTCCAACTCCAAAAATTCTCATTACAACTATTCTTGTTGCACTTTTGGGAAGTATTATCAGTAACAGATATCCTGTAAAGTCTGCTCTCAGAATTACACCGATTAAGGCACTCAGCAAGGAATAGGGGGTAGTAAGTTATGAAGACAGTATCATTAGCGTTAAGAAACTTAACTAGAAATAAAAGACGTAATGCAATTCTTGCTGTAGCAATTGCATTCGGATTTTTCGTTGTAACTGCTATAGACGGCCTCACAACCGGAATGGTAGGAAATCTCGAAAATCAGATTACACAGCTTGTTGGTGGTAATGTAATTGTTCAGGGCCTTGAATGGCTGAGTCCTGAAACACCAGGTGGAAAAGCAAAACTTGTAAATATTGTCCGAGACAGAGACTATGCAAGAAAAATTGTAGATGAGCTGAATATTAAATATGAATATTATTCATGCTTTACAATGTCCAGTGGAACCGTAATTTTCAATGGTAATAAATCTGCAATCCAGCTTTATGGCCGCGACTTGAATGAAAAGAGTTTAAGAGATTCTTTTCAGTTTACAAGTGGTGGCGTTGATGCAGACATGAAGAACGGTTTGATTATCAGTGATAAGGTTGCTGAATCTTTGAATCTTCAGGTTGGAGATGAAATTATTTATTCAACTTGGACTGTTTATGGACAGAATACTTTTGCTGACATGACAATTACCGGAATCATTAAATCAAACAGCTTTATGAATTCTATGCAGGCTTATGCAGACATTGAAGATGTAAATGAAATTGTAGAAATGCCGGAAGGCGGATATTCAATGTTCTCACTTTATCTGCGTGATAAAGATCAGCAGACAAAAGCGGCAATGGCAATTGAAGCAAGAATCCGTCAGGACAGCGAGGTTAATCCTGAAATCAATGTAACAAGTCGTCTTGAAGCAATGAAAAAATATCCTACAAATGTTGGAAAGGGTATTGAAAAGCAGGTAGATCCAAAGAAGCCGGAAAATGAATGGAAGGGGGTAAAATACGGAGTAGAAACTTTGTATGATGAAATCCCTCAGATTAAAACTGTACTGAATATTGTTCACATCATTACAACTGTAATTCTTATTGTAATTCTTATGATTGTAATGGTAGGCGTATCTAACACATATCGTATGGTTTTGTATGAAAGAATCCGAGAGATTGGAACAATGCGTGCGCTCGGTATGACTGGTAAAGATACCCGCAAGGTATTTACAAATGAAGCTGTAATTCTTTGTATAATTGGTGCACTTGCCGGTTTGATTTTTGCTGCGCTTGTAATGGCAATTGTTCACTGCATTCCAGTTAATAACGATGCACTTTCTTTCTTCCTACAGAAGGGACACTTCTCATTCAAGATTTCAATATTCTCAGTTATTCTTCAGTATGTTATATTGATTGTACTTACTACATTCGCTGTAAGAGGAAGTGCAAAACAGGCTGCCCGTATGAGCCCGGCCGAAGCACTGAGAACTGTAAAGTAAGTTTACCATCGTAAAGAAGGAGTAAAATAGAATGAAAAAATTACATATTATATTGGGAGCTCTTTTACTGACAGCATCCACAATTTCAGCTCAGGTTTCTGCAGACATTGCTGAAAAATGTTATCAGATTATGGAAAAAAGCCAGGATATTCAGGCTTATCATGGAGATTATTCTGCAACTGTATCTCTTGTTGTAGAAAAGCCTGGTAAACCAAAGGAAAACATTCAGTACAAGTGGTTCGAACGAACAGACACAAAATTAATGACAGTTGTACAGCTTTTCCCGGATGCAGATAAGGGAAAGGGCTTCCTTCGCAATGATGATAACATCTGGTCTTATGATCCTATTTCCCGCAAGTTTACCCATACTTCAATTAAAGAAGCTCTTGGAGATTCAGACGTTAAGCTTGATGACCTTGAAAGAAGTACAAAATACTGGCGTGATAATTATGAAGTATTTTCTTACGAAGAAGGAACTCTTGGAAAATATCCTGTAGATATTATTGTTCTAAAGGCAAAATCAAAAGAGCCTTCTTATGCAAAAACAAAATACTATGTTCGCAAGGATATTCCGCTTATTCTTAAGCAGGAAGACTTCTCTGGTTCAGACCGTCTTATGCGTACAATGTTAGTTCCAAAATGGTCTAAGGTTGAAGTTCGTGGAAAGGTTGGTTATGTAGCAAGCCAGGCAATTCTTCGTGATGAATTGAACAAGGGCGAACAGACACAGCAGGTAATTTCTGACCTTACCTTTGACACTCTGCCAGATAAGATTTTCACAAAGGCATATCTGGAAGGATTGAATTAGGTTATAGGTGTCAGGTTCTAGGTTTTAGGGAAGTAGGGGGAAGGCTCCCCCTCGCTTCAAACCTACGGTTTTCCGCTACCCCTTCTAACGGGGGATGCCCCCGTAACGCCCCCACCTAGAACCTAGAACCTAAAACCTGATACACATGGAGTTATAATATGAAACGAAAAGTAATATTTTTATTTCTTTCAATTTCTTTGTTTGCAGGAATTCTCTCTGCTCAGAGCGATGACGAACTTTTTGGTGGCAGTGACGATGATTTGTTTGCTGATGACAGTATTGTGGAAGTCAAAGACGTATCTGCAAAAAGTGATTTGAGTAAAGGTGTAATTTTTGATACTGGCAGCATCAAAGTTGGTGGGAGCCTTTCTGCCGGAATTACAACAAATACCGTTTTGTATTCTCCGGAAGAAAATGATTTGGGCAAGAATATTTATGCTTCAACACTTAAGCCTGATTTAAGTGCAATGCTTTCTGTAGATGCTCGCCCAACAGAAACACTTCGTATTTATACAAAGTTTGGATTTGCATATCCATTCCAGAATAAAGCAACTGCCAATGGAAATTCTATTGTTATTGCTGACTGGTTTAAACTCAAGGAATTATTTACAGATTTTTCTCTGAAGGATACAGCCTTCTTCCGCTTTGGAATTCATACAGTTACCTGGGGAACAGGTTATTTCTTCAGTCCGGTATCAGACATGATTAACACAAGTTCAATTGATCCTGAAAATCCGGAAAAGCAGGTAGATGGAGCTCTGAACCTTAGAACTCAGATTGTATTTCCAAACAGCCAGAATTGTTTATGGTTTTATGTAATTCCTTCTACAAACTTTACAAATCAAACTGCAGAAAGCTATATGCGGGAAACTGCCCTTGCCGGTAAATTTGACCTTTTAATCGGAAACTGGGAATTTGGAATTGGTGGATTTTATAAATATCAGAATGCACCAAAGGCAATGCTTACTGCAACAGGAAGTTTGAGAAAAATCGGCTTCTTTGGTGAATTTGTTTACAGTTATGGCTCTGCCAGTGAATGGGCAAGAAATAACAACTGGGATGATAAAACAAGTATTATTCAGGCTACAGCAGGTTTCAGCTACATGTGGAAAGAACCTCAAATTACTCTTGCCGCTCAGTATTACTTTAATGGGAATGATAAGGACCCTGCAGCTTACGTAATTGGTGGTCATAATATTGCAGCTTTGTTGAGTTTTGGAAAACTCTTTAACAACAAAGATTTTACTGCAAGTATTTTTGCAATAGGAAATTTCGGAAGAAAAGAAATGACTGCCGCAGAAAGAGAAATGCTTAAACTTTCTGGAGCGACAGACGAAATGTTAGCTGCTGTCAGTGGTACTGCTCTTACAAGTACTGCAATGCTTTATTATTCACCAATTAAAGAATTAAAGGTAGGTCTTGGACCAAGCATTACTTTTAAGACATTCGAAACTAATCCTACTATTTCTTTGAAACTCTCTGCTACACTTGGTGGTGGTAAGTTCTAATTATATAAAAGGATGTTTAATAAGTAGAATGGATGCTGGAACAAGTTCAGCATGACAGGTCACTTTTAAACATCCTTTTTTATTTTAAAATTTTGGAACTATTTTCTTTTTTGTTTCTTCTACAATTTTGGAGAACTCTGAAACAAAGCGCTCTTCGCTGAAGGTTTTTGCATGCGCTGTAATTTCAGCTTCATTGAACTTTCCTGCTGCGTGTAATTCTTCAAAACGACCGATGGCTTCTTCCAGTGACTCAACAGTCTGATTAGCGAAGAAAACTCCGGTTTTTCCATCGACTACCGTCTCACAAGCACCACCCCGTCCAAACGCAATTACAGGTGCGCCGCAGGCCTGTGCTTCAACCGGCGCTAAACCGAAATCTTCTTCTGCACAGAAAATCATTCCTTTACAACGCTGGAGGTTATTTCGCAGAACCTCATCGCTGGCACGGCCAAGGAAGGTAATATTGCTGTGACCGGCTGCCATAGCGCGGAGCTTTTTTTCTTCGCTGCCGCCGCCGATTACTACGAGCTTCTTGCCGAGGTTTATTGCGGCCTGCACAGCAAGATCAATTCTCTTATATGGAACAAGGCGTGAAAAAGCTACATAAAAATCTTCGCGGGGGAGAGGAGGCTCTGCAGCATAAAAACGGTTAATATTCACCGGAGAATAAATAACTGTTGCTTCGCGGTTCCAGAACTTCTGGATTCTTCTTGCAATGTAGGCTGAGTTTGCAACAATTGTGTCTATGCGCTGTGCAGAAACATAATCCCACAAACGGATTTTAGGCATCCATTTATCCATAAAGAAGCGTGTAAGTTTTCCGCTGCGTTTTTTATAATCAAAATATAAATCCCAGGCATAGCGCATTGGTGTATGAATATATGCTACCTGAGGAATATGAGGAGGAACTATAACTCCCTTGGCACAACTTGAACTTGAACAGAGAACAAGGTCATAACCTGTAAGATCAAAACTTTCAAAAGCCTTTGGCATAAAGGAAAGCAGTTTCGTGTAAATCTTTGTAGCACCCGGAATTTTCTGAAGTTTTGAAGTATAGATTTTGCTTCCTTCAAAGTGACCTTTCATTTTTTTCTTGTCATATACCAGTGTGTAAATATCTGCCTGGGGATACATTCTGAGCCACAGTTCTACGAAGGTTTCGGCGCCGCCGTAGTTTGTGAGCCAGTCATGAACAATAGCTACTTTCATTTACTGTCTCCTGAAATATATTCTTTTACAAAATCGCTAAGTGTGTATTTATCATTTACAAGAATGCTTGCTTTACAGCCGGCATTTTTTCCGCAGTCTGTATCACGGGAAGAGTCGCCAACCATAAAAGATTGAGAAATATCAATGTTAAAATCTTTTTGAGCCTGTTCGATTAAACCTGTAGCTGGCTTTCGGCAATTACACTTTCCTTTATAGGCAATCCGTTCTCCTTCAAAGCCAGAATCCGGATGATGAGGACAATAATAAAGTGCATCAATATATGCACCATCTTTTCCAAGTTCTGTTTCAAGCTTGTCGTGAATCTGCTGAAGAGTTTCAAAGCTGCATTCACCGCGGGCGATAACCGGCTGGTTAGTAATTACAATTGCAAGGTAGCCTGATTTATTGATTGCTTTTACAGCTTCAGTTACGCCGTCAATAAGTTCAAGCTGCTCTGGGCTTGTTATAAAACCTCTGTCTTTGTTCAGAGTTCCGTCGCGGTCAAGGAATACTGCCTTCTGTTTTTGTGAAAGATTTTTTGCAGAAATACGACCACACTGTAAATCTTTTTCTGTCTCATAATAGCGGTCTGGAGTTCCCATATCTTTTATGTATTCCGGGGTGTCGTAAGCAAAAATCTTTCCGGTTGGAATTGCAGGTTTAAGAACATCGCGGTCCAGGTCTATTTTGTCTGGAGTTTCTGGATGACGTGGCTTGTAATTCTTTTTTGTGTATTCAAGAAGTTCCGGCGAAATAATTTCGATTCCGGCATTTACGCGGTTTTTGTAATAAAGCCGTTCATCTTCTTTTGCCAGCCATTTTGCAACACGTTTGCTATCACGAGGGAGTTCGCCTTCTTTTTCTGGAGGCAGGATTTCTGTAACCAGAAGGGAAGAATCATAAGGGTGGCCATTAGGATGTGCCATAAGACTTGCCCAGGCTTTATGTGATTTATGGAATTCAATAAAACGGGCAAAGTCCAGATTGAACATTGTGTCGCCGCAGAGCAGAAGAAAATCTTCTGAGAGTCCTTCCATCTTAAAGAGTGCACCTGCGGTTCCCAAAGGATGGTCTTCATTGAAGTAAGAAATCTTTACGCCGAACTTAGAACCATCGCCAAAGTATTCCTGAATCTTATGTCCAAGGTGACCTGTTACCAGAGTGATGTCAGTAATTCCAGAATTCAGAAGATTTTCAATCTGATGCTGGAGAATTGGTTTTCCGCATATTTCAATCATTGGTTTTGGAACGTCGCTTCTAACACTTGCGATTCTAGTTCCAAGCCCGCCGGCCATAATTACAGCTTTCATTGTGAGTCCTTATTTATTCTTTCCAGAAGTATTCTTCGATTGTGAGACAAAGTGCATGGTAAACAGGAAGATGAAGTTCCTGAATCTTAAAAGTTTCTGACTGCGGTACTACGATTGAGATGTCGGCAAGCCCTTTAAGCTTTCCACCGTTTTTACCTGTAAGTGCAATTGTCTTAAGTTTTTTTGCTTTTGCAACTACGGTAGCATAAACTATATCAGCAGAATTTCCGCTTGTAGAAATACCAAGGAAAACATCATTTTCATTTCCGTAGCCGTTTACCTGCTGTGCAAACATTACATTGCCATCTACATCATTAAGACTTGCTGTCATAAGTGCAGAATTGTTTGTGAGTGCAATAGCTGGCAGGGAGCCTTGAAGTTTATCAGAAAGATAGGCTCCTGTATCGCCGTCAATCTTTTTGAGTTCTTCGATAAATGATGCATCTGGAGTTCTCTTTTTTACGAAAGATTTTAAGAGTTCTCCGGTGATGTGGTCGCTGTCTGCTGCGCTTCCACCGTTTCCGGCTGCAATCAGTTTTCCACCTTTTTTGTATGATTCAATTATTGCTTCTGCTGCTGCACGAATATCTTTTTCGCAAACAGAAAGTGAAGGGTATCGTTCAATAAGTTCTGCTATGTAATCCATAAAAATCTCCTGTATTTAAAATTATTAAATTATTTTTCAACATAAGTTTCAGGACTATAATGAATAACTTTTGTTCCATCATTTTCAAAACTGAATGGAACATACATCTGTCCTGCAAGAGCTTTTTTAACATCAGCCTGTTTGTCTTTTGGAACGTAGAAAAGAAGGAAGCCTCCGCCTCCTGCTCCAAGAAGCTTTCCACCAAGGGCTCCGGCTTTTTTTGCTCTTTCGTATTGTTCGTCTATTGAGTCTGTACTGATTCCGCTTGAAATACCGCGTTTAAGCTGCCAGGTATAGTCCAGAAGTTTACCGAACTCATCCAGAGATGTGTTTTTATCTGTAAGGATTTTTTCGGCATCATCAACAAGCTTGTACATTTCAATCAGCTGCTGAGTTTTGTCTTTCATAGATTTTTCAGTTCCCTTCTGAATGTCAGATGAGAAGCGTGAGAAACCTGTAAAGAAAAGCATAAGGTGTTCATTCAAAAGTTTTTTTCTTTCAGGATTAATTATTACCGGATGTACTGTGTAACCGTCTGCAGAAAAGTTTATTCTGTTCATGCCACCAAAACTTGCGGCAATCTGATCCTGAATACCACCGGCTTCTTTACAGAGGGTACGTTCAAGATATATTGCATCATCGGCAAGCTTGCGTTTGTCGGCATATTGACCTTTGAGAGCATAGAAAGCAGACAGCATACCTACTGCAAAAGATGAACTGGTACCAAGTCCACTGCGGGCAGGAAGGTCACTTTCGTAGGTAAGTCTTATATCATGCATATCAAGCCATTCCATTGCATTGCGGATGGCCGGGTGCTGCATTTCAGAAAGATTATTAATCTTTTCTTCTCTTGAATATGTGACGTGGGTTTTGTAATCAAAGAAAGGTGGGAGATGGCGAACTGTTACGTAACAGTATTTATCAAAGGTTGTAGAAATAACAGCTCCTCCGTGCTCGTTATAAAAGCCGGAAAAATCTGTACCACCGCCAAAGAAACTCATTCTGAATGGGGTTTGTGTAATAATCATAATACTTTACTATATATTTTAAAGAATTGATTTTCAATAATATATAGAAAAAAACTTAAAGTATGTTCTTAACCACACTTGCAATGAGATTTGCTGTCTTTTCCCAGCTGTAAAAGGCTAAAATTTCCTTTGGGTCGGAAACCGGTTGCTTCAGAAGCTCGTCCAGATTGATTTCTGCGTTGTATGGGTCTATATAATGGGCGCTGTCCTTATAAATTTCAGGTAAACTTGCGGCATTTGAACAGATTGCAGGGGCACCCATAGACATTGCTTCAAGTGGTGGAAGACCAAAACCTTCGTAGAGAGAAGGGAATAGAAAAGCCTTGCAGTTTTTCATAAGACGTTTTGCCTGTTCATCACTTACATAGCCGAGGTAATGAAGATTCTTTGGAAGATCTGCTTCTGTAAAATTTACAGCATGCTTTTTAAAATCCAGGTGACCGGCAACAGCAAAAGTTGCCTGCGGATTAAATGCGGCTGCTTTTTTTATCCATTCAAAGTTTTTATTTTTAGCGAGGGTTGCCATGCAGTAATAAAAATCTTTTTGATGAAGGAAAGGAAAATCTTTTTCTATAGGTTCATCGGGAATGTTTCCATTAAAATGCTGCCAACCGCTGTAAACAACGGTTATTTTTTCTTTAGGAATTTTATAAACTTCAGAAATCTGATTTCGGCTGAATTCGCTTACTGTAAGTACTGCAAGAGTTTTCTTTGCGCAGGCTCTCTGCTGAATCAAATGCCATATTCTGATTATTTTATGCTTCGCTGTAGTAACAAATTCCGGATTTACTTTATACGAAATGTCGTGAAGGGCTGCAATTCCTTTTGGGGCAAAAAATGGAACGGCATTACAAAAATGAAGTCCAAGTGCATTATTCTTTCTGATAAATTTTGCAAGATGAATCTGTTCCCAGCGGATTCCCTTTGATTTTCCAACGGTAATGATTTCAATATTTTTCAAATCCGGGAGAGCTGAATTTTTTACGGCAGGAGAAATTGCCAGATAAACTTTTAATCCGAATTGAGAGGCTTGTTCATCAAGCTTTTTTGTAACTTCCCAGGCAAAGCGCTGAACGCCTGTTATTTTCTGTTCCAGAAATTTTCCATTGATTACGATACAAGAAAATGTTTTTTTCTGCATATTTATCCTCTTAGTCTTCATAGAAAATTTACCATATTATCTGGGCGGTATCAAGGCAGGCTGTTCAGTGATTGAAAATTGTACGTATTACTTCTATAATTATATCATTCTTTTGAGTGCTTGCCTGCCAGAGCGATAATATCGGCTTTTTGTGCAATTTTACCCACCGACAGACTCCCACCCACATTCTATTAACTCTATTCATACAGGAAAGATTTATGGTAATTCTTACATTGAACTGCGGTTCATCATCTGCAAAGTATCAGGTTTATGACTGGGACAACAAGGAAGTAATGGCTAACGGTGTTGTAGAACGCATCGGAATTGAAGGAAGCTGCATTACTCACAAGGCTAAGGGAAAGAAAACAGAAATCGAAAGCCCTTGTCCAACTCACAAAGAAGCAATCGAACTTATCATTAAAGAAATCACTGACCCTGAAGTTGGTGTTATCAAATCTATGGACGAAATTGGAGCTGTAGGTCACCGCGTACTTCATGGTGGCGAAAAGTTCACAAAGTCTGTACTTATCACACCAGAGGTTCTCGAAGGTTTCCGCGAGGTAGTAGACCTTGGACCTCTCCACATGCCAGCTAACATCATGGGTATTGAAGCGGCTCAGAAGGTAATGCCAAACGTTCCTCACTCAGCAATCATGGATACAGCATGGCACCAGACAATGCCGGAAGAAACTTTCCAGTACGCAATTCCACGCGAATGGTACGAGAAGTACGCTGCACGCCGCTATGGTTTCCACGGAACTTCATTCCTTTATACAGCAAAGCGTGCTGCAGTTCTCCTTGGAAAAGATCCAAAAGACTGCAACCTTATCATCTGCCACATCGGAAACGGTTCTTCTATGTGTGCTGTAAAGAACGGTGTCTGCTACGATACAACAATGGGTATTACACCACTTGAAGGTCTTGTAATGGGAACTCGTTCAGGAGACCTCGACCCAGCTCTTCCATTCTACATCATGAGAAAAACTGGAATGTCAGCAGACGAAATGGACAAGGCACTTAACAAGAAGTGTGGTTGTCTTGGTATTACAGGAAAATATTCAGACCGCCGCGATATCGAAATCGACGCCGCAAAGGGTGACAAGCTCTGCCAGCTTTCTATCGAAATGGAAGCACTCCGCATTAAAAAGTACATCGGTGCCTTCATGGCAGAACTCGGCCGTGTAGACGCAATCATCTGGACAGCAGGTGTTGGCGAGCGCGGACCAATCACTCGTATGAAGGCTTGTTCAGGTCTCGAAAACTACGGTATCAAGATTGACGCTCAGCGCAACGAATGGTCTTTCACAGGTAACGCTGAAACTTACATTCACGCTGATGACTCAAAAACAAAGATTTTCGTAATCCCAACAGACGAAGAGCTTGTAATGACAGAAGATGCTTATGCTCTCATGAAGGGAACCTACGACGTTCACACAAACTTCAAGTACTCTTTCCAGGACCCTGCTTACGTAAACAAGGCCCGTGAAGAAGGCTTGAAAGGCGACCTCCAGAAGCGTCCAAATATCGCAAAGATTTTGGCTCGCGACATCATCGGTAAATAAATCCACAACGGTGGTTGAGTAGGCTTCGAAGAAGCCGTATCGAAACCACCACACCATTATAAAAAAAACACGGTGGTTTCGATACACTTCGCTTCGCGAAGCACTCAACCGCCGTGTTTTCTTTTATTTAAGCTTATTTATTTCGTCTACCGTAAGCCCTGTCAGTTTTGCAATCTGTTCTGTTGGAAGGCCCTCTTTGATGGCATTTCGGGCAACCTGTTGAATACCATCGGCTCTTCCTCGTCTTTCTGCTGCATTAATCATTGTTTTTTCATCAGAAACATGCATCCAGTATCGGGTTTCATGATACCAGTTAATTTCGTCCTGGCTTATATTCTTTAAGACTGTAACTGCCATTTTAATCCCCCTATTGCATTCTGCAAGTTTATCGACGAATTCCGTTTTTTCAGGTTTCGAAGCATACAAGAAGAATTTACCCCACATCTGGACAGGTGTCAACAAAGAAATATCATCAGGAACAGGTTCTATTTTCGGTAGTTCCATAAAAATGACGTTTAGCATTCTAGCTATAGTTCGTCCATTTTGATTTCTCATCAGATAATAACTGATACAGTCTTGCTCAGATTCGTCAAAAAGGAAGTTAAGAACAGAAATCTGAAAGGCCTGGGGTGTTTCCTTCCAGTCGAGACCTTTTGTTACGTAATGATTGTAGAGATGCGCTACATGATACTCTGCTCGTCTTCCAAAGTGATTATCTTTATTTATTCCTTGCATCTCAATATTAACAACTTTCCCTTCAATTTTGCAGTTGATGTCAAACTCTGATTGTTTGTCTGTGTTAGTTTCTCCGGAAAGTTCATTTGGCTGTAAAACAACATTAGAAACTTTCTTACCGATTATATCAGTGAGAAAACAGGTTAGGGCAATGTTGGATTCTTTAGATTCGTTGGTAAAAAGAATTTTGAAGATTGGATCAGCGCATGGATTCAGGAGCGCTGTTGGCGATGGACGTAAAGATGGCATTTCCATAAATACCTCTGAAAAAATAGGATGAAGACACGACTGTGCCTTAGTCCAACTGCCAATTTTCAGAAGACGTGTGGTAAAAATCCGTGCAGCCCAATAAAAAAAATAACTATAACTTTAAATTGGATTAATAACAGGTAACTGCAACCTTTACGTTTTTTAAATTAATAAAAGAAGTATTAGAAGTCAAGTACAATAAATAAAGGGGGACGAATTCGCCCACTCCATCACTAACAAAAAAAATCTTTATCTATCCACTAAAACAGTAGTATAATAGAATTTATGAAAAACATAGCTGTACTAGTCTATGATCTTACAGTTGAATACAATATTGTCGTAACGGATGGCATCACGGATTTTTTTAAGGATAAGGATGATGTTCACGTAATTATATCTACGACGAGTACGCCGCATAATGAGCGCTTTCAGTATGAGTATCAGTACTGGACGGCGGTGGAACTGCTTAAATCTAAAAATATAGATGCAGCAATAGTTATAACTAATACTTTTTTTAATACAATAAATCTTGAAACTCTTACAAAGTCGCTTGAGTGTCTTTTGCCGATTCCTGTAATTTCTGTTTCTAACCCAATGGCTCTTCCGGGAAATCACTATACTACAGTTTCCTGCGAAGAGGCTTATGACCAGATAATTGAGCATCTTATCAAAAAGCATAATAAGACAAAGATTGCATTTATGACGGCCGCCCTTACGCTTTCCCCGGAATCTGAAGAACGCGAAAAAGCCTTTCGTGCCGCAATGAAAAAGCACGGTCTTGAGGTGAATGAGGACTGGATTTACGACGGAGACTTTACTCCAAAATCGGCCTACGATTGTTTTAAGGAAAAATTCAAAAAGGGTGATAAGCTTCCTTTTGAGGCCATTCTCTGTGCCAACGATTATATGGCGGCCGGCTGCGTAAGTATTTTTGATGAACTGGAAATTTCGATTCCCGAAGACGTTCTTGTTTTTGGTTTTGATAATGCAGAAGTTGCAACTAACTGTACACCTATGCTTTCTACCATCAGCCAGAGCGTTGCTATGACCGGCTACAAGGCGGCAGAACTTGCCTATGATATTTTGTGTGGAAAAAAAGTTGCGGAAAAAGCAGTAATTCAGTCCTTTCCAATGTTCCGCCAGTCCTGTGGCTGTATGGAAAAAAGTATAAAGGATAAGGGCTATTTTGATGTTGATGGAAACTTTTTTGGAGCAGGTTCAGCCAACATGGCCGGCCTGCAGCTTTTCAGTAACAGCATAAATGATATGGCAACAATCTTCCATCTGCTGACAATGACAGATACCGTTATGCACCTGCATGAATTTTTTAATACCGTTGTAAACAATCTTAATGTAGTGCATATCGGAATGCTTGCCATGTGCATTTATGACGAGCCTATTGTTCTTTCCCCTCAGGAAGATTTTGAAATGCCGGACAAAGCCCGTCTGATTATGCTTGTAGATAAAGATGCAAAAGTACAGGAAAATTATTATGAAAAGGGAGGAATAGAATTTTCTCCAAAAGAAGAAATTCTTCCGGGCCGTCTGGAAAATTTTATGAGGGGAAATTATTTTGTTCTTCCAATCTTTCTTCAGAGCGAAAATTATGGCTATCTGGTTTGCCGTTTACCTACAAACAATTATCCGGTTTATACAATCTTCCTTAAGATTCTTGTAAACTCCTTTGTTCATTCTTATGTTTTTTCAAAAAAGGAAGAGGAGAAGGCTATTCTTGCAGAAAAAAATCAGAACCTTAATTTTGAATCAAAAACTGATGAGCTTACAAAGCTTTTCAACCGCCGTGGTTTTTATGAGTATGGTCAGCAGCTGCTCGATGTTTCTGTTGCGGCCGGTCAGACAGGTTCGGTTTTCTTCTGCGACCTGGATGGCTTAAAAACAATTAATGATACTTATGGTCACGAGATTGGTGACCTTGCAATTAAAACAGAAGCCAAGGTTTTGCGCGCTGCCTTCCGTGATTCAGATATGATTGGGCGTCTTAGTGGTGATGAGTTTGGCGTTGTGGCGCCAGGACTTCCAGAGCGTAAAGTGGAAGTAATTCGTGAGCGCTTTTTGAGTTTAAATGAAGAGTTTTCAAAAGAAGCAAATTTACCATTTACACTTTCTATAAGTATTGGTCCTAAGGAATTTAATTCGGAGAATACGGATTTAAAGGATTTGCTTAAGGCTGCAGATAAAAATCTTTATGAAGAAAAGAAAATTAAACATGCAAAAAATGTTAAATAAAAAATATTTTATCATTGCAGGATTATTCGAAAAGCGTCATAATTCTTGCGTATTGAAATATTGATTATAAAGTAAAGGTAGGTTTTTTATGGATTTAATGAAACTTCAAAACGGAAGTGATGTCCGTGGTGTTGCCATAGAAGGTGTTGAAGGTGAAAATGTAAACCTCACTCCGCAGATTGCAAAACAGATTGGCTGTGCTTATGTAAGCTGGCTTGCAAAAAAACTTGATGTTGATGCAACCGCGCTCAGACTTGGTGTTGGACGCGATTCTCGTGTAACA
>CAKUWD010000027.1 GCA_934699065.1 uncultured Treponema sp.
CATCAGAAAGAATTGCATCGTGGCCGCAGCCAAAGCTTACAATCTGAACATATTCAAGATGTGGAGACTTTGCGGCCAGAAGTGCACCGGCGAGCATTCGTGTATGGAAGTTGTTTGTAACTTCAGCACGAGTATAGCGCAGATTTACATCGTTGAGCCCAGGAAGAGAATCAACTGTAAGAATTGGAATATACTGCTTTGTAAATACACGCGAAAGGTCGTGGCTTACAAGTGCATCTGTATGATAAGGACGACCGGCAAGAACTACTGCAAAGCTATTTTCTGCTTTAACCTTGTCTATGATTTTCTGTCCTTCTTCGCAGAGCTTTTTCTTAAAGCTTAAGATTGCCTTTTCACCCTGCTTGAAGGCAGCTTCAACTTCGGATTTCTTGAGGCCGTAATTTTCGGTGAAATATTTTATGATCTGAACTTTGCGGTCTGTTTCAGAATACCAGTGGAACATTGGATTATCAAAAGGAACATTCCAGCGGCGTTGCGGGTTTTCAGAATGAGAAATAATCAGCGGGTATCCCTTTACAACTGCACAAACATAATTAGAAGCTTTTGCTTTATCTGTTGCAGGCATCTCCATAACCATTGGCATGAAGATGCGGTAACTATCTTTCGGTAGTTTTTCGAACTGTTTTACAAGATCCTGAATGTGACCGTGGGCAAGCTTTGCAGGGAAGCAGACTGTATCTGACGGAACAAAAGGTATTCCGTTTTCAAACATGTCGCGTGTACTTTTGTGAGAAAGAATTACATCATAACCGAGAGCACGGAAGAAGGTAGACCAGAAAGGCATAGAATCCCAGTACTCAAGAGTTCGTGGCATACCTATAGTGATATTCTTTTTTTCACTTACAAGTTTATAATCCCATTTCTTAAAAAGAAGCTGCTCGCGGATAAGGAACATATCCGGAACATAACGGGTTTTTGATTCAGGAATAACACCAGGCCGGAGTGTCTGCAAGTCCTGAAACTGCTTCTTCATCTAAATCTGCAGGTTTGATATTTTCAAGTTTGCTTTCTTCAAGTTCTTCTGGTAAAAGAACTTCGCCGCGGGCACAACGGTTTCCGGTAATATATGTAGTGCCGTTTGAGAATTTAATAAGGCTGCGTGAACAGCGGTTAGCACATTTAGTACAGATTACGTTTTCGCGTTGTGTATAGGAAAGTGATTCAATTGCGTCGAAGCCGATGAAGTTAGATGCACTTGTCGTCTTCTTTTCTTTTGTAAGAATCGCTGCACCGATACAACCCATTTCTCCTGGGTAAGGGGCTCGCTGAACATCTACTCCAAGATACTGCTCGAGTGAGCGAAGAACTGCATCATTCTTAAAGGTTCCACCCTGAACAACAATTTTCTTACCAAGGGAGTCTGTATTCGAAATGCGGACAACTTTGGTAAATACATTTTCAATAATTGAACGGCACAGTCCGGCCATAATGTCGTCCGGACCGCAGCCGTTTTTCTGTTCTGTAATTATTGTGCTGTTCATAAATACAGTACAGCGGCTTCCGAGGTCTGCCGGCTTTTTTGAACGGAATGCTGCATCAGCAATTTTATCTGTAGGAATCTTAAGTGACGAAGCAAAGTTCTCAAGGAAGGAACCGCAGCCCGAAGAACAGGCTTCATTAAGAGTGATGTTGGTGATGATACCATCATCAATCCAGATACCCTTCATATCCTGACCACCAATGTCCAGAATAAAACTTACATCTGGAACAAAGCGGCGGGCTGCTGTTGCGTGTGCGACAGTTTCAACAGTGTGATAGTCTGCGCCATAAGCTTTTGCAATCAGAAGTTCTCCATAACCTGTAGTACCAAAACCAAGTACATTAAGTTTTACACCCATTGCTTCGTATTTTGCATGAAGTTCCATAAGTCCGCGGCGAACTACGTTAATAGGATCTCCACGGTTGTTAGCGTAGAACCGGTCGAATACTTTTTCGTCTTCTGTCATAAAGATGATTTTTGAAGTAGTACTTCCTGCATCAACACCAATATATACGTTAAGTGTGTCGCCAGACTTCACGTCTATTTTTGCAAGCTCAGGAGTTTTATGTTCTTCTCGCCATACGCGGCATTCTTCTTCAGATTCAAAGTATGTTTTTTTGATTTTTGAGCCAGTATGCTCAACGCGAACCATACCGCCATCCAGAGCATGCACTGCATTTTCAATAAGAATTCCATCAGATTCATCTGCAAGAGGAAAGAGTTCATCAAGCGCAATTGCAGCACCACGGGCAACAATTGTTTCCGGATGATCTGGGCGGATAATATCTTCATCTTTTAGATTAAGTCTTTCAGCAAATGCTTTTACAAGAGTGTGATCATAAGTAAGAGGACCGCCTTCAAAAATGATAGGAGGCGTAAGTTCCAGTCCCTGTGCAAGACCACCGACAGTTTGTTTTACGATTGCATGGAAAGCAGAAAGAGCAATATCTTCGCGGGCAACACCCTGATTCAACATAGATTGAATATCAGTTTTTGCAAATACACCACAGCGGCCTGAAATAGAATGAACCTCATGACCAGCTGCAGCAAGTCCTTCAAACTCTTCGGTTGGAACATTAAGGAGGGAAGCAATTTCATCGATAAATGCACCGGTACCTCCGGCACAGCTTCCGTTCATGCGCATATCTGAAGTTACAAGGCGACCATTGTCGTTATAAAAGAAAATTATTTTAGCATCCTGACCACCAAGCTCAATTGCAGTTCGGGAAGCAGGATAAAGGGCACGTACAGCAGAAGAGTTTGCAACAACTTCCTGAATATAGTGGGCACCAATTTTATCAGCAATAGGTTTTCCACCAGAACCGCAGACAGCTATTCTAAAGCGAGTGCCTGGAAATTTTTTTGAAACATCGCGTAAAAGTTTCTGAGCAGTATTCCATTGTTCTGCATGATGTCTTTCATAATGATTGTATAGGATTTTGTTTTTTTCAGTATCAAGAATTAAAATTTTTACAGTTGTGGAACCAACATCGATTCCCATGCGAAAAAGTTTATTACTCAAGATAATACTCCATAATAAGTGTATTATTACTATTATATTGATTTGCAGTGGTAAAATCTATTATATATAATAGAAAAGGAATGAATGAAGCACTTAAAGTAAAATTACGTAGTCTCGCAGATCGTTATGAAGTTTCGTCTTTTTGTGATGAAGACCCTTCGCAGTTTTTGTGCTGGTACCAGCCGGCTGCCGGACGGGGAACTGTTGCAGATGTAGAGGTTGCTTCGTTTATTGCGGCCATGCTGGCTTTTGGAAACCGAAAGCAGTTTATTCCAAAAATACGGCAGGTACTGGAAACTTCCGACCGTTCGTTAGGCAGTGTGACAGAATGGTTGAAGGCAGGGACTTACAAAAAAGACTTCCCGAGTGGACCTGCCAAGTTTTATAGATTTTATTCCTACGATGATATGCAGACTTTTTTTGGAGAACTGGCTGGCATCTTAAAACAGGCTGGCAGCCTAGGAGAATTCTTTGAATCAAAATATAAGGAGGGGAAAGCCTTCCCCTCGCTCCAGCCCGCTTCGCGGTCTTTCGCTACCCCTTCTAACGGGGGACACCCCCGTAACGCCCCCGCCGCACTACACGAGCTGATTTCTTCCGCCTTCCCAAATTCCGCAATAGTTCCAAAGGGGCGTACTTCCGCCAACAAAAGAATACACATGTTTTTACGCTGGATGGTAAGACGCAATTCTCCGGTGGACCTGGGCTTCTGGGATTGGGCAGACCCGGCGTCGCTTCTGATTCCGCTGGATGTTCACGTAATGCAGGAGGCAGCGAAACTTGGGCTCATACCAGAGGGTGCCACAGCCAGTCGTAAAACAGCAGAATTACTTACATCCGCATTAGCCGAAGTTTTCCCAGGTGACCCCTGCCGCGGCGACTTCGCTCTCTTCGGCCTGGGTGTAGATAAATAAAATCTCTTATAAAAAACTTTAGAAAATATGATATAATTTAATAAAACAATTAACTAATAAATCATAAATATATAAGAAATACAGGAGATCTCAATGGCAGACTTAACAATCAGATTTTATTCCGACGTCCTCAAGCGCGACGTTTCTTTTTTAATGCAGATTCCAAACGACATCCGTCGCGACTATCCCCGCAACGATCTCAAGCGTGACGGTAAACCAATGAAAACCTTGTTCCTGCTTCACGGCTACAGTGGAGCAGCCTTCAACTGGGTACCGGGTAATCTCGCAGAGCAGTACAATTTTGCAGTTGTAATTCCAAGCGGCGAAAATTCCTTCTGGATTGACGGACCGGCTACCGGTCGTCAGTTTGCAAGTTTCCTTGGAGTTGAACTTCTGGAATACGTTCGCAACACCTTCCACCTTGCAATGACAGCTGAAGACACTTATCTCATGGGCTTTTCTATGGGAGGCTTTGGAGCCCTTCATACAGGCTTTGCTTATCCGGAAAAGTTCAGCAAAGTTATCGCACTTTCATCAGCTCTTATTCACAACGAAGTTGCAAAGATGAAGGAAGGCGAGGGTAACCCAATTGCAAATTATGACTACTACCGCATGTGTTTTGGCGACCCGGCTAAGCTTTCAGAGAGTGACAACAATCCTGAATACCTAATGAAGAAGCAGATTGCGGCCGGCAAAAAACTTCCTGAAATTTTCATGGCCTGCGGTACCGAAGACTTCCTCCTGGAACGCAACCGCGAGTTTCACAAGTTCCTCGAAGAGCAGGGTGTAGCTCACACCTACGAAGAAGGCCCGGGCATCCACGACATGAACTTCTGGCAGGAATGGGCCGGCAAGTTTATTCCGAAGATGTTTGAAGAATAGTTTCCTTTACATAGTCCACAACTTCATCAGTAACAAAATAATCTTCATGGGCAATTCCATGAAAAATCTGGCAGTTTGCATTTTGATAGCAGGCTGCTAGTTTTTTTTGCAGCTTTGCACTGAGAGTTTTATCTGCATCGGAGCCAATGACCGTTACAGGGCAGCTGGTGTTTTTAGCATATTTATCAACTCGAATATTGTTAGTGATAAAAATAGTTGCCGGCCCCCAGAAAAGCGGAATGATTTTATTGTACATGTCGGCAGAGGTTCGGTAGCCTGAGGCAAGTACGAGATGTTTACATTGACGCACACTTGCGGTATAGGCCGCCATTCCACATCCATAGCTGTGACCAAAAACATAAATATTTTTTCCAGGATATCTGGCTTCTGCATAGTCATATAAATCTTCTGCAGATTTTTTCATTGTCTTTAGATTCATGTGCCCTTGACTCTCCTGAGTTCCGTAATAATCAACTGATAAAAAAGGACAGTCAAAATTGCCTGCGTACATGCCAACTGTGTTGTAAGCTATGTACATTGAACCGCCAAAAAATAAAATGATTTTGTCGGAGTCTTTCTCAAGATTGTAGCCGTAGCCGGATAATTTCTCATTTATCTGAATTTCTTCCGGCTCGAACTTTATTTCTTTAAGTTGTCGGTCGCCCTTATAAAATGAGTATGAAATATTCTGCATAACGGCATCAGTAGCTAGATAACCCACAGGTATTCCAATTGCGATTTTTAAGAAGATTAAAAGTAATTCCATTTTTCTCGTCCTCTTTTTCATTTGAGTATTTCCTTTGCCTTCTTACACCATTTAAGATAAGCCTCGTAGCTTTCAATTCCAAAGGAAACTGTCAGGTAAAAATATTTATGATCATCTTCATCAAGGTTTTCTTTTAGTTTTTTTGAATAGGTTTTTAATATTAAAAGATCTTTTGTGATCTGCTCTTCAAAAACTTCAATGTTGCGAATGGAAACTTCTTTATTAAGATTACCGCCAAAGAAAAGCTTGAGTAGTGTTTCATAGCGAAGTTCATTGCTGGCCTCTTCTTCCTTAAGCCAGTTTTTAAGAAGGTTTTTTCCATCTGCTGTAATGTGATAAGTAATGCGTTCGCGTCCGCCTACAGAGGAATCTTTTTTTGTGATGAAGCCCTGACTTTCCATTTCTTTTAATGCAGGATAAATATTTCCAAAGCTTCCCTTCCAGAAAAAACTGATTCCTGTATCAATGCGTTTTTTGATGTCGTAGCCGGAAAGATCTTCATGACTCAATAACCCAAGAATTACCATATCAATCTTTTTGTCTTTTGCCATTTTGCCTCTTAATATCTTTTAGATATATCAATATGATATATAATAGGGTTAAGGAATATGGTTGTCAACAAGTTCTTTGCAATGACGCCATTGCAAGCGTAGAGAAGTAATCTATCGAAATGATGTAATTTTCATGCTATACTATTAGCATGAATTACGAGCAGATATTTAAAAATATAGACGACATATTGTGGAAAGAAGCCGGCTGTTCAAACGAACTTGATTACGTAGAACAGACCAGCTGGATTCTCTTCTTAAAATACCTTGACAACCTTGAAATAGAACGCAGCGACGAAATGGCCCTGCAGGGAAAAGATTACACCTACATCATCAAAAAAGAATTCCGCTGGAACTCCTGGGCCTGTCCTAAAAACTCAAAAGGCGAAATAGACCATAAAGCAGCCATGACAGGCGACGACCTTTCAGACTTTGTAAACCTCAAGCTTTTTCCATATCTCAAAAACTTTAAGGCAACCGCAACTACACCGGACACCCTCGAATACAAAATTGGCGAAATCTTTAGCGAGCTCAAAAACAAAATAGTTTCCGGCTACAACATGCGCGAAATCCTCAACTACGCAGACGGACTCCATTTCCAGAGCAGCACAGACAAGCACGAAATGAGCCATCTTTACGAAAGCAAAATCCACAAGATGGGAAACGCCGGCCGTAACGGAGGAGAATATTACACACCGCGTCCACTCATCCGCACAATAGTCCGAGTAGTAGAGCCAAAAATCGGAGACACAATTTACGACGGAGCCTGCGGAAGTGCCGGCTTTCTTTGCGAAGCCTTCAACTACTTAAACGAAAAAGCAAAAACCGTAGAACAGAAACAAATCCTTCAGAAGCATACCTTCTATGGTAAAGAAAAGAAAGGCCTTGCCTATATCATCGGAATCATGAACATGATTTTCCACGGAGTAGAAGCGCCAAATATCATGCACACAAATACCCTTGCCGAAGACCTGAGTCAGATTCAGCAGCGCGACCGCAAAGATGTCATACTTGCAAATCCACCTTTCGGCGGCAAGGAACGTTCAGAAATCCAGCAGAACTTTCCCATTAAAACCGGCGAAACAGCCTATCTTTTTATGGAGCACTTTATCAAAATGCTCAAGGCAGGCGGCCGCGCAGGTGTGGTAATCAAAAATACCTTCCTCAGCAATACAGATAACGCAAGCATAGCCCTTCGCCGCGAGCTTCTGGAAAGCTGCAACCTTCATACAATCCTCGACTGTCCGAGCGGAGTCTTCACAGGCGCCGGCGTAAAAACCGTAGTTCTCTTTTTCGAAAAAGGAAAACCCACAGAAAAAATCTGGTACTATCAGCTCAACCTGGACCGCAACCTTGGTAAAACAAATCCCCTCAACGAAGATGACCTTGCCGATTTTGTTGCCCTGCAAAAGACAAAAGCCGCAAGCCCAAACAGCTGGAGCCTCAACGTAAGCGACCTCAATCCCGACACCCTCGATCTTAGCGTAAAGAACCCGAACAAGAAGGAAGAAAAGACCTTACGTGAGCCTACCGAGATTATCAAAGAAATGCGCGAGTTGAATAAAGAGAGTGAAGAAATACTTCAAAGCCTGTCATCCTGACCAAGGAGAAATAACTATTGAGAATTGATTTAGATAGCTGCACATTACAAGATTTCTGGGAAAATGGACATCATAAAAGTTTTTGGATAGAAAATGAAACAGGAATCAAGATTGCAGACGCTTGTGAAATTTATAGAATCTCTTATGAAGAACATTTAATTAGAAATCAATGCAGGCAGATTTTTATACATTCAATTAATTATTTATTTGGTAAAGTTCTCACAAATCTGGATGCAAATGTAAAAGTACGGTTTTCTAAAAATACTGCAAGTAAGATTTCTTCAGATAAAGCAATTACAAAATCAGTTGTAAATGGTTTTTCTGTAGAAGAACATTTCGAAGCTGCTGAAAATATTAAACAGATTTTTGAACTGGCAGAATATTTAGGTTCATTTCCAGATGACAGGGGAGATCCTAATATAATTGCTATTCATAGACTGCAAAAAGATATTGAACTTTCAAATGGAAGAAAATGTATAGCATATATAACATTAAAAGAAGTTAAAAAAGCCGATAACAGGATTTATACACAGGAGTTATTGTTAAATAAATATCCCCCGCACGAAGCAGGGGAATTGATGAGCCGTGGCTTGCAAGCAAGCGAAACAACTGCATACAAATGCAGCCCACGAACTGTTTTAAATATACCACAAGACCCTACTGGTGTCAAATAAAAGGATAAAGTAGTGAAAAAAGATTGGGAAATAAAGAAACTTGGTGAACTAACTTTTGATAAAATGTCATATGGCACAAGTTCTCCATCTTGTGAATATGATGGTGAAACTCGTTATATTAGGATTACTGATATTAATGATAAAGGTGAATTAAATGAAGATTTTGTTTCACCTATTTCCTATGAAGAAAAGCATGTACTACAGGATGGTGATATCGTATTTGCACGAACTGGTGCTACTGTAGGAAAAGCATATTGTTATCATTCTTCAGATGAAAAATATGTATATGCAGGATATCTGATTCGTTTAAGACCAAATAGGAAAATTGTGCTTCCTGATTATATTTTTTATTATACAAAATCTAAAAACTATCTAGATTTTATTAGTGCTTCACAAGTAGCTGCTGCTCAGCCAAATGTAAATGCAGAGAAGTATAGTAATCTTGAAATTCCTCTTCCACCTCTCGAAGAACAAAATCGCATAGTCAAAATCCTGGATGAAAAATTTGCACAGCTGGAAAGTCTAAAGGCAAATGCCCAAATCAACCTGCAGAACGCAAAAGATTTGTTCCAGTCCCAGCTGGCAAAAGCTTTCAGCAAGGCCACTTGGGAAAAGAAAACGATTTCAGAAATCTCTGAGAATCTAGATTCCAAAAGAATTCCAATTACCAAAAATGTCAGAAAAGCAGGACAATACCCATATTATGGAGCATCGGGAATTGTTGATTATGTAGAAGACTATATCTTCGATGGAAAATATCTTCTTGTATCAGAGGACGGCGCTAATCTCTTAGCAAGAACTTATCCTATTGCATTTATCGCAGAAGGAAAATTCTGGGTTAATAATCATGCACATATTCTAAGTTTTAAGGATGAAATAACAATGAGATTCGTTGAGTTGTTTTTCTCAAATCTTGATATTTCACCTTTTGTAACAGGGATGGCACAACCAAAGTTTAATCAAGCATCCTTAAACAACATCGAAATCCCTCTTCCCCCTCTCCCCGAGCAAAAACGCATCGTAAAAGAACTCGACATCCTCAGCGAAAAAGTCCGCCAGCTGCAGGAAATCTACACAAAACAAATTGCCAACTGCGACGAACTAAAACAATCCCTCTTACAAAAAGCCTTTGAAGGAGAATTATAAAGAATAATATGTTATGTTTATATATATTTGAAAGGAGGAAAAAAATAATTGACGACCTACAGGTTTTGTTATATAT
Source organism: uncultured Treponema sp. (assembly GCA_934699065.1). Classification (GTDB taxonomy): domain Bacteria; phylum Spirochaetota; class Spirochaetia; order Treponematales; family Treponemataceae; genus Treponema_D. The sequence continues at coordinate 9,631 of CAKUWD010000027.1, forward strand.
TATTATTAACAGAACCCGCCAAGGTTAATGGTTTTTACCATCCTCAAATCGGTGGGTCATATTTTTTTTAAAGCACAATGGCAAAAATCGCTTATACAAATCCAGCAACAACAATTCCTCAGCAGATAAATAAATTGCAAAGTAAGGGACTAACAATTTCAGATGTTTCCTATGCAAGTAATGTTCTTACAAGTATTAATTACTATCGTTTGAGTGGATATTGGTTATATTATGAAACTTCAAGAGATGTTATTAGACCTGGGACAACATTTGAGCAGGTTATGGATATGTATTATTTCGATAGGGACCTGCGTTCTTTAATTTTTGAAGGTATCAGCAGATTTGAAGTTACTCTTCGAACAAGATGGGCTTACGAAACTGGTATAAAATATGGGCCCCAAAAATTCTATTACAAAAATTATTGTAAAGATGACACAGAAAGACTTGCAAATATAAAAACAACAAAACATGAGGTCGATCGTTCAAAAGAAACATTTATTAAGCATAATGTTACTAAATATACTGGAAAGCTTCCTGCTGCATGGATATCTTGTGAAGTGATGTCTTTTGGAAATCTTTCTTGCTGGTATACAAATCTAAAAGAAGTCCCTTCATCAAATCCGACTTCGCCGGGTAATGCAAAAGATGCTATTGCCTCTTTTTTTAAAGTGGATGCACATCTTCTTGAATCATGGATTCATAGTCTTGCAGTATTACGGAATCAATGTGCGCATCAGGCAAGAATTGTAAATAAAAAACTCACAATTATTCCTAAAAAGCCAAAATCAAATAAAAATCCAATCAAGAATCTTTGGTCGTCACAATCAAATTGTTATTATAATCTGATTTTAGTTTTAATTTTCCTAAATCAGAATATTACATCGCCTTCACATTGGGTAACAGAAATAAAAGATTTCTTGAAGAAAAACAAAACGAAATGTATTGATTTTCTAGGTTTTTCCAATGATTGGGAAAAAGATTCTTTTTGGGCTTAATAAAATAAATTACTATTAGAAACAATCCCTCTTATAAAAAAATCGAAGGAGAGTTAAGTAATTGACACCATCATCATTAGCAGAACATAAATACGAAAAAGGTGTATATAAAACGCCAATGAATTCAATTCCTTTCATGACTCCCATGGAGAAAAATGAAACTTGGATATATGGCAGAATGCCTGAATATATTTGGATATCTTTGATACTTGATACCTATGGTTCCCAAGAAGGCTTTAGAAAACTTTCAATTATAAATCAACATATCTTTGGAATAGCAAAAGAAGTTTCTTTACCACAATTATCTCAAATCTTAAAATTACCTTACAATAAACAAGAAAGAATCTATTCCTGCATAAAATCAATTACACAAGACAATATCCTATCGCCATTAACATTATTTCTTACAGTAGAAAATGCACCAACTTTTGCTAATGCATTCTATGTAGACAACGAAACAATAGAATCAAGATATAACAAACTTAAAAATATAATAGACAAAACATATTCTCAATCTTCTGATTTAACAAATCATACAAGATTTTGTGTATTAGGATTTATTGCATCTTCTGGAAGAATGCATGTAACAAGACAGCAGGCAGAAGAATATTCAAAATATCAATTTCTTTCTACAGATACAGACGAATATAAAAGAATTTCTTCATCTATCAGAGCTACAGAAAGCCTTTTAATAAAAATGAATAATACTTTAGATAAAGAATACATAAATAATTTTTGGGAGTGTATAAGTCGAATGACAGACTGTAATTTAACTATTTTGAAATTTTCTGAAGAACGTAGCCTAAAAGACTTTAATTCGAAGGTTCATGAAATATTGCTTTATCTTAAAACTTTATACCATGATGTATTTCCTTTGGATAAAAAACTTGAGATTTTTTTAGGTATACTTACTTATTCGTACAAACGTCTGAAAGAAGTCGAGGAACATAATTTATATACATCAATTTCAGGGAGAAGTGCTATTCGTAGTTTAATCGAAAACTTCATTGTAGCAAAATACCTGATAACATTTGAAAATGAAAAACCTCAAATCTGGGATGATTTTGAAAAATATGGAATTGGTGGAATAAAAAAAATAGTATTATATGAGCGTGAAAATAATAATGAAAGAAAAAATGATACTCATGTTTCATATGCTTATCTGGATTTCATTTTAAATGAATTTAAAATGGAAGAATTTACAGATATAGATGTTAGATATTTTGATAATGCTCGAATGGGGGCTAAAGCTGAAAAAGTTGATGAAAAGGATTTGTTTGCTCTTTATTATGACTATGATACTCAATATGAACATGGATTATGGGGAGCAATCAGAGAATGTTCGATGCTCAAGTGTGATAATTCAGCTCATCAATATCATTTAGTTCCTGATATAAATGATGAGCAAAAATTAAAAAGTATATATTCTGATTGTATCTATGTTATGAAAAAAATGATTTCTTTTTATGGTACCCAGATAGAAATTCCAGAACAACTATTAAAAGGAGTCACGGAATATAATGATTGAATTAAGGAAAAAAATTATTGAAATAGAAAAAGAATATCTTGAATTACTTGAATCTATAAAAGAAAAAAAGGAGACATTAAGCCTTATTTCTGTTTTAGACTCTATTCGTTTATTTTGGTTCAAGAATAGAAACATAGTTTCATTATATTTATTTACTTTAAAAGAAAAAGAAGTTTTCTCTTATTCAGGGGCAACATATTTAGATATTTCAAGTAAGGATTATTATGGTTTTCTAGTTTGTGGAAAAATACATGTAATGGATGATCAATTATATAAATATGCAGATACTGTTTTATTGAAAGATTCGTTTCCATCTAGGGATAAGTTTATTAATCAGGTTTTCAAAACCTTGGAAGATAATATTTCTGTCTTAAAAGAATTAAGTGATATTGTTATTCTCTTGCCTATAAGACTTTTTTTTGAGAAAACAAATTTTTATGAAATTGCTGAGGGCCTTTTTTTAGATTTTTTTGATAAGAAATTTTCAACGGTACAAGATTATCTCAATATTTGTCATACGAGTAAAGATATAGATTCTTTTTTCCGTGAAGATTTAAAAAAATCAATATTTATACATGATAAAGATACTCACTCAAAAGCTTTTGAAGAACGTATTAATGATATTCCAAAAGAAATATACGGAACCTATGAAATTGGCCAAGCCTTTTTATTTAGTTTAATGGGATATTTAATACAGTCTTTAGAAATTATAGAAACAATACATCAGTATAATATTATTCCAATAATCAGAAATGATGTAACTTTATCTTATGTTTATATTCTAGAAAGAAATATTCCAGATAATCAGGAAATTGTTAATAAAACAGGTTTAGCAAATACTATTTATAGATTATGTAGAAAACATATTAATATATTTGAAAATATGAGTCCTCGAGAAATATATAAAAAATATGGAGAACTTGATATTTTTTCTAAACTTTATGGAAAACTAGATTTAACCAAAAAATTTATAGATGAAATAAGATTTGAAAATAGAGTTAAATGTATTGAGGAATTTCTTTTAAAATAGAATAGTGGAAAATAGAGGAAATTAGCAGAAAATTTCCCCTATTTTCATTGCTTTAAAGTATATCCCATGTTATCATAAATTCATGATTGAAGAGGCTCCTAAAAAAGGCGAAACAAGTGAAGTTTTTAATATTCTCATGAATCCTTTATATGTTTCTGAAATTGAGAAAATAAATGATGAATATTATTACTGGGACAAGGTAAAATATCATGTTCCAAAAGGATTAAAACCCGAAGATTTTTGGAATGCTGTAAAACGAAGCCGAATTATTGGAAATAAAACATATAAATTTTCTGCCTGTACTTTCTATTATAGAGAAACAAATAGAATGCAGGAATTACTTCATAATTTTGATATGAACTTCGGTGGAACTTTAGCTTCTTCAAATATTCTTTCTAACAAGAATAAACAATATTATCTTTTAAGTTCAATTATGGAAGAAGCTATAGCTTCAAGTCAGATGGAGGGAGCTTCAACTACACGAAAAGTTGCGAAAGAAATGCTCAGAAAGCAGGCTAAACCAAAAGATAAAAGCCAGCAGATGATATTAAATAATTACAATACAATTCGCTATCTTTCTGAACATAAGAATGATGATTTATCTCCTGAATTATTGCTTGAAATCCATAAGCAGATTACCGAGAAAACCCTGGATGACTCTAAAGATGAAGGCCGTTTTAGAACAGATAATAACATTTTTGTCGTTAATGGGATAACTGGCGAGGTTGCGCATGATCCACCATCATATACAGTAATTAAATCAACGATAAAAGAGCTCTGTAAATTTGTAAATACTGAGTCTCGCAGTTTTGTTCATCCGATTATAAAAGCTATTATTCTACACTTTATGATTTCGTATCTTCACCCTTTTGTTGATGGAAATGGAAGAACGGCACGTTCTCTTTTTTACTGGTATATGCTTAAAAAAGGTTATTGGCTTACAGAATATCTTTCTATTTCACGAATAATTTATAAAGCTAAAAATCAATATGAAAAAGCATTTTTGTATACAGAGCATGATGATAATGATTTAGGATATTTTATACATTACAATCTAAAAGTGTTGAATCAGGCATTTGAAGAATTAAATACTTACCTTGAACGAAAGGCAAAAGAAAATGCTGCAATATTGGAATATAGAATTCCTGGCTTAAATGAACGGCAGATTCAAATAGTAAGGATTTGTGCTGAAAAACCAGCTTCGATGTTTACTAGCAAGGATCTTGAAACAAGGTTTAATGTTTCTGTAAAAACAATTCGTTCAGATTTGGAAGGACTTGTTTCTGCAGGTTTGATGGAAACAGTTCCTTTGAATAAAAGACTTACAGGATATACGAGAAGTAAAAATTTTGAATCACGCTTAGAGGAAATTAGGGGAAATTAGCGGAAAATTTCCACTAATTATAACAATTTGTGTAAACTTCAAAAGTTATTCATCCTTATCTTAAAAAGTCTATACTTTTGCAAACTTTTTAACTTGAATGTTAAAAAATCTGGATTTTCACAAAGTTTTTAACATATATATTAAAAACTTGAAAACTACTCAAATTATAAATTTGATGGTATAATTTACTTAATCATTATGAATGAAAGTGACACAAGGCTTAAAAAAATAGATCCTGCTCTTAAGGCTGCCGGCTGGGGCGTTGTAGAAGGTAGTGATATCTTTACAGAGCAGCGTGCCTACATTGTGTCACCTGGTCGTATTGTTACAAAGGCAAAAAGAAATCCGGATAAAATAGATTACCTTCTTACTTACAAAGGCGTAAAGATTGGAATTATAGAAGCCAAGAAAGATGAACTTGATGTTAGCGCCGGAGTAGAGCAGGCTAAGAAATATGCTGCGGCTATGAATATTCGCTGGACTTATTCTACAAACGGCGACAAAATCTGGGCCATTGATATGGATGCAAAGCCTGGTGATTTTACAGAAGGCTTTGTAGATAAGTTTCCGACTCCAGACGAACTCTGGAAAATGACTTTCCCGGAGAAAAACGACTGGCGCGATAAATTTAATCTTGAACCTTTCAACCGGGACGGCGGAAAAAGTCCTCGTTACTATCAGGAAAATGCGGTTAATGCGGTACTTGATGCCATAAGCCGCAAGGTTGACCGCATTCTTTTAACTCTTGCAACCGGAACAGGAAAAACTTATATTGCCTTTCAGATTTGTTGGAAGCTTATGCAGACTCGCTGGAACATTGCAGAAAACGGAAGGCTTCCTCGAATCCTTTTCTTAGCAGACAGAAATATTCTTGCGAACCAAGCTTTTAATGCTTTTGGTGCTTTTGATCAGAATGCACTTGTCCGAATTACTCCAAAAGAAATCCGCAAGAACGACGGAAAGGTTCCGATGGGCGCAAGTATTTATTTTACGATTTTCCAGACTTTGCTTTGCGGTTCAGAGGGCGACGATGGTGAGCAGGCGTTGCGGGCGGCGATTGAGCCCGCAGAAGGGGTAGCGGAAAACGCGAAGCGGTTGGAGCGAGGGGAAGACTTTCCCCTTCAAGAGTACTACAAACAATATCCGCAGGACTTCTTTGATTTTATCATCATCGACGAATGTCACCGTGGTGGTGCAAACGATGAAAGTGAATGGCGTAAGCTGATGGAATATTTCCAGCCGGCTTATCAGCTTGGTCTTACTGCAACTCCACGACGTACAATAAATGGCGATACTTATAAATATTTTGGTGAGCCGGTTTATCAGTATTCTCTTAAGCAGGGAATTGAAGACGGATACCTTACTCCTTACCGCGTAAAGAGCTGTACAAATCAGATTATTGATGAATATGTTTATGATGAAGATGATAAAATCATTCAGGGCGAAGAGCTTTTAGACAAAGACAAAACTTATACGGAAGCAGATTTCTATCACGGAAAAATTAAAATCCGTCAGCGTGATGAACTTCGTGTTGCAGAATTTCTTGAAAGTGCAAATCCTGATGAAAAGGCAATTGTCTTCTGTGCGACCCAGAATCACGCAATGCAGATTCGCGATATGATAAACTCGCAGGCAAAACGCGGAGTAAATTATTGTGTTCGTGTAACTGCGGACGATGGCGCGGAAGGTGAGGAGCAGCTTAAAAAATTCCAGGATAACGAAAAGACAATTCCAACAATCCTTACAACTTCTCAAAAGCTTTCTACCGGTGTTGATGCTCAGAATGTCCGCAATATTGTTTTGATGCGGCCTGTTCCGAACATGATTGAGTTCAAGCAGATTATTGGCCGCGGAACCCGTCTCTTTGATGATAAATACTATTTCACAATTTATGACTTTGTAGGCGCATATAAAGAATTCTATGATGAAGAATGGGATAATCCGAATCCGGTTTGTCCTTATTGCGGTAAATATCCTTGTGAATGTGATAAGCATGAAAAATGTCCGGTCTGCGGAAAGTGGCCGTGCATCTGTAAAAGACCGCCTCGTAAGTGTCCTGTATGTGGTCAGTATCCTTGTATCTGTCCTCCAAAGCCATGCCCGATTTGCGGGAATCTTCCTTGTACCTGTCCAAAAGAGCTTATAGAAATTGAATTGGGCGATGGTCGCAAAAGGATGGTAAAGAAAGGTTTTGAATGGGAAGAAAGAATTATGTACGATGGCAAACTCATTACAATTAAAGAGTTTGTTGATGTTCTTGTAAATAATCAGACCCTTCCTAAGTTCTTTAAGGATGACGAAGACTTACGTAAGCAATGGCAGAACCCAGAAACAAGAGCCGCTTTGCTGGAACATATGGAACACGAAGGCTTCCCTCTGGAAAAGCTTACAAAAGTTCAGGAATTCTTAAACATGGAAAAATGCGACTTGCTGGATGTTCTGGAATATCTTGCTTATAACACAAGCCCACTTGAACGCCAGCGTCGCGTAGAAATTGTTCGCCCAGAAATTGTTTCTTCTTTAAGTGCCGAACAAAGCGATTTTGTAAACTTTGTTTTAGAGCAATACGTAGAGCAGGGGTACACAGAACTTTCGCTGGAAAATCTGCCTGAACTTATTAAGCTTAAGTATGGAACAATCAATGATGCCAAGAATGTTCTTGGTCCATTAGGTGAAATCAGCAAAGTATTTATTGATTTCCAGAAAGATTTATATGCGGCATAACCGACAAATTTGACATTTATGTCATAATTCACTATTCTACAAAGCGAGGACAGTTACTGCTGTGGCAGAATTGATCTTCGCTTTATTTTTACCCGGCGAGGGTTTACACAAAAGGGCCGACGGTGGCCTTACACATCTTACAAGACTTGATCCAAGGAGGACAGGTACTATGACTCTTCAGACTTAAATCAAAACAATTTAGAATTCTCATTATATGGATTGCCACGTCGTCCTACGGACTCCTCGCAATGACATAGTCACTGTGGGGGGGGCGTTGCGGGGGGATTCCCCCGCAGAGAGGGTAGCGGAAGACCGCGAAGCGGGCTGGAGCGAGGGGGAGACTTCCCCCTCCTGACGATGGCAAATTTTGGAGGTGTATATGATTTTAACAATCGATGTTGGAAATACTTCTACGGCGTGCGGACTTTTTGAGGGCGACGAGTGCGTGCTCAGATTCCGCCGGTCGACAAATATTAATTCGAGCTCGGATGAAATCGGTGTTTTTCTGCGTTCGGTTTTGCGCGAGAACGGTTTTGACTGGAAGCAGATTGAGAAGATTGGCTGCTGTTCGGTTGTGCCGGCGATTAATCATTCGCTGAGCCGGGCCTGCGCAAAATATCTGGACCGCGAGCCGCTCTTTATTCAGGCGGGAATTAAGACTGGCCTTAAGCTGCGTTACTCGAACCCTAAGGAAATTGGTGCAGATCTGATTGCGGCTGCTATGGGTGCGGTTGATCTTTACGCCGGAAAAAATCTTATCATTATTGATATGGGCACTGCGATTACGGCGGAGCTTGTTTCGAAGGATAAGGAATTTCTTGGCGGCGTAATTATGCCTGGTATGAAGATTTCTGTGGATGCTCTTGCGGGAGGAACTGCAAAGCTGACCTCGGTTGAAATCATGAAGCCGGAGCATGTTTACGGTCTTTCAACTACCGAAGCAATTCAGGCGGGCCTTTACTATGGAACTGCCGGTGCCTTAAAAGAATTCTGTTATCAATTTAAAAAGAATGTCTTCCATGGTGAGGACACAATGATTATCGGAACCGGCGGTTTTGCCAGAACTTTTGAAGAATACAAATTGTTCGACGAAATCATTCCGGGCCTGGTACTTTCCGGCGTAAAGGTTGCGCTGGATTTAAATTAGCAGAACGGTGGTTTCGATACGATGCTTCGCATCACTCAACCACCGTGGTAAAAGGAGATTTAAAATGACAAATACAAATTCAACACTTTCACTCAATAAAAAACTCACTCTTACAGGTGCTTTCAGCGCACTCGTAATTGTTCTTGGAATTACAAAGCTTGGCTTTATCACTCTTGGTGCTGCTGCATCAATCACAATTCTTCACATTCCTGTAATTTTGATTTGTATGCTTGCAGGTCTTCCAGAAGGGCTTTTTGTTGGTCTCGTTTTCGGTTCCCTTTCTTTGATTCAGGCAGCAATGAGCCCAACTGGTGCTCTTGATCCTTTCTTTGTAAATCCTTTGATTTCTGTTCTTCCACGTATGCTGATTGCTGTAATTGCCTGGGGCCTCTGGAAGGCTTTGACTCTTATTCCTCACATGCCAAAAACTGTTGCTGCTGGAATTACAGGTTTTATTACAACTGTATGTCACACTCTGCTCGTACTTGGAAGCCTTTATGTTTTCAAGGCTGCTGATGTAAAGGCTGCTCTTGGTGGAATGGGATATTTTGCTTTGGTTGGTGCCTGTGGCTTCAACGCAATTCTTGAAGCTATTGCCGCAACTATTATTTGTGCCGCTGTTTTTGCCGGACTTTTTGTTGCTGGTAAAAAGCGCTCAAAGCTTTCTGAAGAAAAATAAAAATATCGATTTTCTTTTTATCCTAAAAATCTGAATGTTTGAATGTCGGCCCCTTGCGAAGTTTTCGCCAGGGGCTTTTTTGTGTTATAATAAATCAGTTTTGAAATGTTGGTTTTGAGGTGATAGATGTCTGTAAAATATTTTCAATTCCGGAGTTTGAAAAAAGAGGCGGCGTAAAAACTCTTTATACAAGTTCCTGTGATATTGCCTGGAATTATGAAGATGCCCATGCCCGAGATAATTATCTGTCCCTGGGGCAGCAGCTTGGAATTACGCCAGAAGACATGGTCAAATCAAAACAGACTCATACAGATGTGGTAAAAATTGTGACCCGTGAAAACGGCGGCGATGGCATCCTTCGACCTTTAGATGAAAGCGAGCCTTACGA
>CAKUWD010000028.1 GCA_934699065.1 uncultured Treponema sp.
GATAACTGGCTGTTCGGTGTGTACGACAAGACCTTCTGCTTTTTCTTTGATAACCCATTTTTTGTAAACCCTCGCAATGTCGCTTGAAGAAGTTCCCTTTTCCATCTGCACCGGATGCACGAACTCGCATTGGTTGAGCCTTTCCACGGGGGTGTTGATCTTTCCCACGCGGTGGTTGAGCCTGTCGAAATCACAAAAAATCTCTACCATCTTCTCATAAGTCTTTTCATAATGTTCAGCCTGCCATTTTGAATCATCAATAAAAAGAATATCAAATGGGGAGAGGGCAAGAGAGGCGTGGAGCTCTTTGTTTGCGACTGCGTGAATTACATCTGAAACCCGGCTGCGGCTCTTATCCGCTTTTACAAAATTCAACTCCGCGGCAAAGCCTGCGCATTTAATGCCGGCTGCCTTCAGCTTTTTTGTAAAAACTTCCAGACAGGGAAAATCTTTTTCTTCTTTCCCACCGGTTGTAAACATTACAGAAGTGCTCCCGTTAAAATAAACTGTACGCATTTCGCCGTCAATCTTGCGGGTAATGCAGATATTGCTTCCTTCGATGTCCGCAATTTTTGACGGGTCTGTAAGAACAAATTTTCCTGAGAGCCTATGTTTGTATTCAACTGCAGTTTCATCAAAAAGCTTTCTGCTGTTTTCGAGAAAGTTCTTTTCGGCATTAGCTGCAAGAGTGTCCTTTACCCTTTGTAAAAGATCCATTAATAATCCTCCAGGTCAATATCTGTAAGGTGAATCAAAAGCCGGTAAGAAGTATTATCGTAAGCAATTTCGCCGCTCATAAAACCACGGTATTTTTTGCCGCCCTTCATAAGCACTATCGGATCTGAACCTCCGGCTCCACCACCAATAAACATCATTTCTTTTTTCTCATGCAACTGCTTTGCAAGTTCAAATAAAAACGAATAGGTAAGTCCGTTTGTGTGAAAGAGCTGATAGGTATGAGTAAAAATGTATCGCCTCATAGCTTCGTAAACAGGAATAGTGACTCCGGTCCATCTGATTGGAAGAGTCTCATTTTGAATATTTGACTCGCTTGTGTTAAAGGTTCTTTGCTCCCTCAGATTTCCGTCAGAATAAAAAATCTCTTCCTTAAACCTTACATCTGAAACAAGTTCATTTTTTTCGTTTGCCCAGGTGTAGTGCAGTTTACCGGTAAAGCGGCCTTCCTCTTTCAAATCAATTTCCGGGTCTCCATTTATAAGATTTTTTAAAAGCTGGTCGACCTCGTGCTGAGATTTTTCTTCCAGAGCAGAAATACTTGTCTTAAGAGTCGTCTTTACAATGCGATGTGTTACAGCTGTACTTGTTTCTTCCTTTTCAATTTTTTGATAAAAGGGTGCAATTCCGATCATCGCGTTTTTTCCCCTGCCGTCGCCTATAGAAATCAGTTTCATTCTGCCTCCTACCTTTATCAGAACATACCAAAATCAATGTCATCCAGATCTGTGATGTCAGATACAATAGGCTGGTCATCCGGCTGATAGTCTTTTCCTCTTTTTGCGAATTCACCGGGCCTTACCTCTTTTTCAGGTTTTATCCAGAAGATAGTTCCCTTTCTTTGAAAAACTAAATCGCTACCTTTATACAAAAATAATTTTTCGCCGATAAGCCTGCTCAGAATAAGAGTGTCACCGCCATTCAGCGTATAAACTGCTTTTGCATTTGAAGGACCGAGCCCCCTTTTGTCTGCCGGGATTTCATGTAAACAATCATTAAATTTCCAATAGTCGCTGTATTCAGAAACAGGCTTTTCTTCCTTGTTTTCTTTTCCTGAATAGATTTTTCCTTCTTCATCCAGTCTGCAGATACCTAAAGATTTTTTCGGGAACAAGGTCATGTCTGATTCATCATACATAATACGGCTGTATTCTTTGTCGTCCTTATCAATGGCAATAACTTTGCGGTCCCCGTAAATTGATTTTCTTTTTAATGGGATAAGTTCTGCCGTATATGCTTCACACGACCATTCAAGTTTTACAGTGACACGATTTTTTTCGTTCATTTTTTCCTCCCGGATAATTGCGCGAACCACCACATCAGTTATGCTAAAACCGTAACAAATCCCGTTTTATTTAAGCTTTCCTTATGTAAGTAAAAAGATTGTTTATCATTCAAAATCCATAAAACTTTTGTTGTTAGCCTGTGATGAATTTCTGGCTCTGCGGCACAGCCGTCTGTAAAAATAATCAGCCCGTCATAATCCCGCTGATGTTTTATTGCGTAATCAAAAAGAGCTTGAAAAGAAGTTCCTCCACGCCCCAGAACTTTTATCTGCAGACATTTTTTGAAGGGGAGAGGTTTGGGAGTTTTTAGTTCTGTATCAAACTGAAATATCTCAACATTTTTTATCCCTCTGTCAAAAACGTTACTTACTGCGTGATAAAATTTAAGAATCTGTTCATCATCGATAGAACCGCTTACATCAATGCCTGCAAGAATTTTTCCAGGTTCTGGCCTGCGTTTCTTACCCATCTGAGAATAACCAAATCTGCGGCTTGGGCGCATTCTTGTAAGAGAGTAGCTGGAGTTATTAATTGCCTTAAAATACTCAAGAAGCTTTATGCAGGAAGGGATTCTTGCGCTTTTAGCATTTAACAAAGAAAGCAGGCTTTCAACATTATTCGGGAGGCTTCCCCATAAGGTCTTATTTTCCTTCATGAAATTGTCTATAGCTTTTGATGCTTCCTTGTCGTCACAGGACCATAATTCTGAGCCTTCTTTTGCAGAATTACTGACGGTGTCAGATGGTGCTTCTTTCGATTCATTGGCCACTGCCGCTGTATCAGTTTCTGCATCAGGTGCCGCGTCCTGCCCCTGCGCAGTCTTTGAATCTTCACTGAAAAAACTAGAAGCAGTCGTATTGAACATATCAGAAGTAGAAGTGCCACTTTCAGAACAAATTTCAGTATCTGATTCAGTTATATCAGAAAAGGGGAGCTGCTCCGAATCTTCTTCATCGCTTTTTTCTGCCTTACGCAGCTGCCTGTAGTAATATTCAATATCCATATCTTTTTGAAAGCCATGTGCAGCAACCCCCTGCTGTGTAATGGTCATCGTACTTGCTTCGTACCAGAGTTCAATATCAAAATCCTTGTCATTTTCAGGGTGGCGGAATGGATGATGCAGAATGATTCTTGTAAGTTCGAGAATCAAATCCTTACGAATGTTATCTCTATTTTTCTGAGCGATAATCTTTGGATTGTATTCAATCAGATTTTTACCGACTCTGAAAGGAATCTGAAGCAGAGGATTAGCATTCAGCTTCTGCATACAAAAGAGTCTGAAGAAAAGCGGATTGCTGTAAAACCATGGCATTGTGATTTCTTCGAATATTTTCTGAAAATCAGATTCTGACATTTTAGCTCCTATGGACTGTGTGGTGGTTTCGACAAGCTCAACCACCGTTGCGCGGCTCAATCACCGTTTTATGCACTGACATCATAATTACTTACAAACTGCGAAATTGTTTCAGATATTTCCGGGCATTTAGTCTGAAGAAAATCTTTTGCCTTTTCAAAATTTGAATCTGTATAAAGCGATGTAAAATAAGCAAGGCTTTCAAATTTTCTGTTTTCATTGAGCCAGGCCGTAAATGCACAAAGGTTCTTTGAATAAGTTTTTGAGGTTTTTGCCGGAATAGAATCTGAGCTGTTCAGAATATCAAAAATTGAATCAATGATTTCTGAATATTCAAAAATCTGATATGGAGTCAACTTAATGAAAATCTCTTCACCCTTATCAAGAATATCAAGTGCGGAAACTTTGTTTTTCTCGCGGGTGGATTCTGTTGTAATAAAATCTACAGCAGTAAGTTCCCCAATCACTCCGGTGAGAATTTTATTATGAACCGGTTTGAGCTCAGGAATTGATTTAAGAATATCATTTACCTTTTCCCAGGCACGGCGGTCCGGAGTTTTAGTCAGATTTGAATCTTCTTCATCAACTCTGTAACAGTCGAGACGGTTAGGCTTTAATTTGATGTAATGAAGGATCCTTGAATCAAAGCCTTTTTTAGCTGCCCATTTGAGCCATTCGTCAGCAGAAGGTTTAAACGTATAAATGTTAAAACGGGAAACCAGAGCCGGGTCCAGGTCTGTCAGCTGATATTCGTCTCCGGCATTTACTGCAGAGACAATGCGGCTGCCCTGGGGAAGGGGACGACCAGCGAGTTTTTTATTAAGAGCCAGATCCATAATTGTCTGCAGAATCTCCGGGCGGGCACGGTTTAATTCATCGAGAAAAAGTACAATAGGTTTTCCATCAATAGGAAACCAGTAGGGCGGACTAAAGGTTGTAAGACCTGTTGCTTCATCATAATGAGGAAGACCGATTAAATCTCCAGGGTCACTCATCTGTCCCAGAAAGAGGGTAACAACCTTCAGCTTCTTTTTTGTGAAATAGTCTGTGATAATCTGCGACTTACCAATACCATGGTTTCCGGCCAGCATGATGTTCTGCTCGGGCGGAGTTACCTTGAGTACTTCGAGAAGTTCTTCCGTGTTAATTGTATTCTGCATATTCTGATTACTCCAGTTATTGATTTCTTTTTTCTGCTATTAAATCTTCAAGAAAACCTTTTGCAGCAATCAGCTGATTTTGTGCATACTGTCTTTCTGCATCATTAATTGAATCATCTTCTGCCATAGAAATTAATTTTTTCAACCATTTAATTCCCTTCTTAAAATCTTCTTCAGTCGGAGCCTTATATGGTGATTCGCATTCTTTGTTAAAGATATGGCAGCGGAACCAGGCGTGCATACCAAGCATAAAAAGCGCAACGGGGTTATTTTCTTTGGCAGCTCTTTCAAGATAGAAATCTGAGGTTTCGAAATCCTGTTCAATGAAAATTTCAGAATCTGTATTTTTTGAATTCTTGCAGAGACCTTCATTGTAAAGAACTCCAAGCACAAGATTTGCGCGGGAATTACCCTGGTCAGAAAGTTTTTTAAGAAGTTCTATATTTGTCTGAACTTCTTCTGCGTTTGTAGAAAGCTCTGTCTGGATTCCAATAAAATCAGCCAGACATTCCTGGTCGCCTTCATCAGCTCTTTTCTTAAGTTCCTTAAGACACCTTTTGTCTTCATCGTACCAGCTGAAAAGAATGTCTACGGAATTGATTGTCATAAATACCTCCTGTGTAAAAAAAGTAAGATAGAAAAATTGATAATATTAATATAGTTAACAGGGCTCTCCAAAATGCAAAAAAAATTTAATTTTTTTGCTATTTTTTTTATCTTTTTTTTCGTTACTTCCAAACTTGAGTTAACTATATTATTCTGTGGAGGTTTTTATGAAAGATAAGGTTTTAAGTCAGGAAGAAATAGACGAGCTGCTGGTTGCAATTAAAGAAATTCCCCCTATAAGAACAGAAAATGATGAAGAAAAGAAAATAAAAATATGCGATTTTCTTCGTCCAGACCTGCTAAGCAAAGAGCAGCTTTATCGAATGAAAATAATAATGGAAGTGTATGCTGCCCGGCTCACAGACTTTTTTCAGCATGAATACGGCCTTGATACGGCTATTCAGTTTGACGGTATTGACCAGCTTACGCAGGAAGAAATCAATGGTTACGACAAAGGAGTAATTATTGAACTTTCAGAAGACTGGAATAGCCCTGTGTATATTTATCGCCGCGGCCTTTCCGATGAAAAAGAAAAATTATGCGCGCTTGGAAAGGTTTATATGCTTTACGGAAGATTCGCAGTAAAGATTACACAGGTGATGTAAAACCTCAATATCTTTAAGAGCAGGAGACGTTATGGAAGAAGAAACAGATTTAGAAGATTTATTTGAATATGCAAAGGGAGTTGCCCGTAAGCGCTTTAATGATGTAAATGCAAAATCTCTTGAGATGATAGAAGCATACATAACAGAAGGGTATAAGAAAACTCTTATAAATCTTTTTGTGTATTTGGGGGAAGAGCGGGCGCAGAAAGCTCTGGAAAAAGTTCCGGAGCCACTTCATAGTGAAATAGAAAACGAACTAAGGTCAAATACAAAAAAACGAACCTCACCAGAAATCCTTGTAGATGCTGCTTATGTTTACAAGAAAGCCGGCTGGTATGGGAGAACAATGGCAGATGAAGTTATTGAAAATCTTACGGGACTGGAAATCTCTGGCCTCAATTATTATCAGGAAGATTTTTTTGAGATGAATCCGATTCTCCAGATGAATATTGAAAATTTTGCAATCTCTTTTAATGAGTTGGCTCATCTTGATGACCAGTCAATTCAAAAGGTGCTTCGAGAAGTAAATCATGATGATTTAGCAATGGCTCTTAAGAATACAGAAGAACCTTTTAAGAACAAAATCTTCTGGAATTTATCTGGGGGAGGTCAGGCTTTGCTTAGGGAAAAAATGGAATTGCTGGGGCAGGTAAGGCAAATAGATGTTGAAGCCGCACAATGTAAAATCGTAAAAGCAACAATGAAACTAGAAAGAGAAGGGGAAATTATAATCTGTAAAGATTATTAAGGGGGAAGAATGACAGAATACTTTTACAGAAAAATTGGTAGCCCGGATTTTGAATTCTCTCC
This sequence comes from uncultured Treponema sp., assembly GCA_934699065.1. GTDB lineage: Bacteria > Spirochaetota > Spirochaetia > Treponematales > Treponemataceae > Treponema_D. Next base: position 6,557 of record CAKUWD010000028.1, read on the forward strand.
GAATCCAAAAATACTATTTCCAGTCTGGCTTACAAATAAGTTCTATCCAGATGCACTGTATTACGACAGTATCAAAGGAGAAATAGAATATTATGACGGAAATTATAATGCCTTTGTTGTATCAAATCCAAAATTTCTGCCTGTAGAGGTTTCTAATATTCCTTTTTGCCCAAAACTAACGTGCGTTAGTTATGATCCGCTTAGGGAATATGAAGGAAATGGAAGTGTATGTATTGAAGACTTTGATTTGAATCAAATGGAAGCTTATCTAAAACATAGATATGCAAAACAACGTTATGAGTATGATAAAGCAAACTTGAAAGATGAAAACAAACTGAGTAAAGAAGTTTTCGGAGTTCATCTGGAAAGTAATGTTGAAGAGCTTACTTTTAAGCTCCATGTACAGACTCTTTTTATAAAAGAATTACAATACGACTATTATCTTTTGTTCGATTTACGGAAAGGTAAGCTTATCTCTTCCAGCCTCGATAATATGACACATGAAAAATGGAAGAAGGCAGAAAGAAGATATCAATTCTATAATCTTTTTCTAAAAGATTTTCAAAAACGCTATATTCCCCAGAATCTTAGAGATCATATTTTTTATTCTTTTCTCAAAATTGTAGCGGCCTTCACAAATATTTCGTATGATAGTCTCTGCCTGCGTTACCGTAACAGTCAGAATAAACGCTGCCTTTTTGAGATGTACAGACTTACTATGTTGCCTTTTGAGCCTGGCCTTTGGACGGTGATAAAAACTCATAACTTTACATCACGGCAAAAAGCATTTAATTATCAGAGAACAGATTCTCAGATTTTCAAAAATTTCTGCAAACAATTTAATATCAGAAATACAAAAACTGTACGCCGCTGTTTTGCCGGCAGACCTAATACGCTTATAACCTATTTGACTCTTAAAGCTTGCGGTTTCACAGACATCAACCTCTTTAATCGTGTGCTTGAAAATGAAAAGTACTACAATATTTTTGATACAGCCGATTTTGATGCTATAAAGTTTTTCAGCCTTTACAGCATTGAGAAGCGAGGTCAAAAAGCTACAATGAACACTCTATTAAAAATATCATACGATATAAATGCTGTAGATGGTCTGGAAATGTTTCACCGTTATTTTTATAAAATTCCAGAGATTTTGCGCAACGACATTCTTTATGATGGCTTTACAAGAGTTAATCATGATGCACTTGCACAAATTTCTTATCAGAGCCACCATACTAATAAAGTATTTCAATATTCTCCATCACAACAGTCTCTTTGCGACAGCATAGGACCTTATGATTTTTTTCTTCCTAAAGATCGTTATCAGCTTTGTGAAATTGGCTGTACTCTCCACAATTGTGTAGCTTCTTATGATTATAGTATTCTGAAAAAACAATCCACGATTATTTGTGTTAAAAAAGAGGGAAAGTATAAAATCTGTATAGAACTATGTGGCAAGAATATAATTCAGGAACTGGGTGATAAAAACAAAATGCCATCCGAAGAGGAAAAGAAAATCCTCGACGAATGGCATTTACGACACAATCTTATTTCTAGTTAGAGAAAGCAAGCTTCTCAAGAGTAACTTTTACAGCCGCGTTTTCTGACATGATGAAAACCTGCTTAAGTTTTTTCTTCTTATCAAGAGGAATTGTTATGCTTTTCTTGCTTGTTGAGATTTTGAAGTTCTGGCTCTTTGAATCATCAGAGTATACAAGCTGAATGATGAAGGAAGCCGAAGCATCTTTATAATCAAGAACAAGGTTTGAACATTCTGATAAATCTTTGTCACCGAACCAGAGGTCTGAACCTTTCCAGTTTGCGCCGAGTTTTAACAATCCTGTTTTTGCATTATATGAAGAGACGTCTTTTTGCCAGATTGTGAGCCGGCTTAAATCGATTTCCTCATCTGCTAAATCAGTGCTTACGCTTGCAGGGTTTTTATTTGCATCCTGCCAGGCTTTAATAACTGCTGCGTTGTATTCGGGTTCAACAATTCTGCATTTTTTGCGGTCTACTGTTGCCATGCCGTCGATTCCACCGCAGTCCCAGTTTATCATCGGCATAGAGTATTTTCCGGTTTGAGATGCTATGAAAGAAAAACAGTTGAGGCGGTCTTCGTAGGTTACTACATAATCTGTGATTTTCTTTTCTTTTCCGTTTTCCCAGTATGAGCCGCCTTTTCTTGCAGCGCCGCATTCTCCCAGAACTACAGGAATGTCTTTTGAAGAGAACTTTTCATTCAAAAGACGGAAGTTTGTAATGATTTCATTTTTTGTCTGAGAATTAAAATGATGTGAACCTCTTCCTGTTCCACCTGCATCAAGCGGATACAAGTGAACTGTTACAATAAGCTTGTCTTTTGCAGAATCCTTTGGAAGAACAAAATAGTCTGCAAGTGCAGTGGAAATACTTGTTCCGCTTCCCGGAATCATGACAAAACGGTTTGCGTTGTTTCCACCGCTTGCACGGATTGTATTAAGAATCAGCTGATTTAATTCATTTAAGATTTTTACATCTTCTTTACATTCTTTACAGCTTGATGGCTGTGGATTCCAGCAGTGTTCATGAGCTGAGTTTCTCGGTTCGTTCATTGTTTCAAAAATCAAATGCTCGTCGTAGTCGTTGTTAAAGGTTTCTGAAATCTGCTTCCAGATTGCTTCCAAAAATGCCTTTGATTCTTTTTCGTCTCCTGTGCGGACAATGTAACCCTCGCAGTGTTTAAGAGGCGAGCTCATGTCGTCGTGAACAGAATGATGTTCGTTCAAAATTACGTAATAACCGGCATTAATTGCCCAGTCTACAATCTGCTTTACATGTGCCATCCATTTAGAATCGATTGTGTAGTTAGTATCGATTAAGTGGTTGCACCAGGTTACCGGAATACGGATTGTTTTGTAGCCGTTGTTTATACCGGTTTCAATAATTGCTTTTGTGGTAACTTCTTCACCCCATACAGTTTCTGAACCAATTCCCTGATTAAAAGGGAACTTCTTAGACTGTGCAGACCAGTTATCCCGGGCTTCAAGTGAGTTTCCAAGATTCCATCCGCATTCCATCTGTTTTGCGATGTCCATTGCTTTGAGAGAAGCGTTGAGTTTTTTTTCTGCAAAAGCGTTGAATGTGATTGTGGCTGCAAGAACTAAGGTTGTGATTGATTTGAAAAGGTTTGATTTGATTCTCATAGGATCTCCGATTAAAAAAGCGAGCGAAGCAAGCTTTTTTTTGTTAGTCTATGATTTGTACCGCAAACGAGCGGAGCGAGTTTGTCGGTACGAAATTAGTTTATCAGGCGCGCAGCGTCCTGATATGTTCCAGATATGCTGCACGCCTGCGTGTCAGCATATCAAACATTGAATTTAAAGAAAAGAACGTCGCCGTCCTGAACTACATATTCCTTACCTTCCTGTCGGTACTTGCCGGCTGCCTTGATTGCAGCTTCGTCTTTGTACTGGCGGAGGTCATCGATTGTATATGCTTCGGCTTTGATAAAGCCCTTCTCAAAGTCTGTGTGGATTACGCCGGCAGCGCGTGGAGCCTTGTCGCCTGCGTGAATTGTCCAGGCACGGCACTCATCAGGTCCGCCTGTAAAGAAGGTTCGCAGTCCCATAAGGTGATAGGTTTTGCGGGCAAGAGTTGCAAGTCCGCTTTCCTTAAGGCCAACGCTGTCCATAAAGTCTTTGCGGTCTGCAGGGTCTGTAATTTCAGCAAGGTCTGCTTCGAACTTTCCGCAGATTACAACAACTTCTGAGTGCTCTTCGTCGGCATATTTCTTTACTATTTCTACGTATTTGTTTGTCTGTGCTTCAATAGAATCTTCATCAACATTTGCAACGTAAATTGTAGGCTTCATTGTAAGAAGAAACATATCGTAAAGGGCAGCGCGCTCGTCGTCTGTGAGATCTGCGGTTCTGGCACATTTTCCGTCCTGGAGCAGAGGTTTGATTTTTGCAACAGCGGAAATCCAAGGTGCGTATTTCTTTTCTTCTTCTTTTCCAAGAGAACGGATTGCGCGGGTAACCTTGTCCTGGCGGGCTTCGATTGTGTTCAAGTCTGCCTGGCAGAGCTCCCAGTTAATAGTAAGAATATCGCTTTCCGGGTCGATTGGAGCAGCCTCGTTTGCATTGTCGCGAACGTGCATAATATCAGGGTTATCAAAGCAGCGAACAACGTGAGCAATTACAGAACACTCGCGGATGTTTGCAAGGAATTTATTTCCAAGACCTTCACCGTTACTTGCACCCTTAATGAGGCCCGCAATATCAACAAACTTTACGCTTGCAGGTGTCTTCTTTTTAGGATTGTGAATGCTTGCAAGAAAGTCCAGACGTTCATCCGGCAAATCAACAATACCGATGTTAGGGTCGATTGTACAGAAAGGAAAATTCTCTGCCGCGGCAGGAGCCGCTGTCAGAGCCGAAAAAATAGTAGACTTTCCAACATTAGGAAGTCCAACGATACCACATTCAAGTGCCATATTTATACTCCAAGTCCGGTGGTTGAGCTTGTCGAAACCACCTTTATTTACGATTTATGCCTGTGTAACAGCCTTCGCCAATTGATCTGCACAACTAGTACTCTTAAAACCGCAGATGTTGCCTTTGAGCTTTGCCGAAATTTCTTCGGCGGACATGCCATCGCAGAGCTTTGAAATTGCCTTGAGGTTGCCGTTGCAGCCGCCTTCAAAGCTGATGTTTGTGATTTTACCGCTCTCGTCCTTATCAAAAGTAATGGAACGTGAACACACGCCCTGAGTTTTGTAAATTATTTGCATACTATATAATATAATGAAAAGGGCTTTTTTTGTCATCCTGAACTTGTTTCAGGATCTTTAATAAGAGACCCCGAATCAAGTTCGGGGTGACGGTATGTTACAACTCTTCCAGTTCTTCAATATCATCAATATCTTCTGTATTTTCGTTATAAGTTGTCGTGGCATTCATAAGGTTTTCCACCCACATATCAACATCTTCATAAATATAATTGTTGTAATTGATGATAACCTTGCTGAAGTCAACTGAAAGCATGTTCTGGAAAAACTGCTGTTCTTTTACCAGCTCATCAAAATCTTCTATTACAAACTTTGTAATCTGCGGATCCAGCTCTCCCTTATCAGTCATATCCTTGATGATGGAAAGAATTTTGTCTTTTGAGAATTCTCCCTTGTAACTGCGGCTGTCGTGCAGGGCACTTGTGATGTCTGCAACGGTGAGAATTCTCTGAATCAGTGTGAGGTCTTTTCCTTCTACATTGTGCGGATAACCTTTGCCGTTAAGCTTTTCGTGATGCCGGTAAACTGTTTCCAGGATTTCATCATCTACAAATCCGCTGAGAATGCGTTTAGAATGATTTACATGATGGCGCATAATACCCATGTCTTCCGGCGAAAGCTTTCCCGGGAATTCGAGAATGCGTTGAGGAGTCGCCATCTTTCCAATGTCATGTAGGAAAGCGCTGTTATAAAGTATCGTTAAATCTTTACTGCTGAGATTCAGGCGAAGACCGAGTGAGAGTGCATAACTGGAAGTATTGATGGAATGCTTCATCGTCGAAGTGCTCTTAAAATCCAACAGGTGAATCAGCATTTTTTCAAGCATTTTGTTTTCTGCCGGAGAAAGCTGAATTGTGGAAACCAGCTTTGTAATTTCATCAAAATGAGTTCCTGTTTTAATAGTATCAGTAAGCACATTATTTTTGTTAGCCTCAGAAAAAGCTGCTACATATTCAGGATCAAAATAACCTGGAGCAAGTTCGTTCAAATCAGAAGGAAGGGGCCTGTCAGGATTTTTCATTACGTAATCGCTGATTCTTGCGCAGAGGTAAATTACGTCTTTGTATTCTTCCTGATAAACATACTGCCGCAAATCTTTATTATAGGGCTGTAAAAAATTCTGGAGACCTACCGCATCTCCTTTGAGCGGGGTCATGTATTCAAGATAGTAGCAGGCAAAAACATATTTGCTTTCTGTAGCCTTTTCATTTGAAAAATAGTCGAGGTTTGCTTCGTGTGGGAAATAATTAAAATGAATGTCTTCGCGGAAAAATCCAATTGTATGGAAGATTGCAAGCATGACCAGCTTTTCCGGTATACATTTCTTATTCATCGGATGTACGCATACGGTTTTGTAAGCGAGATATGCTGTCCTTACGCTGTGAAGAACAACTTCCCTGTTTATGCAGGCAAGCATTCTCAAAGCGATATTCGCCATCTGGTCGGCCTTAAGAACATGGTGGACCTGGTTCATACCTTTCTCTAAAGACAGCATATTAAATTATCTATAAAGCTCCTCTCTTTCGTTACTTTTGCGAAGGAATCAGGCGGTTGAGAGTGTAATCCCTCTGACGCCAGTTCTTATCAACTTTAACCTGCAAGTCCAGGTCAATCTTCTGTATATAAATTTCAGAAAGCTTGCGCACGGCAGCAGTTCTTATTTCCTTGATTTTTGATGCTCCCTTGCCGATTACAATTCCCTTCTGGCTTTCGCGCTCAACACAAAGGAAGGCACGAATCCAGAGTTTTTTGCCTTCGTTGCGGTGTTCAATATCTGCAACCTCAACATAAACTGCGTGGGGAATTTCGTCCTGCAGGCGGTTGATTGCTTCGCCACGGATTACTTCGCAGACACGGAATGTAAGATCCTGGTCGGTGTAAAGCTCTTCGTCGTAAACAGGCTCTCCCTCCGGAGAAATATCATAAAGAGCTTTGAGTACTTCGTTTATACCGGTATCTTTTTCGGCAGACATTTCGAGAATGCGGGTGGCAGGAACCTGAGGCAACTGCTCGCTTATAAACTGGCGGAGTGGCAGAGGACGGCTGGCTGGCAGGTCGCACTTGTTGATTGCGACAACAGTTTTAGCCTGCAAGTCCTTGAGCAGGGCAGCGGTGTGAACCTCTTCTTCTCCAAGGGTTCGGGTAGAATCTATTATATATAGAACACAATCAATTCCTTCCAGCTGGCTTTCTGTAACATTGCGAAGGCGAAGGTTTAATTTCTTTTCAGAATCATGATAGCCGGGGGTATCAATAAAAATAAGCTGGCCAAAAGATGTATTTACAATTCCCTTGATTGCGTTGCGGGTTGTCTGAGGAATAGGAGAAACAATGCTCACAGGCTCCTGGCAGGCAGTGTTGAGGAATGTAGATTTACCTGCAGACGGGCGGCCTATGATTGCCACAACAGCAGTGCGCAGAGGTGCGTTATTTTCGTTTGATTTGATTTCTTCGTGATTCTCAGTATTCATATAGTAATAGATTATAACAGTTGAATTGTCAGAGGGCAACTGTACTTTTCTTATTGTAATTTTTTTATATTTTTTAAAATTTTAGTGACAGATTTTGCTTGTTAAAGAGTTTGAATAATAGTATAAAAAAACATTTAATTTTTTTGCTTGCTAAGTGAGGTTATTATGAAAAAAGCATCTAAAAAAATCTTAAACATTTTAAAATGGTTTTTAATTATTCTTTGCACTCTTATCGTCAGTTTTTCAGTTGTACGTTTTGTAGGTCGAAAAATCAATGCGAAAATTCCTAAGGGTGGAATTAATCAGGAGCTTTATGTTGATATAAACGGCAGTAAACAGTGGATAAGTATTTATGGTCAGAATAAGGCTAACCCTGTACTTCTTTATCTGCATGGTGGACCAGGCTCTGCTACTAGTCCTTATGATTATGCCTTTACAAGAAAATGGTCTGATATTTATACAGTTGTAACTTGGGATCAGCGAAACTGTGGAAAAAGTTATACTCCAGATCAGAATAGTCTTGAGCTTACTCATGATATTTTTATGCAGGATGGGCTTGAGATGACACAGTTCATTTTGGATTATCTTGGAAAAGAAAAAATTACTCTGCTGGGACATTCCTGGGGAACACTCTTTGGTGCAAATCTTGCTCTTGCCTATCCTGAATATTATGATTGCTATATCGGAACAGGTCAGGTGGTCGATTTGGAAGAAAATGAAAAAGCCTTTATTGAGGCTGCCTATAAATGGGCTTATGGTGATGATTCCAGCAGTAAATATCTTGAAATGCTCAGCAGTGGTATAGATTCCCGTGAATATCTTCTTGCACGTCAGGCACTTATGAAAAAGTACGGTTATGATATGTTTGCCAAGGGAAGAGATTACAATATGGTCGCTGCAATAATTTTTAATCCGTATTATTCGATTTCAGATATTATTGGAGCCGTGCAGTATTATGGAACAGGCTTTGCCGTTTATGAACGTTTCTGGAGTTCTGCTGAAATCAATAAGTTCTCATTAAAAGATAAGCTGGAATACGAAATTCCTTACTACAATATAAATGGAGACAGAGATTATCAGGCTAATCATATTCAGGCACAGGAATATTTTGATAAGCTGAAGGTTCCTGTAAAAAGAATATTTATAATGAAAGGAGAAACTCACGGACTTCTGGAAGCTCATTCAAAGGAATTTTCCGATATTATTCATGAAATTGCCAGATAATAAATCAAACTAGAATTTCTAATATAACTGTGTTAAAATATTAGAACTATGACTGATATAAAGGTTCATAACGGAAAGCCGATGGGCTTTGGCGCGGTGCTCACGGAGGGCGGCATTAATTTTTCTATTTATAGCCGCGATGCAACCAAGGTGAGCCTTGTGCTTTTTGAAAATGAATACGACCAGAAGCCATCGAAGGTGGTGGATTTTGATTCTCATGCCAACAGAACCGGCGATGTATGGCACATGTATATAGAAGGACTTGGAGCAGGGACACTTTATCTTTATAAGGTTGACGGCCCTTATATTCCGCCAAAAGGACTTCGTTTTAATTCTAATAAATATCTTTTTGATCCTTATGCAAAAGCCTTTACTTCTGGTTCTGTTTTCCGTTCATATAACAAACAGTGGAAACAGGGCTTTGAAGGTAATCTGGGGGGCGAACTTCAGGATCTGTCGGACTTTCCTAAGTGTGTTGTTGTAGATGATCAGGCTTTTGACTGGGAAGGGGACAGACCAATCAATCGTCCTCTTGAACATACGGTAATCTATGAAACTCATGTAAAGGGCTTTACAGCTTCGGAGACTTCGGGAGTGGCGCGGGAAATTGCCGGAACTTACCGGGGCTTTGAAGAAAAAGCTGAATACCTCCGCAACCTCGGTGTCACCGCCGTAGAACTTCTTCCTGTTTTTGAGTTTGACGAAAATGAAAATGCCAATACGAATCCGCGTACTGGCGAGACTCTGGTAAATTACTGGGGCTACAGTACTATCGGATTTTTTGCGCCAAAAACTTCCTATGCTGCAGATCGCTCGCCTGGTGGTCCTGTGCGCGAGTTTAAGCAGATGGTAAAAAGTCTGCATAAGGCTGGCATCGAAGTTATTCTTGATGTCGTTTACAACCATACGGCAGAAGGTAACGAGCGCGGCTACACATTTGAATTCCGCGGTCTTCAGAACGATGTTTATTATTCACTGCCTGCCAGTGACAAAAATTACTATATGAACTTCAGCGGCTGCGGAAACAGCATGAATTGTAATCATCCGGTAACGGCGCAGTTTATTCTGGACAGCCTTCGCTACTGGGTTATGGAAATGCATGTAGACGGCTTCCGTTTTGACCTTGCTTCTATCTTAACCAGGGCTCCAAATGGTGCTCCAATTCCAAATGATTTTCCGAGTCTTACTGCCGCAATTAATGACGACCCGATTTTGTCGAAAACAAAACTTATTGCAGAGCCATGGGATTGTGCCGGCCTCTATCAGCTGGGTGGCTTCCCCGGTGGCCCGAACAACCGCTGGAGCGAATGGAACGGCCGCTTCCGCGACGACATCCGCCGCTTCCTTCGTGGAGACGAACATTTATCTACGGCTGCCGCTACCCGCATAAGTGGAAGTTCAGACTGCTATAATCACAGCGGACGTTCACCTCTTTCTTCTATAAATTTTATTACAGCCCATGATGGCTTTACCCTCAACGACCTTGTAAGTTACAACTGCAAACACAACGAGGAAAACGGCGAGTGCAACCGCGATGGTTCCGACGACAATTACAGTTACAACAACGGCTTTGAAGGGGAGTGCACAAACCCAAAAATCGAACAGGCTCGCCTTCGCACAATCAAAAACTTTTTGGTTTATCTTTTTCTTTCTCAGGGTGTTCCTATGCTGCTGGGAGGCGATGAAATGCGCCGTACCCAGAACGGCAACAACAACGCCTACTGCCAGGACACAGCTCTCAGCTGGTTCAACTGGAATCTTGCCGAGCGCAACAAGGGGCTGATCCGATTTACTTCGCAGTTGATAGAACTTCGTAAATCTCATAATATTTTCAGTAGAATCAAATTTTTCCGCGATACTTACGAGACAAATGCAATCCCGGAGATATTGTGGTATGATATTAATGCTAAGGTTCCGGACTGGGCAAAGATGAATCACTTTCTTGCCTTTAAGCTGAGTGGTCTTGAAATTGACAGTGACTTTTATGTTGCTACAAATCTTGATCAGTACGACCTTACAATTACTTTACCGTCATTAGCAGGAAACAAAAAATGGCACCGCGTTGCGGATACGGCCTTTGAGAGTCCTGATGATATATTAGAAAAAGGAAAAGAGGAGCTCCTTAGAGAACAGAAACGCTATGTTCTGATTTCCGGGGCTACCGTAATTTTAATGAGTAAATAAATTCCGGAGGTTGATTTTATGGAATTTGATAAGGAACAATTTAAGGCAAATCTTTCTGCCAGACTTCGCCGTCAGTACGGTAAGGATATTACACAGGCAAACAAGCACGACCTTTTTGATGCGGTTTCTGCTTCTGCCCTCGAACTGATTATGCCAAACTGGATGGCAACCCGTAACGAATATGACAAAAAGCCAACAAAGCAGCTTTACTATCTTTCTGCTGAGTTTTTGATGGGACGCGCCCTTAGCAATAACCTCATCAACTGCGGCATTAAAGAATCTGTAAAAGAAGTTCTTAAAGAAATGAACATAGACTTCAATATGATTGAAGATGAAGAGCCGGATGCGGGTCTTGGAAATGGTGGCCTTGGACGCCTTGCTGCCTGCTTCCTCGACTCACTTGCAACCCTGGACTACCCTGGACACGGATACGGAATCCGCTATGAATACGGTATGTTCGAGCAGCGCATTGAAGACGGCTACCAGGTTGAATATCCGGATAACTGGCTGCAGCACCGCGACCCTTGGGAAATTAAGCGCTCTGACCTTGCAGTTACTGTAAAGTTCGGCGGAAACATTGCCTACGGAAAAACTCCAGACGGACAGCCACGCTTCTTCATTGAAAACGCAGAGGAAGTAACAGCTACTCCTTACGATATGCCAATCATCGGTTTTGATACAAAGACTGTAAATACTTTGCGCTTGTGGCAGGCATCAAGTCCAAACGGCTTTGACCTTCAGCTTTTTAACAGCATGGATTATAACCGTGCCGTAGAGCGCCAGAACAGCGCAGAAAATATCAGCCGCGTTCTCTATCCAAACGATAACGGCCCTAGCGGAAAAGCTCTCCGCCTTAAGCAGCAGTACTTCTTCTCTTCTGCTTCTTTGCAGGACCTTGTTCGCCACTATGTTGGTGACCACGGAACAGACTTCTCTAAGTTTGCAGAGCTTCACGTAATTCAGCTCAACGATACTCACCCTGTAGTTGCAATCCCGGAACTTATGCGTATTTTGATTGATGAATACAATGTAAGCTGGGACGAAGCCTGGGATGTAGTAACTCATACATTCGCTTATACAAACCACACAATTCTTGCAGAAGCACTTGAAAAGTGGCCAATCGAAATCTTCCAGGGACTTTTGCCACGTGTATATCAGATTGTTGAAGAAATCAACCGCCGCCTTGTAATTGAGCTGCGCCAGAAATTCCCTAACGACTACTACAAGCATGAGCACATGGCAATCATCCATAACAACATGGTTTACATGGCATGGATGGCAATTCACGCCTGCTTCAGCGTAAACGGTGTAGCAGAGCTCCACACAGAACTTTTGAAGACTGCAGAACTTAAAGACTGGTACGCTCTTTATCCTCAGAAGTTCAACAATAAGACAAACGGTATTACACAGCGCCGCTGGCTTTTGAACGCAAACCCTCAGCTTTCAAAGTTTATTACAGATCGCATTGGTCACGGTTGGGAAAAGGATCTTGCAAAGCTTAAGGGGCTTGAAAAGTTCCTCGACGATGAGGCCTCAATCAACGAGCTTATCCGTATTAAGACAGAAAACAAGGTAGCTCTTGCAGACTACCTCAAGCATGCTCAGAACGAGTTCCTTGACCCTGAAAGTATTTTTGATGTTCAGGTTAAGCGTCTTCACGAGTACAAGAGACAGCTTTTGAACATTCTCCACGTTATGTATATTTACAACCGCCTGGTTGATGATCCAAGCTACAACCCGCCTGCACGCACCTTCATCTTTGGAGCAAAGGCAGCATCTGGTTACCGCCGCGCTAAGGCAATCATCAAACTGATTAATACAGTTGCAGAGCGTATCAACAACGACCGCCGTGTTCGCGGAAAGATTCGTGTTGTATTCGTAGAAAACTACCGTGTTTCTGTTGCAGAAAAAATCTTCCCGGCAGCTGATGTTTCTGAGCAGATTTCTACTGCCGGACTCGAAGCTTCGGGAACTTCAAATATGAAGTTCATGCTCAATGGTGCTTTGACTCTCGGAACAATGGATGGTGCTAACATCGAGATTTTCGAAGAGGCAGGAAAAGAAAACGGCTTTGTATTCGGTCTTCTTACAGAAGAAATCAAGAAGATGGAAGCTGAGCACTCTTACAATCCACAGGAATATCTGGACCGCAATCCGGCTCTCGCAAAGGTTGTTGAGCAGCTGGTAGACGGTACTTATGACCCGACCCATCAGCTTTTCAAGGAGCTTCACGACTCTTTGATTTACGGTGTAGAAGGTCAGCGCCCGGATGTTTACTACGTTCTGGCAGACTTCGATTC
>CAKUWD010000029.1 GCA_934699065.1 uncultured Treponema sp.
CCCAACGTGGTCAACATCAGAATGTGTAAGCAAAAGAGTTTTTATTGCCCGAGGGTCAATCCCGATTTTTTCAAACTCTTTTTCGATTCCCTTAAAGACAAGATGCCCCGCATCAATCGCTATGGTCACACCGTTTTTAGTATAAAACCATAAGTTTACATCATCCTCTTTAATGCAGCTGATTCCATACTGATATACACCAGTCTGTGACGGATGCAGCATCCGCTTTCCATACATTGTAAAACGCTTAAGCTTACAATCAAAAAAATACATGAACTTCATTTTTAGACTCCTCTTTCTGGGAGGGGAAAGCCTTCCCCTGCGGTCGCACTTGCTTAAAATTGAAGAGCCGTTAAGAAAAAAGCATTGCTTTTTTTAGGCTCAACGAAAAAACAGCTCGTGAGATTTATCGAACGCATTGCGCCCTACCCCTTCTAACGGGGACACCCCGTAACGCCCCGTTAGTCTTATCTTACAATGAAGCTTTACTCTACACTTCTAAAAATCTGCTTTTTTTATAATTGTGATTTCTGGCTTTCCAAAACCTTTGTTACGCTTATTCCGGTAAGCTTACGGCATACATCAGAAAAATGTGACGGTGAAGAAAAGCCTGCGTCCATAGAAGCATCAGTTAAAGAACGGTCATTCATAACTTCACGCCAGACATATTCAAACTGCCGCATTAAAAGATAACTTTTTAGTGCAATTCCGGTTTCGTTTTTGAAAAGATGAGTAAGATAACTTTCTGAGTAGGAATATTTTTCTGCAAGCTCACTGACCCGGTCGCCCAGGTGCTTAAAGTCATCAATATTTTTAAGAAGCTGTAAAATACGTTCATCCAGATTCAATTTAGAAAGCTGAACATCTCCCGCAAAATCAAATATAGTTTTTTTAATGTTATCTTCGGTGAGCTTTGCCTTATCAAAATCTGCATGAGAAATATTAAGCGCCACAGCCGGCTGCCCTTTTAAAAACTTCTCTCGTAGAACTTCCGCAAAATGCGAGGTTGGATCAACAAAAAGGAAAAAAGCAATTTCGCCGTCTGGCGCTTTATGCTCAATATCATTTTCAAGAATTATAACATTGCCGCAAAGCTCTTTACCACCAGCCGACAGCCGTAAATCTCCGTTGCCAAAAAACACATGCAGCATATTATGATGATGAACAAGCGTTTCTTTATAAGTCGGAACGACAATAATATATGTTTTTTCAAAAAACAGCTTAAACATTTCAAAAATCAGCCAGTTGTTTTACTCTATTAACAGCTTTTTCCATTTGCGCTGCCGGTGGGCGTAAAACGCATTTGCCCAGAGCCACACGAAAAAAGTTTTCCAACCGGCCTTGATTGTAACTCTGTCGGTATATTCCGTATTGTTTTCGTCAATCTCTTCAAGAAAAATCTCATGATTCCAGACTGGAACAAATTTGTTGCCTTCTTTGCTTGAAACGCCAGTCTTTTCGTCAAAGCGTTCAATTCTGATTGTGTGCGTTCCCATCGGGATAAACCCGAACAGCTTGAATTTGTAAGACGAAGCCGTTCCGACGCCCCACTTAAACGAAGAATCTACATCTAGAGGCGTAAATGTCGCATACGGAAACGCAATATACTGCAAAGTTTCAAGTTTCAGCAAATTTTCAAAAATAGTTTTCCTTGAAGCCGGAAAAAGGCTCGTCTTTTGGACTGTCATAAAAGCTCCAGCTTAAAATCGCAAAGCTCGTCGCCGGCGCCGATTGTCTTTGTTCTTGTAAACTTAAGCCCAGGCAGATTTCCGTAAGAATGCACATCATTTTCGCAAAACAAAACATTCAGTTCCGGACAGCCGGCTTCTGTAAGGTAGGTGTGATAAGGACACTGGGTGATATCCATACGGAAACAGCTCTTTTCTTTTGGATAAAACATATTCTTAAAACCCGCTGTTTCGCCGAACATTTTGTGACTCATTGAATCCCACATGTTAAGAAAGAATTTTTTGAAGCCCGGGATTTTGCAGCATTTTGCAATCATCTGTCCGGTTTTCGTTGACTTTTCTGCCATAACTTTTTTCATAATTTCCCAGGCAGCATCTTTATCAATTTCTTTCATTGCAATATAAATAGCCGCTGCTGGGAAAATAAAGTTATCCGTATGAGCACTTACGCCTTTAGGTAAATCTGTATGTGCCGCATACATTTCAAAAAGGCGGTGCTCTGCATCAGTCCAGGCTTTTTCCACATCAGAAGGTGAAAATCTTTTTGTCATTTCTGTTTTAAAGATTTCTTTGCTTTTTATTACTTTGCAAGCTTTTTTGTTCAATTCATTTTTCTGATTTTCAGAAAGCATGATTATTCTCCTGTTACAAGTTAGCAACTGCTAACATAATTGCACTAAAATCTGGAATTTTCAATACCTTGCGCTGAATCTTAAAGCAAGCTCAGGCAACCCTGTGAACATTTTGACAAATATTCATTGACAAGCTTGTAAGTCTGTGCTAACTTGGCTATGAACATTATTTTATTTGTTCACAGACTTACAAAAGGAAGCGCAAAATGGGAAAAGCTTTTTCTGATGATGAAAAATCTAAAATAAAGACCAAGCTGATGGAAGCAGCGATAGAACTCTTTCATGATAAAGGCGCAAAAACGCTGAGCATAAGAGAAGTCACCAAGCGAGCAGGCATTGCGCAGGGCAGCTTCTACAATTTCTGGGCAGACAAAGATGCGCTTATAGTTGATGTCGTAAAATACCGCGCAGAGCAAAAATTCAATGCGGTTCTTCCTGAATTCAAGAAACAGCTTAAAGACCCTGCCAAATTTTTGGCTGATAAAACCTACGAATGGTGCATCGACTTGAAGCGCAAAACCGAAACCCAGAGCCTTTACCGCGAAAGCATGAAAATCTTGCACCGCGACACACCGACGGACGCAAACAAAGTTGCGGCTGTCTATAAAGACACGCTTGAAGAAATTGCCGCCTGGTGGATAAGCCACAATGTAGCAAAAAAAGTTGACGTTCAGGGAATCATCAATGTCTTTGCAGGCATTTCTGTAATTGTTACTAATTCAGCACAATTTGACACAGAATATTATGACGAGATTTTCCGCACCTTTATTGAAAGCGGAATCAGAAAATACGTGGAGGCCTAAAATGTTAGTTTTAGATTTTAATCAAATCAGCAAGAATGATGTAAATATCGCAGGCGGCAAAGGAGCAAACCTCGGCGAAATGACAAAATGCGGAATCACTGTTCCGGGCGGCTTCGTTGTTACTGCCGAAGCCTACCGCTTACTTATAGAAGAAAACAACCTGAAAGCAGATTTTTCTGCAAAACTTGAACAAGCCCAAAACAATGAAACAAAACTGCTTGCAGCGGCTGAACATTTCCGCACAGCTATAAAAAATGCCGCATTGCCGGCCGCGCTAGAAAAAGAAATCCGCGAAAAATTTGCGGCTCTAGGCGCAGAACGTGTAGCCGTGCGATCTTCTGCAACGGCAGAAGATTTGCCCGACGCAAGCTTTGCCGGCCAGCAGGAAACATACCTCAATGTCAGAGGCATCGACGAAGTTCTGGCACAAATAAAAGAGTGTTATGCCTCTCTTTGGGGCAACCGCGCTGTCTGCTACAGGCAAAACCAGGGCTACGACCAGCTTTCCGTTGCGCTTGCGGTTGTCGTTCAGCAAATGGTTGAATCTGAAAAAGCCGGTGTGCTTTTTACAGCAAATCCAGTAAGCGGCAGCAAAGACGAGATTCAGATTAACGCAAGCTGGGGGCTTGGAGAAAGCGTTGTAAGCGGAAAAGTAACGGCAGATTCATTTGTCTGTTCAAAAGACGGAAAAGTAAAATCTTCTGTGTGCGGTTCTAAAAAAACGCAGATTGTTTATGCAGACGACGGCACTAAAAACGGCACAAAAGAAATCTCGGTTGAAGAAGCAGCTCAGAAAAAGCATTGCCTTTCAGAAGAGGAAATTGCAGAGCTTTGTGCGGAAGGTGTAAAAATCGAAAAGCATTACGGTTTTCCGATGGATATTGAATGGGCAATCAAAGGCGGCAAAGTCTATATTTTGCAGGCGCGCGCAATTACGACGCTCGGCACAGAAACGGAAAATGCAGAAGAGCTGGCTTTGATTCAAAAATATATCGAAGGCACAAAGATCAAAGGCCCGCAAAAAAAGAACATGGCTTTTCAGCTTGAAAAAATGCCTTACGCTTACCGACCGCTTGACTATGATTTTATAATGCAGATTAATCACCAGAAAGCAGTGATTTTCAGCGAAAACGGGCTTGAACTTTCGAGCGATCCGCAATTTGACGATGACGGAATCATGACGCTGCCAAAGTCTTCGGTTAAAATCAACCGCAAGATTTTTAAGATTTTCAAGACATTAAAGAACATCAAAGATTTTGACTGGTGCGAAAAGCATTGCCGCGACCTGATGCCAAAGCATGAGGCAGAAATAGCGCGAATCAAAAAGCTTGATTTTTCAACAATGACAATCGCCGAATGTGGAGACTTTATAAAGCACGCTTTTCAGCTGACAGCAGACATAAGCTATGACAGGTTTATGTATGCGGTTTTTCCGGGCGTTGTCGGCGGCGGTCTTTCCAAAGTCATCAAGAAGATAAACCCAAAATATACGACTTACGATTTTTATTGGGGCTTGGATAACAAGACCTCGGTTGTTACAAAAGACGTTGCAAAGCTTGCAGAAAATCTCGGCAAGATTGACGGCGTAAAAGATGCAATTTGCAGCGGCAAAAAATATGATGATATATGCAAGCTGTTCCCGGAAACTGTTCCGCTTTTCAATGCTTTTCTTGAAAAGAACGGCTACAAATCTGATTTCAACTGCTACTGCATAATTGCGCACACGCTTATAGAAGAGCCAGACCGGCTTTTGAACATTTTGCGGCCGCTTCTTGCAAATGAAGATGCAGCCGTTTCAGAAAATACAAAAGATTTTAGTGTACTCATGGAGCAAATCAAAGCAATCTACGGCTCTGATTTTCCGGCGCTTGAAAAGAAAATCAATCAGTACAGATATTTTCACGTTGTACGCGAAGAAACTCAGTATCTTTGGGAAACACTTTTCTGCTTTGTGCGCCGTTGCCTTGAAAGAACAAATGAACTTCTTTTGGGCAACAGCGATTATGAGCACGGCATTGCAAATCTGTCTTACAAAGAACTCATCGCAACCTGTGCGCACGGCACTTTAAGCGAATCTGATCAAGAAAAGATTACACGCCGCAATTCAAAGCACCCGCTTGCAGAAAAAGTTTGGGCTGCTTCAAAGCTGCTTGTCTTTGATTCAAACGGCGAAACGCTCAAAGGCATAAGCGGAAGCATCGGCGTGGCAGTCGGGCCGGCAAGGATTATCAGAAGCCCGGAAGAATTCTACAAAATGCAGAAAGGCGATGTGCTTGTGTGCGAACTAACCGACCCTGAATGGACGCCGCTTTTTAAGCTTGCAAGCGCAGTTGTTGCAGACACCGGTTCTGAACTTAGCCACGCCGCAATCGTAGCACGCGAATTCGGGTTGCCGGCAGTTTTGGGCACAGGCTTTGCAACACAGCGTTTCAGCGACGGCCAGACAATACGTGTAGACGGCGATAAAGGCGAAGCCTGCGCTGTGTGAGGAATGTACAATGACAAAAGAAGAAAGACGCGAAAAAATATTGACTGAGCCGGTTTTGCCGTTACTTGTAAAAATGGCTGTACCCACAATTCTTGGAATGCTGGTGATGACAATCTATAACCTGACAGACACATTCTTTATAGGGCGGCTCGGCAACAAAAGCATGACCGCCGCAATCGGCATTTCGTTCAGTTTTGTAAGCTTTATTCAGGCACTTGGCTTTTGGTTCGGCTACGGCAGCGGCAACACAATGTCGCGCAGGCTTGGCGAGAAAAACGACAAAGAAGCGGAAATTATTTCTTCAACAGGAATTGTGCTCTCTCTCATAGCAGGCATAGCCGTAACAGTTCCGCTTTTAGTTTTTGTACGCCAGCTTGCCGTTTTTTTGGGTGGCAGCGCAAGCCCTGCCCTTCTAGAGTTCAGCACACAATACATCAGAATTATTCTGTTTTCTGTGCCGTTCAGCCTTTACGGCACAACGCTTTATAACCAGATGCGCCTTTGCGGCAACGTAAAAGACGGTATGATGGGGCTTTTGTCCGGCATGATTTTGAACATGATTCTTGACCCTGTTTTCATTTTCGTTTTCAAGATGGGCTTTATCGGTGCCGGCTGGGCAACCTTTGCCGGGCAGGTTGCTGGTTCGGCAGTTCTTACGGTTCTTGCAAGCCGGAACGGCAACATTCCGGTAAGCCTTATAAAAGCCAGATTTTCCGGCAACAGGATTTATCATATCCTTGCGGGCGGCGCACCAAACTTTTCAAGGCAGGGCATTACAAGCGTTGCCGCAATTTTGCTGAACATTGTTGCAGCCCGCTACGGCGAAGAAACAATCGCCGCACTCACCATTGCCACAAGAATTGTCGCACTTGCTTATATGATTATGATTGGCTGGGGTCAGGGGTTTCAGCCGATTTGCGCGATGAACTGGGGCGCAAAGCAATACGGCAGGGTCAAAAAAGCCTTGTCACTTTCCGCCGGAATAGGAACAGCCTTTCTTGTGCTTGCCACAGCCGTGCTTGCATTAAGTGCACAAAACGTAAGCGCGCTCTTCTCAAAAAACAGCGATGTAACTGAACTAGCCGCGAAAATCTTGCGCCTGCAATGCATAAGCCTGCCTGTAATGGGAATCTACGCATTATGCAGCATGTTCATGCAGAATATCGGACGATATTTTTCTGCGCTTTGGATTTCCGTTGCACGGCAAGGCATTTTCTACATTCCGCTGCTTTTCGCCCTGCCGCCGCTTTTCAGCGCGTCTGGTTTGAGCGCACAGGCAGGCCTTTTCTGTGTTCAGCCCGCCGCCGACATAGCTTCGTTCATATTCGCTCTTGCAGTTGTCGCAGGCACTATGAAAAAGATTAAAAGCGCGAAATGATTGCTGCTTCAAACACCTTCTTGTTTTACGCAGGAACTTTGCCAGCTACGCAGAAAAGAGTTCCGTTTTTTTCAACGGACACATTGCAGAAACCGGCTCTTTCAAGAAGCACTTTGATTTCTTCGGCAGTGTAGCGCGTCATGCACGGAACTTTCTTTTCCCAATCGATATCAGGCGAGCCGTAATTGTTGATTATCACGAAAGAGCCGCCGCCGCACCCCAAATCTACGATTGTGCCTGTTTGCGGAACTTCAAAAAGGTTGAACGCCCATTTTGCCATCGGCAGATGTTCTTTTTCCATTGTTACAAGCATAAGGCGGCCAAGCAAACCACGCGGATGCCCAAAATTATCAGTGAATGACATTCTTTCCTCCAGCCCTTGCAAATCAGGCATATAAAATTCAAAATTGTTAGTGAAAACTAACACGTAATCATCATATTCTCTTTGAGATTCTTATGCAAGAAGCCTGCTCTTTTATGCTCTTTTATTATTCTACCGTATTCATTTTACGGCATAATGCACAAACGCTTCAAGTTTCTCATATAGGCTTGCGTTATAATTTCCGTCGAACAATGCCTGAAAGCAAGGCAGCTGCTGTTTTTCGCCGTTCATGTTCAAGATTGTCTGCGTATTTTCATACATAGGGATCATCTCTATGACAGCAGACACATCAGGTTCAGCAATTTTTCTTTTTGCATATCTATATCGTGCATTTGCCCCGGAAAGTAATTTGAACTGAGAGTCGGCGGCACGGCGAAGCTTTTTTATTTGAGGAAAATCTTTGGAAAGCTTTTTAAGCCTGCAAACTGCCAGTTTCAATCGGTCTGCATCAAGTTTGTTCTTAAAACGCAAAGCATCGCCCCACAAGAAAATCATATATTCACAGATAGAGCTGAATTTATAGACATAACCTTTTTTATCAAGATAATCCGTAAAGAAGCTTGAGGCTGCTTTATTTAGCATAACAAACGGCTCACCTGTCAGCAAAAGCCGTGCCGAGTTTGTCTTGCTCGAACAAATTCCTTTAAGAGCCCTATCCGTCTTACATAAAACAGACCAGAAGCTTTCGAAAAGCTCATTATCGGCAAAAATAATTTGTTCCAGCTTAGGTGCGACAATTACAATGTCATCGCGCCCCAGAGCATCAAGCTTTGAGCGGATAACCGTTGCATAAAAGCCGTCTGTTTCTGAACCTTCAGTCTGAAAAAGCAGAAGCTGTTTTTTTTGAGCAGAATAAGGATGTGCTTTTTCAAATTTCAATACATCACCAAGAAGGCTAATAAAGCTTACATATTCTTTAGAAGTTGTATTTGTTTTTCCAAGCTCAAGGCTTTCTTCATCTGAAGGAGAAAGAACTTGCGCATTAAAATCTGCTTTGCAAAGTTCATCGCAAATATAGCCGCTGATAAACTCATAATGCGGTATAAACACAGGATAGTTTTTGTCTAAATCAGACAAATCTTCGAGAACAGGCGTTTTCACAGGTTGTTCAGCGTAAATCTTATTTTCAGTTTTGCTTATTGCCGACAAAAATGCCTCTATGCGCGTTATCAACCCGACTTTAGAATAGTGCTCATCAACTTCAATCTGAAGATAGGGCTTGTCTCCCATAATCTCAGAAAAAAGCGGGCTAATCATCGTGTCCGGGCCGCAGCCATGATTTGTCAGATAAACAGCATAAAGATTCGGCGTATTTCTTATAATATGAGAGCCGCTCAAAATGTGCTGGCTGAACGGCCAATAGAGGTTCTTATAATTCTTTGCAATATCGACATTATGCCCTTCAAGGTTGCCAAGCGTAATAACCTTGCAGCCGCGCTCAATAAGCAATTCCGGCAAGCCCATATTCAAAACTGAATCTATAAGCCCATAAGTCCGCGTAATAAGCACAAGAACTTTATCTTCAGCAGAAACATGCTGCAAGAAATTCTTGCCGTCTTGTTCCTGCATTTTTTCAGCTTTCTTAAGAGCCATTCCAGCCTTCAGCAAAGATTTCTGACACAAAAGCGGATTTTTTCCAAGCTTTATGCCGATTTTCAGCATCGATTTAACCATGTGCGGCGCACCCATATCCATTTGCAGCACAGGATTTATCAGCTTTATTCCTTTTTGTTCCAGCTCAAGATTTTCCGCTACGAATTTGGCGGCTGTCTGCATATACATGCAGCCATAATTGTTTTTCAGATTTGAGAATTTATGCATCATCGTATAAACGGACGGCATAAAAATATAATCTGAACCGGCATCAACAAGCTCCTGAATATGAGCATACATAAGCTTTACAGGAAAGCAAGTTTCCTCTCTTACAAGCTTTTGACTTTGCTGTACGGTTTCTTCGCAAGTTTCATCAGAAAGCTTTACGTTAAAACCTAAATTTGAAAAGAAAGTATAAGCAAACGGAAAAAGCTTATAAATCATTAAAGAGCGCGGAATTCCGATTGTTTTTTTGCCGGGTGTAAACACACCTTTATAGCAGCCGAAAGTCGCTTTTCTGATATTATCAAACAAAGCCTTGTTCAGTTCTATCAGCTTTGTGTCATTTTCCAGTTTTTTTGAATTTGCAGCTTCTTCTTTTGCAAGCAGCGCCATTCCTAGCGCGCCTGTTACGCTGAAATATGGCGTTATACTAAATTTATCTCCAAAGTAGTTTTTAAAAGCTGCAATAATTCCATGATTATAAGCAAGCCCGCCCTGAAAGCAGATTTTGTTTCCGATTTTTTTGTTTGCGACAACTTTATGCAGATAATTGTTCACCACAGCATAGCAAAGCCCTGCGCAAATATCTTCCAGCAGCTTTCCTACCGCAAGCTGATTTGAAATGCTCGTCTTCATAAAGACGGTGCAACGCTGTTCAAGCACACAAGGGTTTTCAGAATCAAACGCTTTCATGCCTAATTCTCCAGCAGAAAGCCCCAACAGCTCCGCCTGGTCTTCAATAAAAGAGCCTGTTCCTGCAGAACAAACCTTGTTCATAGCAAAATCGTCGACCATTCCGTTTTTGCAGCTTATGAATTTTGCATCTTGTCCGCCTATTTCGAAAATCGTGTCGCAATCTGGGCACAAGAATAATGTGCCGGTTGATTGTGCCGTAATTTCATCATGAACTACAGGAATATTGAATTTCCTGGAAATGTTGAGTCTGCCTGAACCTGTTACGCCTGAATAAACGATGTTAAGCTTACCGAAGCGTTCTTGCAAAGAATCAAAACCTTTTTGAACAGCCTGAACAGTATTACCAAGTGTCTTGAAATACTGAAAATCGACAATCTGATTATTCTGATTGAGCAAAACAAAATTCGTGCTTGTTGAGCCTACATCAATACCCAAAAACAAGGGCTCACCCGGAACAAGCGGCACAGTTTCGTGCATGTTCTCTTTGGGGTAACAATCTTTCAATGGCTTAAGCAAATTTTTGCCCGATGAAACCGGCTGATTTACTTTCAGGTTCTTTTTTACTGCTTCTTCTAAAGAAAATTGCTGTTTCTTTTCTAGTGCAAACAATGCCGCACCGCAAGCCTGAACAATGCAACTTTCGTTTCCGTAAATAAATTCATCTTGAGAAAGCCTGAAGACATCCTTAAAAGCTTGAATCACGCCAAGATTCAAGCTTGTGCCGCCGGCAAAAAACACCGGCTTTTCTACAGGAGCATTCTGAACTATTGTTCCTTTGAAATTGTTCACAACTGAATATGCAAGGCCTTTCAAGATATTTTCAGTTTTTTCACCTTCCTGCTGAAGATGAATAATGTCAGTTTTGGCGAAAACAGAACAACGCCCTGCAAGACGAGGCACTGAATCAGCTTTTCTAACAAAATCCGAATAATCTTCTATTTTTGTGCCGAGCCGTGCCATCTGATCTTCAAAAAAAGAACCTGTTCCGGCAGAACAGTTTTTATTGCCTGAGAATTTTACATCACCGGTCTTTAAGCCAGAAATGAACTGCGAATTTTGAGAGCCAATCTCTGCAATTGATGCAGCTTCCGGGAAAAAGGTTGTGACACCTTTTAAAAGACATTCCATCGGGTTTTCAATGCTGTCGAACAAAAGATTTGCAAAAATTCCGCAGGCACTTCCATATTTGACAGAAGTTTTTATAGAATCTGGAATTGAAGAGACCATCTTTAAAAAAGTTCCGCAAATATCATTTCTGTGAATTTTATAATCTGAATACACAATTTTCTTCTGATTAAGCACTGCAATTTTTATAGAAGAATTTCCGATATCAACGCCAATTCCAAATGGCTCTTCTAATTCCATATTTCAAGCTCCAAAAAATAATTACGCTTTTACAACAGTTAAAAGCATTTTATATGGCTCAACTGCTTTCACTGCATGAGGTGCATTTGCAGGCATAATCAAAGATTCACCTTCACGAATCGAAAGCTTTTCTCCGTTAAGCTCAACTTCAGCCTTTCCTTCAAGACAGACAACAAAAGCATCACCTGGCGCAGCATGTGTAGAAACACCCTGCCCTGCATCAAAAGCAAAGAGCGTCATTGTCATAAAATTGCTATTTACAAGCGTCTTACTCACAATGGTTCCAGCTTCCACTTCGATTTGTTTTTTAAGTTCAACAACCTTTCCTTGCTCAAAATTCTTAATGAACATATCTTTTTCTCCTTTATTTACAATCATAAAAAGCAGCTTATATTCCCCGCAGCCGCTTATCTGAAATCTTTTTCCGCTCTGCACAAATATTGCATCTGCACACTTTGCTTCAAATCTGTTTACGCCGCCATTTTCAGCGTCAACTTCAAAAACAGCCCTGCCTTGTACGACATATAAAATTATATCGCCCGGCATAGTCTGCCATGTTATTCCTTCGCCGTCGCCAAATGAATATAAGGTCAAATCGAAATATTCTGACGAACAAAGTCTTTTGCTTTTAATCAGCTGCTTTGATACGCTTATACAGTTGCCCAGGCAAAAAGTTTTAGAATCATCAAATGATGAAAAGAAACGGCTCATATTTCCCCCTAAGCTATAAGGCTTAAGATTTCCTTCTTGATTAAAGATGGATCATAATTTTCCTTATTCTTCAGCTCATACAGATTTATTGTTTTTTCAAGTCTGCATGGGTTTTTCTGAAAAACGAGGATTCTGTCGCCGACAGTAAGAGCTTCTTCAATATCATGCGTGACAAGCAGTATTGAGTTTTTCTGAGTTTTATGGATTTCGAGCAAATCATCGAGCATTTTTTGCTTGAGGATATAATCCAAAGATTTGAACGGTTCATCCATCAAAAGGATTTCACTGCCAAAGTATAAAGCCCTTGCTATTGCACATCTCTGCTTCATTCCACCGCTTAACGCATCTGGCAGATAATTCTCAAAACCGCCCAGCCCAACAAGATTGATTAATTCCATTACATCAGAATCAGCCCTGCCTTCATTGACAATCTTTATGTTTTCAAAGACTGTAAGCCACGGCAAGATTCTGTCTTCTTGAAAGACATAACCGATTTTTTCGCAAGACTTTTCGACATAACCAGAAAAATCTTTTTCAAGCCCCGAAATTATATTCAGCAGCGTCGTCTTTCCGCAGCCGCTCGGCCCGACAATTGCGACAAATTCGCCGTCTTCTACAGTAAAAGATAAATTGCTTATAATCTTGTTGTGATTATAGAATTTTCTTATTTCTGAAACTCTAAGCATTTTTGTCACCATTCTTTTCGCGGAAAATCAAAGCCGCAAGTTTGCCCAACAGCAGGTAAATAAGCACAGAAATTATTGTCCATGCAATTATTTTCTCACTTTCAATATTCAGCCTTGCCGTTAATATTTGTCCGCCGATTCCTGTCGCTGTTGTAAGCACTTCGCCCATAACCACAGTTTTTGATGCAGTACCCAGCGCAATTTTCAACCCCGAACAGACCATAGGCTTTATTGAAGGCCAGATAATCAGCTTGATTTTCTTCGATTTAGAAAAACAAAAAATTTCAGCCATTTCCAAAAGCTTTTTATCTAAGTTCAAGATTGAATCTTGCACCGTAATTGCGATAGTCGGAAAAACTGCCACAGCTGTAATCGCTATTGCAGGTTTTCCGTTGTAGCCAAGCCACACAATTGTAAGAATCAAAATTGCTACAGGCGGAATAACCTGCAACAGCTTTATGAAATTTATGCTGATTTCACGGAATGTTTTATTTACACCGTTAAAGAAGCCTGTTGCCGCACCAAAGACAATGCCTAGCAGAACGCCGCTAACAAGTCTGAAACAAGTTCGCAGAATCTCATTCCATAAATCTTTCGTGCATATAATCTCAGCTACAGCTTTAATAACAGCAGAAATCTTTGGAATTACAACCGGCGGATAAATCATAGAAAGAATCTGCCAGGCTGCAATCACAATTCCGGCGGCTATCAGCTTATTTCTTATAAAGCATGCCTTCATCAGGAAGTTTTCCGCCAATCATTGTTTTGTCAAAATCATTCAATAGAGTATAGAACTCATCGAGTTCTGCTTTTGCTTCATAGGCATTCTTATAGTACAGGCCCATTCTTGGAATAGAAATCTGAACTATCTTTGCCTTAAGACCGAGCTTTTCTTCTGCGAGCTTTGCAGCTTCTTCCGGATTTTCAAGAACCCAATTCAAAGCTTTTTCATATTCAGTTTCAAATTTCTTTATAAGCGCAGAATTCTTTTTGATATAGTCTTTTCTGCCGCCGAAACCAGCATTCGGAACCATGGTGCTGCTGCCTGTTGCTTTCTGCCATTCATTTTCAAAGCTTGTAGCAATTCTTACATTCTTGTTCTGAATCATTGCGGCCGTAACTTGCGGTTCTATCTGCGTAGCATATTTTGCTTTGCCGCTAACAAGCATCTGGCTTACTTCTGGTGTAGACATATACACAAGCTCAACGTCTTTTCCGGGAACAAGACCTGCCTTGCCAATAAAATACTGGGTAAGCGCATCTGGCGGCGAAGATTTAAGAGGGATATAAACAGATTTCCCTTTTAAGTCACTCCAGCCTTTATAATCAGGATCTGTAGTCAAGAAATATGTTACACCCCAGGTATTTACATTTGTCAGAACGACAGGCAAGCCTTTGTTATAAAGCTTTGCAATAACAGTCAAAGGAAATGCAAACATATCATGTTCTTTGCCCTGAATCATTGCAATAAGCTGTTCAGGAGAATCCCAAATTGTGAATTCGATTTTCACATTGTCGCCGAGTGCATTTGAATCAATCATTCTGATAATTGGAAGTGCCGGCGGCGCTTTTGGAATGCCAACGCGAATCACGGTTTGCTTTGATTTTTTTGGTGCAGCAAATGCACATAATGCCGCAGTCATAAAAAATCCCATTATGAGAGCTTTTTTCATATACAACTCCTCTTGTATTTTAATTTGTTAGTCTTTACTAACTTTAAAAAATAGATTAACATACATCAACAGACAAAACTGTTGCTACTGCAACAAAAAAGTTCTTTTTATTTGTAGATGTTGCTATAATGACCTATTTCTATGATTTCAGAAAAATCTCAAAAACGAAACTCTTTGAGCGGATTCCGCCAGTTGATATTCCAAACGCGATAAAATGTTTGGGCGGTTTTCAAAAAACTTTTGCAAACGAAGAAGCTATCTACGGAATTAAATCAGAAAATTTCCTTCCAGGACTTATATTGGATGGTTGTGTTCACATAAACCAGATATTTCCAGATGGAAGTACGGTCTTAGTCAGAACAGCATATTCTGGAGATTTGTTCGGTGTCTCTCAAGCCTTTGAAAAAGATGAAAATATCTTTGTTACAAGTTCCGGCAAAACAAACGTATTGTTTCTTCATATAACGTCAAAAGATTTTGCTAATTCATGCAACTGTAAATATAAGATGATTATTCTTGAAAATCTGATTTCTATTCTTTCAAAAAATAACAAACTGCTAAATGAAAAAATTCATATTTTATCACGCTCTTCTCTCCGCGAAAAACTTATTTTATTTCTTTCCAACCAGCAGAATATTCAGAAGTCTAATATTATTCAACTCAATATGACACGCGAAAAAATTGCACAGTACATAAACGCCGACCGAAGTGCTGTTTCGCGCGAGCTTGGAAAAATGCAGCAAGACGGTCTTATAGAAATCAAAAACAAAAGCATCAGAATAAAAACTTTTAAGAGCTTTATCTAAGAGCCGATTATTGTCTTGAACTGTTGATTTTTCAGCATCAAATTCAATTATCTGGACTAAGATATCATTCTACTGAATTAGTTTCAACAAACATGTATATAACCTGGCAAAGCTGACCAAATGAAGTCTTTAAGGATTGTAAGTTTTTTCTGCGGTTTTTGATATAGGAGTAATTTCAAATTGAGTATCTCCATATCCATCAAAATAAAAATGAGGAGCTACAGAAGCCCAATATTTATAATCATGATTTGCCCAATCTGAAAGATTTGAAAGAGTAAAAGTTACTGTAAAGGAGCTGTTACTATTTGTAATCTCCTCGGGAATTGACAGCAGATGGTTACCACCCCACCTTGTATTAGACCAATCTGCTTTTCCTATAAGTAAGGCAACTTCAACAGTAGGTGAATTAATAGGAGTTGAATCTATAAAAATAGTTCCTGTATTTGCAACACAATCCACAATAAAATAGCTGCCATTATAATTTACGTCTACCTGCATATTTAAGAGCGGCTCAGGATTTATATACTGAGTATAATCAATCCCACCACCTGCGACACATTCCAGTGTATTTGTTATCCATTTATAATTACCACCGGGAGTTCCATCATCAACAATTATGTTTGCAGAAAGCTTAACATTATAAGTTTGTCCTTGTGTGGTAAATGGATAAACAAATTCTTTCTTTGTCCAATCCATATTACTTATTTGAATAGGTAGTCCTTCAACGTTCATTGAAGATCCCGCATTTTCCTGTAAAGTAACATCATCATCAAGAATAAGCTTTATACCGTTTGGATCTGACTGAAGTGAAAAATAACTTCTTTGCTGAGGCTGCGGCGGCTGTGGAATTGGCTGCTGGGGCTGCTGTGGATTTTCTGGAGTGCCTTCAGGGGTTTCTGGATTTTCAGGCGTTTCTGCTGGAGTTTCCGGTGTATTCTCTGGTGTGTCATTTGTATTTTCAGGAAGCGTCTGAGTTCCAGCAGCGACTATAGTATTAGAGTCTATATCTATAAGATGGCTCGAACATGCAGAATTAATGAGCAAAGTAAAAATACATATAAGAATTGTACTGATAATAACTAAAATATGATTATTCTGTTTCTTCATTTTTTCCTCGCTTAGTAAGTTATTACGAATTCTACACGGCGGTTCTTCCACCAGTTATCCCGATCTTTTCTGCCAGCAAGAGGATCAGCTCCACCCCTTCCTACAGTTTCAATCTGTTCTGCCTTTATTCCACGTTTTATCAGTTCTTTCTTTATGTATTCAGCACGCCAGAGGCTCAAAGGCATACAGGCGGTTCTGTCTTCTTTTTCTGTACCGCTGATATTGTTTGCATAACCTTCAATAAGAACATGACAACCCGGATGTTCTTTGATGAGAGCAACTGCTTCGTCGATTGTTCTTTCATTCTGGGCAATCTGTTTGCGGCTTAGGCCAGAGAATACCGCACCATTCTTACTGAAGAAGAGGATATTTTTCAAACCGAGTCGAACACTTGTTGGAGTATATTCCTCAGTTTCGTCTTCGTCTTCTTCAATCACAGGTTCACTTTCTTCTTCAGCAGTTGACTGGCTTGTAACCGGCTTTTCTGCTGCAAGACGTGCTGCCTCTTCTTCGGCGGCAAGACGGGCCTTCTCAGCTTCTTCAGCAGCAAGTCGGGTTGCCTCTTCTTCTGCTGCGAGACGAGCCTTTTCTTCCTCCTCTGCAGCAATACGAGCTCTCTCAGCCTCTTCGGTAGCGATTCTTTCTTCTTCTGCCACACGAAGCTTCTCAGCTTCTTCAGCTCGCTTACGTTCTTCTTCTGCAAGTCGCTCTTCTTCGAGTCGCTGTCTTTCTGCTTCGTCTGCAAGACGTTTTTCTTCTGCCAGACGTTCTTTCTCATCCTCTTCTGCTGCAAGGCGTGCCTTTTCTGCTTCTTCAGCAGCAAGTCGGGTTGCCTCTTCTTCTGCAGCGAGACGAGCCTTTTCTTCTTCTGCTAATCGTGCTTTTTCGGCCTTCTCAGCTTTTTTTGCTTCTTTTACTTTACGCTTTTCTTCAGCTGCGGTTTCATCAATCATAGCTTCATTTTTCATTTCAAAATGCCAGATTGCACCAAGCCGAAGACCTAACATATTTGTAGATTTTTCTTTTTCAGGAACAATTGTAAAAAGAGGAGCTAATTCAACTTCAAGATTCTGTAATGCCGAAGGAATCCATCGTAACGAAGGTGCAATACTAATAAACGGCGAAAGATAAGTTCCGTCTTTTTCTGTTTCGTCAATCTGATATTTTGTAAAAAAGGTTGAAAGGCCACCGCCTACTTCCGGCTGAAAAGCAAAATATTGATTAAATAATTTGAACGGGATTCTAAGCCAGATGTTTGCGAACGCTCTGATTTCTTCATCAGATTTTAAGGAAGTATTTGACTTTGGAAAAACATGGCCATATTCTGCACGAATACCAGCGCCTAAATCCATATTCATAGGAAGATTTAAAGGAAAAGTATATTCACCTGCCAGAGACAACCCCATATTTGCATTTGCAAATTGAGAATAATCTCCTATAGGAACCTGACCAAATACATCTCCCCCTATAGCAAAACCTTTATAACGGGGAAGATCAGAATTCTTCTCTGCGAATAATGCGACACCTAAAAATATAATCGAAATACATATAAATAAACGTTTCATAAAATTACTCACATATATTATATATATGCAGTTACACGAAACTAAAGTTCATTTATACATAAAATTCCATGATTACTTACATAAAAATCGATGAATTTTTCACAGATTAAGAATTGTTTTCTGTCAGATTTTGCTTCTGTCGCAGCCGAAATTTTTGAAGAACCCGGGATTAATCGTCCCGTGCCCTTCAAAAAATATAACTTAGAAAGAAAACTTTGCGTTCAAACATAGACTGCTTAAATCTTTGTAGGCTCCGTACTTTCCATTACGCTCCGGCCCCGGAATAAAGATAAAAGCTTTTACTCCAACATTGATTTGATCTGAAAGACTATAGTTTATTGCAGGAGAAAGCATGCTATCAAAATCATTGAAACCTATAAGACCAGAAAAACTAAGTTCCAGAGTTTCGTTTACAAGTGATTTTGAGATACTCAGTGTTGCGCCATGAGTGTATGCATTCTTGCGATCCAGAGACTCAAGACTGTCCATCACATATTCACAATAATACTGTGCAGTCAGAGTCCAGCCGCTTGGCATCCAATCTATACCTGCAAGACCAGAAATCTGATTTCGTTGGAGAGAACCACCATTAGATTTCTGAAAATGGCGCTGTGGGAAAAAGGCAGCCTCGAGACGAAGAACTGTTGCCCCGATTGGAAGCGCTGCATCCATACCAATCATTGCCATGCGTTTATAATTTCCATTTATGATTATACCGGAAGGAATTCCTGTTGTGGGATTTGCAGACTGCATTGAATATTCCATGATTGGAATATCATCCCAGCCATAAAAACCATAAAGAGAAAGGTCCAGCAAAGAAAAATATCCCGAAAGCTTTAAACCGTATTCCCCGTTCCAGATTGCGAGTTCGGGTTTTTGGATTGATCCGACACTAACTGGAAGAGTAAGAGCCTGTCCCTGCCCCAGAGAAAATTTTATATTAGACGGAATTAAATATTTCCGAAGAGGATTTTTTTCTTCGAGCGGGAGTGCTGCCGGTGTGAAAAATGGAATCCAGTAAGCATCAGCTGTAAACTGGTTTCCGCTTATAGAAAGTCGGATTGCGTCTACTGCAAGCTTTGAATCGTCTCCTGTCATTGCAGCAAAGCTGCTCATATCTGATGGACACAAAACATTTGTGATGTCTATTCCGTCGGCCTTACCCCAGGCAGTTTTCTGGCGGCCAATTCTGATTCCCCAGAAGGAATCAGTGTAATCCAGCCAGAGCTCTCCAAGAGAAAGGTCAAAACCGTTCCCCAGATTTCCCGAAGAAAAGCCGCCGTTTATTGCGCCAGTTGCATCATAAGAAAGACTTGCTTCTGCGTAGGCAGAACTGTTTCCGTAATAAGCATCTAGTTTTCCGGTGAAGGAGGTTCTTCCTAAAGTAAATCGGCCGGCACTTGCGTCTTTGTCTGTCCAGGGAGCTCCTACTCCCCAGAGAGTTTCGATATCACCAGCAAAATCAACTCCGCCTTCGGCTGTGAGCCCAATTGTTGCGAGAATGAGACTGATTGTTATAAGGAATAATTTTTTCATAATGGCCTCTTTTTGAGGTTCTAGGTGTTAGGTTTTAGGTTCTAGGGTTTTAGGGGCATAGCCCCTAGGAGAAGGGG
>CAKUWD010000030.1 GCA_934699065.1 uncultured Treponema sp.
GCATATATAAGTCTTTTTTCTTGTGTTAATACTTTATAACAAAGCTTAAAAAAATTTTTATCGAAATCTTGAGCTTCGTCTATCAAAATACAGTCATACATTGGTTCAAATGTTTTTACTTTTGATAATAAATCTTCGCAAACTGGTATAAAAAGATTTTCTATCCCTCTATATATCATTTTTGCATCATTAAGGTTCATTGGTGTTACATGATGTCTTAAACATATTTCGTAATATAAACCCGTAGTATTTACTCCACCCCAGGTTTGCATAATCCTCAACTTTGTAGGATCAATTTTATGACCTTCATTTCGAATCGAATAAAATTTATTAATTAAGAAATCAAGTTGATTCTTTAATGATCTTGTTGAATAAACTACAACAATATTCCAATCTGGATGTGCCATATGTAACTCAACTGCTTTACGAGCTAGAATGACTGTTTTACCACTTCCAGCCATCCCTCTAATTCGTTGAATTCCAGGAGAATCCGTTAAAATGGCGTTCATTTGAGAAGTATCATGTTTGTCTATCCTTTTTGCTAATTGCTGAATAAAAAACGCTTTTGTATTTTCTTTTA
The DNA here is from genome assembly GCA_934699065.1 of uncultured Treponema sp. Lineage (GTDB taxonomy): Bacteria > Spirochaetota > Spirochaetia > Treponematales > Treponemataceae > Treponema_D. Next base: position 581 of record CAKUWD010000030.1, read on the forward strand.
CTTCAGGACGAATACCAACATTATTTATGCAATATGCCTCTTGTATACCGGAGATTATATTATAATACTGAGATTCAGGCATATCGATAGGTGATAACTTTTCTTCGAAAAATCTGCCTAATGATGTAATTGAATTACATAGATTATTTCCTTCAATTGCTTGCATTTGTTTTTCGCAATAAGTTATTGTAATAATTTCAAAAGTTAATTTACGATGCTCGACAAGAGGTTTATATTTCTTAAATTTATTTTCTATTTTCAGATATATTTCATCTTGTATTTCACCATAATCAAAAACTGAATCTTCTAAAATATTTAGAATAAAAACTCCTCGTATAGTAATTAGTGCTAAATCGATACAAATCTTTTTATTAGTAAATTCTTCAACATAAATAGGATATCCCTTATATGCTTCACCAGTAATAGTTGGATAATTTTTCTCAAAAAATTCTATTATTTCATTACTTATATTATTCTTATACTCATCTTGAATGTTACCTATAATCTTTAACATAATATCTCCTTAAATTACTTAAACTTGAAACGCTCCGGTTAAGACTTTTTTTTGCACGTTGATTTGATCTATAACATTTTTTACAACTTCTTTCTAATGGAATTCTTTATCAATAAAGTTAAAAGATGATGTCCTTTTTACTTTTTCCTGATTACTTAATTATAGCACAGGTTCTTAAAGTTATTAATCGAAAAAATAAGATTTTAAAATATTATCTGCCATATTGATTCACTGCAGTTCATATTAAATTAAATCTTTACCCATGATTTATGCTTTGTTATACTTTTATTATGACGAATAAGCATTTAGATTATCATCCTGAAAAAACGCAAATTATATTTTTTGATTTGGAATTTTACGTACCAGAAAAAGATCGAGAAGGTAGACGAGAATTAAAAGCTAATCCATACAAAGAAGGTCATTTTCTTATTGGCGGTACACTTACAAAATATTTCCCAATGCTACCCAATAATGATAAAAGAAATGTAACAAAAGAATTTTGGATATGGGAATATAAAAGTGATGAAAAAACGATGCTTACCGATATCTTAAAATTCATTGATGAATCTTGGAAACTTATTTATAAGAGTAATAATCAAGCTGAATTATTTTATGCAGGAATAGGAATTCAATGAGCTGACATTCAATATCTTTTTGCTCGTTCAAAGAAATACAATCTTAAATCTGAAAGTGAATTGTTTGATATTTTTTATAAAGGTCGATTCTTAGATTTTGAAAATATATTTATTCCTTTATTTAAGAATAAGGGAAACATGCTAAAAACAAAATCTACTCATGATATTATTAAAAAATTTAATATAGAAACTGAACGAAAAGCATCCACTGGTATTTGGGAACAATTTGATTCCAAAGAGTATAATTTAATTAAAGAAAGAAATAATACAGAAGTTGCTGACCTTCTGATGATTTATAAAAAATTCATTATTTATATGCATTTTAAGGAAGTTCATGAGAGATACAGTCCAAAGATTATTGAAGATATTCGGAAACTATTAAAATCTGATGATTTTGATTTTCTTATAAATTGCTATAAAGAAATGGATGATGGTTGGTATATTTTAAAAACAAATCTTGATGACCGACAAAAGAAAATATTATGTACAATTGAAAATAAAATTATAAAGAAGAAAGCAAAAAAGAAAAATCAGAAAGAGGTCTCAGAATGAAAAAAGCTAAATACGGATCCGTTTTAAGGATGTGCTGGAATCAGTATTTTGATTATAAAAATCAATTTCCATATGCTTCTGCTGTTGACATATATACCGTTATCCATGATAAATATGAAACTGCATTAAAACGTGATCCAGATAACGGCAGCAAAATGATTTCTCTACGTGCATGGGAACTCTGGCTTAGTGATTATAAAAAAGAATTTTTACATGTTTTCTTTTTAGACAAGAAACTAAAAGAAGTTCTTGAAAACATGAAAATAAGAGTAGATTCTGTAAAAGAGTTTGTTCAAGAAAATGGAACCAAAGAAATTATGTGGTCAGACACATACCATGGAAATATAGAAGTAAGCGTTTATTGCTTTGCTGTTCGAATTCCAGATGAAGAATACAGCTATGCCTTTAAGTTCATGTTATATGACAACCACTTAATTACAATCTGTTGCAAAGATGATACTGGCGGATTTGAAATTACAGACGATGCTTACCAATTCTTCTTAAAAAGTAAGGAAGAAAAAGCAAAATTAAAAGTAAAAGCATTCCAGCTATGTATCAATACAATTATGTACATGGACTGTTATCCTGAATGTATTATTGATGGTCTTCCTGAAGATATGAATGTAAATGAATTACCAAAAAGAACTTGCAGACTTTCGTCATCAGAAGATATTAAAGAAATCATTAGAAGCGGTGGTGAAAAATCACCTTATATAAAAGGCACTTACTTTATGACTTTCAGAGATGTACGTTACACAAAAATGCGCGGAAAAACTATTCGTGTAAAAGCCAAGTTTATTAAGGGAAAAGCAGTTACTGCAAAAACCGCTGATGATTTTTCAAGGATTGATATTTCTCATAGTTCTTAAAAGACTAATTTTCATCCTAAATCTAAAAAACATGTTATAATTTAGATACTATGGAATTAATATATCATACACCAGCAACAAAAAATGATCCTTCTATTTTTGATAAGTCAATAACAACAATTGTTACAAACGAAAACATAAAGATTGCCTGTCCTTATATTGGAATCTCGTATTTAAAAGAGGCAATAGTTTCTCAATGTACAGATTTTCAATTAATAACTGATATAAATGCATTGTTTTCTTCATTACAAAATAAAGATGATATTAATTCAGCATTATTATTCATTGAAAATAATTTAAATAAAATTAGACATTATTCAGGCCTTCATTCAAAAGCTATTATTTCAAATAAACAAGCATTATTTGGTTCTTCGAATTTTACATATTCCGGAATTAACAAAAATAATGAACTATCAGTTCTAATCGATGAGCCCGATAAAATCATTGAATTATCAAAATGGTTTGACTCTTGGTGGGAGTTTTCTGCCGAAATTAATATTGAAGAACTGAAGAAAAAAATAAAATCTTATAAACCTAAGCCAAATTCAACTTCATCAAAAGAATTATTAATGGTTAATAACAATATAATTAATTGTAAATATAAGAAACCCAAAAAAGAAAGTTATGAAGTAGATGAAGATTTCTTAAAGAATGTTGTCCTTAAACATTACATAGACAAAGATTGGCTCCTTTCTTTCTGTTCTTTAGCGAAACATATTCTCACAAAATATAATATCAGTAATGATAATAATAGGCTTTGTATCACATGTTGTGGTGGTCGATATCAAATTGCAATTACTATTGGTCAACGATATATCATATATCCTTTAGAAAAAAAAGAACCTACAATCAATCTTATTATGCCATTAGATTTCGATGAAGAGAATGCAAAAAATGAAGGTTTATATAAAATAACACATTTTACAACTCATAAACAGAATGAGGCCGCCTGGTGTCGGTACAATACAGCTTCTGGTTCATTTGCTTTAAATGCAAAAACAATATCTGAATGGGAATCTGCTGTTGAAAAAGAATTATATCGTACAAAAAACAACAGTGGCTATCGTTATGCACATCAGCCAATATTGTATACCTTTATTATGGATGATAAATTCCGTAATCGTATACTTGATGAAGTCTATGTAAATAATTAAGGAATTAGACCATTATGAAACTTATTACTAATAGAAATAATCTTGGAAAACCTGATAATCTAAAGTTTTTTCTTAATGAAGTATGCAAAAATACACGTGTAAAAATAGCAGTTGCTTTCTTTACTGAATATAATGAAATAGAAAAAATGCTTGAGAATGGATGTTCTATTGATTTAATAGTTAGACTTAATGATGGCACATCCCCAGAAGCTTTATCTCGTATTTATAAGAAACCAAATGTTAAGGTTTGTTATTATACATCAACATATTTTCATCCAAAATTATATTTAATCCCAAACGTTTGTGCTTTTATCGGTTCTTCAAATCTTACTAAAAATGCATTAACTACAAATAATGAAATTAATTTAAAAGTAGATGTTGAAGAAGATGCTGAATTATTTGATGAACTAGATTCTTTATTCAATGATTACTGGGAGCAGGCTATGCCTTTGGAATCAGATGTCTTAAATAAATTTATAGAATTAAATCAACGGAAAATTCCTGGATTTAAGGATTATTCAAAAGAGTTGGGTGAAGTTTCTTTTAAGAATGTAATTGGTGGTGCTGAAAAATCCAAAAAAGATTCTTTTATTGAAGACTTTAAGAAGAAATATATTTTATATGTACAAGCCTTCAGAAAACTTGAAAGAATGTATATGGTTTCAGAAGATCGTCGCTGGGGATCTGCTCCATTACGTATTGAAGTTGATCGATTCTTATTTTGGTTAGGAGAAACACAATACTCAAAAGAAGAATGGAATATTGGAGAAGAATACATCGAGCAAAAAATAGGCAATATTGTAAGAACATTAAAACCAGATTTCTTAAAAAGCGATAATAAGTATTTATCTTATGCCACTGATAATTACTATACTTTAAATACAGTTTTCGGAAGCGAAACAAAGATTCAAAACTTAAATCAAGATGAAATGTTTGAAGCTTTATGTAATATTTATGCTTTTCATGATGCAAGATTATGGCATAAAGGTGGGTTAGAAACACTAAAGAAAGATTTTTTAAGTACTAATGATTTCCAAAAAATCAAAACAACTATTAAATATTTAATATATGGTAAAGACGATTTTATCAAACGAATTTACAATTGTATTTATTCAGAAAACTATAAATTAAATTATTTTGGTTCAGCTGCAGTAAAAGAATTATTTGGCTATATGAATAAAGAAGATTTTCCAGTTTACAATGGACGTGTTATGAAAAGTATGTCATTTCTTGGGTTCGGAATTTTTTAATACTTTGTATTTTATTTTTTCGAAATTATTCTTGTAACTTATAAAAAACTAGCCCATATTTCTAATAACTCACCAATTGAAATAATCTATAATCGTTTAATATTAAAAACATTTCTTATTAATTGAATCATGTAATAAAAATAATCATTTTCTGTTTTTGTAGACTATCGTCCGTTGTTTTATCGTCTACATGGGCTTAAATTTGAATTTAAGATGGAAAATGATACAGAAGAATTATTAAAGCTTGGTAACAAACTAAGAGACTTTCGCCAAAACAAAGATTTATCTCAAGAAAGATTTGCAGAATTAACAGGATTAGATAGAACCTATATTTCTGGGCTTGAAAGAGGTAAAAGAAATCCTTCATATCTGATTCTAAAACGACTCACAAAAGTTTTAGAAATTAATCCCAATGAATTATTTACAAATTAACTATTATAAAGGAGATGAGCATGTATAAAAAATCACCATTATTGCTTTCTTTGTTTAATCAATATTCAATCCAATTTCTAGGACACGGTGCACGAGAAGATAAAATTGGAGATGTTTTTGAAGACTATTGCGTTCAATTATTAAATAATAATGATTTTTTACAAAGAGCAAAACAAAACAACTTAAAAAATGATATAGATGAGTATGTTTATTCCTCGCTAATTAAATATTTTCCAAATCTCTCACAGATTTCTAATATAACTGCAACTAATATAATTGAACATCGTTATACAGGCGGAAATTCAAAAACTGATGTAATAGCAGATATTACATACCAAAACGGTGACGTAACATATTTTCCTATTAGTGTTAAACAGAGTACAGCTGCTAAAGTGGCGATGGCTGAATTTGATGTGGCAACAATCGTTCGAGAAATTGGTATTACAGATAGTAGATTAATAGAATTAATGGAGAAACATCAAAGAGACGCTTCCGCTAAGAATTTTACCTTCAATGAAAAAGAAGAACTTACTCAGAGACTCAGACCCTACAAAAAAAGATTTGTAAAATGGGTTGTTTCAGGTTGCCCTGAAGATTCTAATGATTTACGTTTTCCTAAAATAATAATAAAATTCGGATTGACAAAACCTTTTAATGAACAATCATTAGAAGAAATTGAAAGTATTAATTCCTATACAATTGATGAATATGTTCAAAATATTTTATACAATAATGGCTATCCTGTTAGAGGAGGATTCGAAACAGGATTATCATGGACATATGCTACAGGCTCAAAGGGGTATAAAATACAATTTAAGGGTTAGATTCTTTTATTGCAGCATTAATTCGTTTAATAGCTAAATTACAGTAGTTTTCGTCAATATCAATACCAACACATCGCCGTTTCGTTTTTAATGCTGCTAAAAGAGTACTTCCGCTACCCATAAATGGGTCCATAATAATATCATCTTCATAACTCAAAAGCTTTATACATCGATATGGAAGTTCAACAGGAAAAGGTGCTGGATGTCCAATTTTTCTTTTACTTTCTCCCTTAAACGTCCAGATTCCTCTTGTCCATTCAACAAATTCATCTTTTGTTATAGTAGATATTTTTGATCCGCTTTCTTTTTTCCATTGTTGTTTATAAAAAACAATTATGAGTTCAACAGGGGCAATAATATGAGGTGCAGATGCACTTAACCAAGATCCCCATGCAGAGTTCTTTGATATATTTCCTTCGTTCCAAATTATTGAAGTTTTATATTTCCACCCTACTTGTTTTGCAAGAGTTGTAACATCAGCACCAACAGACTGATACCCTCCTTTACTTTTATCAAGTGGTACATTTAAACACATTCTGCCATCAGGCTTTGTAAGGTCATATAGTTTTGCCATCCATTTCCGAAAGAGTTTTAAATATTCTGGATAAGGAAGCTGATCATTATATGAACCATAACCTATATCAAGATTGTAAGGAGGTGACGTTACAATTAAATCTACAGTTTCTTTTCTTATAGACCTAGTTGTGAGAATATCATTATTTACAATTCGGATGTCACCCTCTCGGTAAATAATATCAGACATTATTTTATTTCCTTTTCAATATTATCCAATGTAATATTTATTTCTTTTCCTAATGCATAACCTAGTAACGGTGGAATTGCATCTCCGATTTGTTCATACTGGTCTTGTTCTGGATCACTATGAAATTTTACAAATGGACCTCTAAATTGATACCAATCAGGAAAAGATTGCAAACGAGCTGCCTCTCTAGGCGTAAGAGCCCGATTCAATGTTGGATGAATCATTTCATCTAAACAATGTGATGTAACAGTAAAGCTAGGTTCTGTTAAAAGTAGTCTTCTATTTCTAGCTGCGTACAGTTTATTTGGGAAATTCTCTTTTGCAAATTCTTCTTTACCTTCTTCGACTAATCGTTCATACGCTTTTTTCATATTTTCACCAGGCTTAATAGCACTAATACGATTGAGCATTTTTGTAGTATGACCTGGAGCCTTGTGATTATATAAACTAGTATCAGTATAACCAATATTTTTAGGAGGTTCAGAAAAAGTTCCTCTCATTCGATTTAAATAATCTAATCTTGCAGGTTCTGTAATTGTATTTAAATCAAAACTGTATATATCTGATTCTTCATTCTTCTGAATCTGTGGTAAATCCATAATAGCATCACCTACAGTTACATACTTAAATTGTCTATCTGGACCATGAGTCGGTTCTGGATATTTATAAGTTGAATTATACTTTCTATTTACTCCAACTAAGAAAACACGTTCTCTTGCCTGTGGAACCCCATACTCTATTGCTTTTAGTAATACCTTGCTTTGTTCTGTACTACATAATTTATATGAGGGTAATCCGTCAATTTCTGACTGAAATTCCTCACATATATATTTGAACATAGCACCTGGTACACCATTTAATTTCTTTGAAAAGAGCCCTTTTACATTTTCAAATAAAAACATTTTTGAATCTACACCGCGCGCTATTCTTAATACATTCTTGTAAAGCACATTTCTATCATCATCTTCTTTTCTATCACCAGCCATACTAAAACTCTCGCATGGCGCGCCACCTGTTACTACATCGACACTATCTACATTAAACCGTTCATTTAAGATTTTTTTAATAAGAGGCACTTCGACTTTATTAATATCTCCATAAATAAGAAGAGTTCTATCACTTGGTTTAAAATACTGCTCGGGATTTTCCATGGTTTTATTTAAGTATTTTTCCAATTCAAATATCTCAGCACCATGGGAAGCCGCATAAGTTTGTACAGTCCAATAACTCCATTCAACAGCTATCAGGGCTTTTATTCCACTCCATCTAAGACCTGTACACAAACCTCCTGGTCCTGCAAAAAGATCAATACTTGTATACTTACATTCCATAAATTAACCTCTATTTATATTATATATCTACAAAAAATTAAACTTCGCCAAGGAAAATAACTCTTTGATGATATTTTAAATTTTCAATAAGTTGTAAAGATGGTTTTAAATCATATTTTTTATTCGTTTCAATTTTTAACAAATCAATATTTTTATTTGAAAGTTCTTTTGAACATATAATATATCCTTCATTGGAAAATGTTATTAAACCTGTGTCAAAGAGTTTATCATACAGGGGACTAAGCAATAGACCATTTTCGACACTTAGCCTCTGCTCATTAGAACTTACTGCCCAAGGACGTATATGACTTGCAAAAAGTAAACGTTTATCATTGGTTCCAGTAATTATACAATGACCTTCATATTTTTCAAAGAGCCTTTCACGAAATATTCCTTGCCCAATCCTTGCACTTATAACAGCTTTTCTTTCTGTCTCTGATATTTTATTTTCATTATCAATATATTGTTCATATTTATTATCTAAAAGAATAGCATTATTAGAAGCAAGAAAAATTCTATACTGTTTTAGAGAATTACTGTACATATAATTTCCACGTGTATTCTTTTCGATAAAGGAACTGCTTAAAAATGCTTTTTGAATAGCTACATCAAGTTCACTTAATGTCATTTCCATTAATGGCTTATTTATAAGATTCCATTTTTGGAAATCCTTTGAACAAGCACTTAAGCCACTTTTGTAATGTCGTGCGGTTGAATCACTCTTTTGTGCCGAGAGAATCATCCATTCTTCGAAACTCTCCAAATCTTGCATCTAAAATATCCTTCCTACAATAGTTTTTTTAATCAAAAAAAACTTGAAAAAGATAATTTCTTATCTTTTCTAAAATATATACAATATCATATTGTATAGCTTTTACAAATCTCTTGAATGTTTTCTTTGATAATATATTACTCAGATCATTGCTGCTAAAAGATTTGCTTTTTTCTTCATTTACAAAGAGTTTATAAAAACTCTTTGTTTATTATATCATTCCTTATTTGAATTATAAATAATATTGATCTATTTTTTAATAGCTATGCTATAATTCCATTTATGGATGTCCTGTCTCCAGAAAACCGACACAAAAATATGTCTCACATAAAAGCAAAAAATACTAAACCTGAAAAACAAATCCGCTCTGTCCTTTTCAAAGCTGGTTTTCGCTACAGAATTTGTGACAAGCACTACCCAGGTAAACCGGATTTGATTTTTCCACGCTACTATGCAGTCATTTTCATAAACGGGTGCTTCTGGCATGCTCATGAAAGCTGTCGTTATTTTCATTTCCCAAAGTCTAATCAAGATTTCTGGAAAAAGAAGTTTGAAACAAATAAAAATCGTGATGCTGAAACTCTGAAATATTACCAAGAACAGTGCTGGCGAGTCTGCTTCGTTTGGGAATGTGCCATACGAGGAAAAAACTCTAAACAAAAAATCGAAACAGTTAAAGATCAGATTATTCAATGGCTTGATGAATCTTCAGAGCCGTTTCTTGAAATAAAAGGGTGAAATCTCAAAACAATGCCCTCCACTAATGTCTTTTTTTGCAAGTACAATAACAGAGGGCATGGAGTGCATATAATTACTCTTCCTCTAGAATTTTCTTCAGTTCAGTTGCTTTTTCACTATTCGTACCATCGATAATACTTTTGTAGAATCTGGATACGTCACTATCATTCAAAATATAGCCTACCTGATTGTTTGAAAGAGCAATGTCTATCAACCACTCAATTTCATATGGACTCCAATAATTGATTTTTCGAAGTTCTGATATGACAGTGTGAGTAGTTTTAAAACTGCTGCTTTCTTCCAGACTAATTAATAAAGATTTCTTTTTCTTTTCCTCTTCTGAGCAATTAGCTTCATCCTGTTCATATTCTGTTTTATTCTTAACATGGATGTCTTCCAATAACTCATTATAAAAGGTTCTGTCAATAATTGCTTTTACAAGAGTATCCAAATCCGAACCATCACTGTAATCAGCAGGAGCAAAATATTTAATACGCTTGTCGTGCATCATCTTAAACACTTTATCCTTTTTCTGGCTTTCAGGATTATATACTCCTATAGAATGCCCTCCATTCGCATTTACTAATTTCATACAAGGAATGTCAGTGTCGCTATCACCAATATAAATAATGTTTCTAAATGGAACACGCAGCTTTTCTGTCGGAAAATAATCGTTGATTCCAGAATCATTGATATCCAAAGTTCCCTTTTCAATTCTAAAAAGGAACTGTGTTTTGTTGGTATAGTTTACAACCTGGGCTGGCCATTCAGCTACGTTCTTTTCATTATAATAAAATGAACTGGCATAAATGCGTTCAAAAGAAGAGGCAACTACAGTTCCCTCAATCATTTCTTTTAATCCCGAAGAAATAATATAATGTTCAACAATAACACCTTTTTCTTTCGCATAAGCACGGATTCTTTCGAACCAGTCTTTTACACCGGGGAAAAGTTGTATTTTTGCGCCATAATCTTTCAGACTTTTTTTGGTAAATAATACTTTACCTTCGGATTCTTGAAGCATTGTATACATGTAAGCTAGGTTCTGATCCATATCATTCTTTTCAGCTAGTCCATTGGATTTTTCCCAAAAAGAACTGACATCATAACCAACAGATTGAATGAACCCTTGCGCCTGCATATCATCAGGAGTAAGAGTCTTATCAAAATCATAACAAATAGCCACTACAGGCTTATTTTCTTTTATTTTACGTTCATACTGTTTATTCATAAGAAGTTTCTCCTTATCTTATATATATCTTTTGAATTTCAAATCAGAAGACTCCCTGTGGGGAGCCCTCTGAAACCAAACTAAGCAGTTATAGTGATTGTTGTAGAAGACACAGCTTTTTCATATCGCTCTGTTCCAGGCTTTGTGACAAGCTTGATTTCATAGCTACCAGCTGCAACAGCAGGAATGTAAGCCTCAATCACGTTTGTTCCAATGCGGTTGTAGTTTGATATTCGAGTTTCTGTAGAATCTGATGTCACAAGGAAGACTCCTTGAATTTCATCTTCAGCATCAAAGGAAACATTTTTACCTTTAATGCGGAGCATTGCTCCTGCAGAAAATTCAAGATTCTCGCTTTCGGTACCGTTTGGAAGAATAGAAGATATTTCCTTTATTGATGGAAACTGCACATATCCGCTTCCAGCAAGTTTGTAAGAAGCGTCTTTTGTCATTTCGCTGGAAGCATCTTCCTTGAATTTGAAGACAGTTGTTATTCTGTGATTTCCTTTTCCCGAAATAAAACCGTCGTTCAGTTTTGCAACAGTTCCATTTGCTTTGTTGTATACATAGCCAAATGGAAGTTCCACTTTGTAACCAAGATTCACAAAATGACGAACGCGATCATTCAGTACTGAAAGCACGGCTCTCGCATCTGCATCTGTGATAGTTGAATTGTAGCTGATTATTTCTTTTACAAGCTGCTCGTTATCCATTGTCTGGTCAACGACACTTCTAAAACAATATTTGTCTTTACCCTCGCCTGTTTTGAGGGAATTCTGGTATGCATAAATTTGTACCATAGATATTTCCTTCTTCTGTATATTTTTGCGCAGAAGTCGCATCTACTCATATTCCGATTTTTCGGAAATTCATATCGCTCTTTCCTGTCTTATAGCTCACAGCCAGATGAAAACGAGCGAATTGACAAAAGAAGAAGGATAAACTATAATTCTTGTATTGAATTTTGAGAATTGGTTTATCCAACTTCTTGACTAGAGCCGTTTTGAGTTTTACTAGAACTTAAACGGCTTCATTTTTTAACGCTGCTTTTACAGCTCTAAGCACAATCATAGGCTTACCTCCTCGTATATTTTTTTACCTGAACTTAATTCAGGATCTGTTCAAAATCTTTTTTATTTCTTCAAGCTGGTCATTTGTTAGACTTGCAGCTTTGCCGGCAAAATCAAGAACAACCTCTTTTGCAAGAAGGTTCAAGTTGATTTTGTCCATGTCGATCTGTACTAACTTACGATCTGTTTTAAGCTCAGCCATTTTCAGCTTATTTCGCTCTTCTGCACTTAGACCATATTCATTACAGATTTTATCAGTCAGATCAGGAGGAATATCACGATTTCCACTCTCAATGGCAGATAGATAAGAAGAATTTAATCCAAGCCTTCCTGCCATGTTTTTTAACATCTCCCGCTTATCAATTCTCAGATGCTTCAAAAATTCACCATACTGGCTAATCTTTCTTTCTTCCATAAGAACCCCTTTTCCCCTCCGTTCTTACCTGACTGAGACAATCATAACACATTTGCAACTAATTATCAAGCTGTTAATTTTATAACATGTTAAATTTTTATTGTCAAGATTTTTTTCCAACACATCTACATATTTTCATGATATAATTAGATTATATGCAAGAAAGTTTATCAAATATTGAATACGACGCACCTCAGCAACTAGAATTTGATTTTGAAGGTTTTGATTCTGAAATAAATACTGAAGAGAACTTCGAAAAAGCTGAAACACTTACATTACGATCAATAAGTACCGCCCCTGACTTTGCAGATCTATTTGAAGATGCAAAATGTATAACTAGACTATATGACAACACCGAAGACGAAGAACGTAGCGTATACTATCTTTTCCATGCACACGATGCCATTACCGGGCGTAACATTGTTATAAAATCCACAAATCCTGCATTCGCCGACGAACATACACATCTAAACAATAATCTTGTTTGGGAAAGCGCAATTCTAAATCGTCTTAAAGGGAAAAACAGAATCCAGCAGTTAGCCTCTCCTCTTAAGACAATGCATATTCCTTTTAACTACGATGGTAAGACTTATATTGTTCCAGTCTCATTCTTTTCTTCCATATTTCTTCCAGTAGACGTAAGAAAAAGTTTTTTTTCTGTGGCAAATGACAAGCTGAAAACATGCGCTAACCGACTTCGACTCTTTTGTTCTATTATTTCGGCAGTCCAGTGCTTGCATAGAGAGGGGCTTTGTCACCGAGACTTAAAACCTTCGAATATTATGGGAATACGACAGGAAGGAAAATGTTCCGCTGTTCTCATAGACCTTGGCCTTTCACTTGCAAAGCCCGAAATTCAAGATGAACTACGTAGTTATTCTCCAAAAGCAGAAATTCCTGTAATGTATGCTGCTCCAGAAAATTACTCTGGGTTTCAGAATGAATGGGAATTGGCTCGAAATGCGGATATTTATTCATTAGGCTGTATGCTTTTTGAACTCTTTGACAAGAGAACATTTTATACAGTTCTTCAAGATACCAACGGCAACGTTTATTGGGAGACAGTGAATAACATCAGAGTTGGAGAAGAAGAATTTGATGGAAACTTGGAAAAGCGACTTAATGTATACCACGATTTGCTTTCTAAGTTTGCTCCAAACATTATTATTCCTCGTATTTCAGAAGAATCGATTCTGCCTCCATATATCAGAAAGAACATACAGGAAATCATAGATAGCCTTTGTGCTTTTGATTATCGAAAACGTACAAAAGAAGATGAACTTGATGGTATAAAGACTAAACTTCGTACTATTGCTCACATTCTTGAAAACGAACATCTTCGGGAGCTTTACAAGAATCGGAAAAAAATCCACAGAAAAAGGGAGGATACCCATGCTTGACAATATGGATGCTGATCAAAAGGATTCAAACGTTGAAGTCCTCTGTGGTAAATCAGAAAAAATCGATATGGATATGCCTGCACAGGAAATGAGTTTGTCCTTTAATTATGCTGAATGCGAGAAGGCTGCTCGACAAAAAGATATTCATGAATCGTCAAAACATATAAGTCACATTTCTAAATTTCTTACTGTAAACCCTACAAATAAAGCGCTTTTAAAGCAGAAAAATTTAATTCAAAAAGAACTTGTTTTGTTTGAAAAAGAAAACGCAGATCTATCAAAAGATGAACGTTTTAGTGATACTTATTATTTTCGCCTTGCAGGATTTTACTCTCTTATAAAAAACTACGAGAAAGAAGGAGAATGTCTCTCGCACATACGAGATAAAGATAATGCAGTTTATGCTGCTAAAATTGCAGAAAATAAAATACAACAAAATGTGAATAAGGAAGAAAACCTACTTCTGCTTTATAAGTTAAATACAACAGAAAGCATTCGTAAATTGTCAGGATTTTATCTGGCTAATAATAATTTTGATAAAGCTGAAGAATCTCTGAATCATTATAGAGAAGAACATTATGAAATACCTTATGAAATAGATTTTCAACAAGCCTTTGTTTATATGCAGAAGGGAGATGCTGATAAAGCAATTCATTTTTTACGACATTCATTCTATACACAAAATACCCCCCAATCAGCCCTTGCCTTAAGTATGCTCTATCTTATTCAAGCAACAAAATCTGACAAGCTGATAGAGAAAGCAAGACAATGGTGCAAAACTGCAGTAAATCTTGATGTTAGCTTTACACCAGCTCTCCGACTTTATGTAAACATGGAGTTAGATAAAGAACCTGAAAAAGTTGAATACACTCTTTCTCGCTACCTTAAACTGAACAATATTATAGAAAAAGATTTTTATTTTGACGCAGCAATAAATTATGCAAAATGTGCTTTCGTAAAAGAAAAATATGGTACAGCATTGGACCGTTTGGGCACTCTTATAGATAATAAAACTAACCCCGCTGCTGTATGGAATAATATAGCTCTTTGCAATGCAAATGTCGGAAAACTAGACCGTGCAGAAAGAAACATCGCAAAAGCTCTTGAAAAATACAAAGAAAACTCAACTAACATTACAAAGAATCCAAAACAACTTGAATTTATACTTACAAACTATATGAGGATTTTAAACCGAGAAGGAAAATATAGTGAAACTATTTCTCTTTTTGAAAACACAAACGGAGCAAGAGATTTTGAACTTTCTGAAGACAGCTACTTGAATTATTTTACCCAATACCGTATAGCCCTTCTTGCTACAGACGATTACGAAACATATTTTAACTTTCTTTCTCCCATTTTTTTGCTTGATTCTAATAATCTAACCCTAAAACTTTTTGCTTGTAACGACATGCTACGTGTCCTTACTGTAACTGGGCAAAATACCCAACTAATGAAAACATGTCGAGATTTTTTAATACAAATACACAAAGAATATCCTAAAGGTAAACATAATATACAAGTATTAAATAATATAGTTTTTACAAGCCTTGAAATAAAGGACTATATTCCCGAGCAAATACTAAAGGATTTTATCCCTACTATTGGACAAAGTCCATGTAATACTGCAACTTACGGCTTATATCTATTACGAAGAAAAGGACAGTTTGAAAGAGGCCTTTCTTATTATGACAAAGCTATTACAATGGCCCAGAAAGATTCTGCTTACGCTAATTACATAGACGAACTTCGCTTAAAGAAAGACATAGAAAGTGCTCGTTGTCTTATAGAATCAGGCGACCGTAACTCTGCCCGAAGACTGTTAGATAAGTCATCAAAGCGTGCCACTAAAGCACTAGAAGGATATCAACAGAGCATTATACGTCTTCTGGAAGAGTGCTAACAAGTTATTATTAACCTGTTAAATCATCAGACACATCTGACGATTTTTTTGTAATTCGACATTTATAACTATCGAATTACAAATTCTCCTCAATCTTATCCAGAATCAACAGATCCGCAGGCAGCCAGTCTACAGAACACAGAGTTTCTTTGGTAAGCCAGCGGGCAGCTTCGTGCTCCAGGAGTTTCAGTTCGCCGGAAACGATTGTGCACAAAATGCAGTGCATGGTCAGATGGAAGGTGGGGTAATCGTACTCCACGACGCCGAGAATGCGTTCCGCGCGGACTTCGGTTGCAAGCTCCTCGCGGATTTCGCGTTCAATGCACTGCTGGGGAGTTTCGCCAGGTTCAAGTTTTCCGCCAGGGAATTCCCAGCCATCCTTGTAGTCGCCGTAACCACGCTGAGTTGCAAATATTTCTTTCTTGTGAGTTTCTGAATTTGTGCGGAGAATGATTGCTCCGCTGACTGTTATTTGTTTCATTTTTTGTCACTTATTTTGTTTATTCTGTCTGCCAGATAGAGAGGAAGGTTTATCATATCTTCCTGTTCTTTATATTCCAGCTGCGAGAATCTTATTGCAAGGTCGGGCTTTTCTTCTCTGCGGTAGCGCTTAAAACTTGCAGATGTCACATTTCCGCCTGCCTTACATTCAACAGGAATTATCTGCATTTCATTCTGCAAAAGAAAATCTACTTCGTAATTCTGTGCAGGAGAATAATAATGAATGTCGTTTTCAAGATTTGCATGAAACTGCTGCAAGCAATAGTTTTCTGTAAGAGCACCTTTGAACTGAAAATCAGAATCCAGTACAATCTGTTTATTCTCTACCTGAGCTGCACATTTTGCTAAGCCAACATCAAAAAAGAAAAGCTTAAAGCTTGAAAAATCTTCGAATACTTTTAGCGGATGTTCAGGCTTTCTTACATCATAAATTCTAAGAACAAGACCTGCACTTACAAGCCATTCTATAGCTATTTCAAATTCGCGTGCACGAGCTCCCTGTTTTATGCAACCATAAATAAATTTTTCATTCTCTTTTGAAAGCTGAGTAACAAGACTCTTAAACACCAGGAGAATGCGTCCTGCATCAATTTTTTTATTATGTTTTGTGATATCATTTTCATACAAAGAAAGAAGTTCTCTTTGAATCTGCAAAACAGTTCCTGAATTCTGATCTTCTGCCCAGCTTGCTACACATTCAGGAAGGCCTCCCACTATAAGATAGTTATGAAATTGTTCTATAAGCTTTGTATGTTGGATTGAAATGATTTCTTGCGGTGGAGTTTCTTCAAGATATTTTAAAAGCGGTGGATTTACAGCGCCCAGGAATTCTTCAAAATCCATTGGATAAACATCAAGAAGATTTACTTTTCCAACCGGATAACTCATTGGCTCTGCCAGCAATGTTCCAAGAAGGCTACCGGCAGCTATTACATGATACTCATTAGCATCTTCGCAAAAGTATTTTAATGAATTAAGGGCATTCGGACATTCCTGAATTTCATCAAAAATAATAAGGTGTTTTTCTTTTTCGATTTTATCGTTTTTAATTGTTCCTAAAAGCGAAACTATTCTGTAGGGATCTTTATTTGTTGCAAAAATCTTTTGCAGCTCACTGTCATTTTCAAACGAAAAATAAAAAGTCTTTTCGTAATTCTGTTTACCGAATTCTTTCATAAGCCAGGTCTTTCCAACCTGACGCGCACCCTTCAAAATCAAGGGTTTTCTGCGAGGAGAGGATTTCCATTCTACAAGTTTATTCAATGCTTTTCTATACATACCTGTATGTTATACATTTTTTACACAAAAATAAAGGTTTTTAAGGCGATATTTACACATTTTTATTGATATTTTAACCTATTTTTACACATTTTTATAAATCTGGAACGCCCTACCCTCTAACTATCTTTACGTGATATAATCATTAGGTATATTTATCACTATGGCTGAAGCAGAAATCAACATTGAGAAAGTTTTCAAAAATATGATGTTCGGGAAAAACACAACCGAGTGCGGTTACTTTCCCGAGCGGCAGGCTGAAAATATTCTGACTTATTTTGACTGGCTGGACACGAGTACGGCGGGTACAGCCACGGGGACCGCTGTTGAAAAACTGGACTGCATTGTTTATGAAAGGCTTCTACATCAGGGCTTTCGCCGCTACTCTTCCATGGCCTATAATACCCGTTGCCAGAATTGCCATGAATGTATTCCAATCCGTATCCCTGTAAAAACTTTTGCTCCTTCCAAAAGTCAGAAACGAGTCCTTCATAAAAATCAGGATGTGGAAGTTATTATTTCTGCCAACCCGGCTGATTTTTGCACTGACGAAAAAGCCCTTATGTACCGCAATTATTACAATCATCATAACGAGGGGACGGCGGGCTTCAACCGGCTTACTCTGCAGGAGGCTGCCGAAGATCTTAAAAATATGAACGGCGGATACAGCGGGGTTATCAATCTTGATTATAAGCTTAAGGGCCAGCTGATTGGTGTAAGCATTCTCGATTATGTTTTTGATTCGCAGGGATTTATCACCGGCCTTTCTTCAAATTATTTTTATTATGATATCAGCGAGGAAGTGCTTAAGCGCAGCATTGGCGTTTACAGTGTTCTTGTGGAAATCAACTTTTGCCTGCAGAATCATTTTCCTTATTACTATCTGGGCCTTTACCTACCCCACTGCCGCAAGATGAATTACAAGGCCAACTATAAGCCTTACCAGCTTCTGCTCAACGGAATCTGGACTAACAGCCCAGGACTGGAGCAGTGCCCACAGGTTCTGGAAAATTATCTGAGAGTTGAAGATGAAAAATCGCGGGGGGCCCGCTCTTGCAA
>CAKUWD010000031.1 GCA_934699065.1 uncultured Treponema sp.
GCATTGCAGCGTTCAATTTTTACAGAAAGAACATCAGTTTCAGAACCATAACCGGATTCATACATTACTTGTTTCTGATTTATTTTTGCAGTTGCAGATTCAATTTTCAAATCCTGATATTCAATTTTCATTGTGCAAACCTGAGCGGCATTCCACTGTGAATTAAAAGTTTTGCTGATTGTAGAACGGGCATCAAGTTTGTTGATATCGGCAGTTTTGGCCTCGCTGGTTTTTCTGGAAACGTCACGAAGTTTTTTTCCGCCATCCCAAATTGTAGTTTTTAGGCCTATTGAAATATTCAGGGAATAATCATCCTTGCGTCGCCAGTTTGGTTCAAAGAGTGGAACTCGTGAACCGGAATATCCTCCGCTCATCTGGAGTGCAAAATCAGGTTTCCAGTTTTCATATCCTTTTGCAATTTTTTCTGCTGTCTTACTTACTTCCTGAAGCTGAGTGAGCATTTTTATAGAAGACTGATTTCCTGAGAGAACTTCTTCTTCAAGCTGTGATGAATCACAATTCATAAGAGCATCAAAACTTTCTTCAAGCTCGGAAATAAAATCATAATTAATTTTTTCAAATGAAAGGTTTTCAATGCCGGTGATTCGTTCAAGCTCAAGCAGCTGATCGTTCATCTGTTCTATCAAATCCTGTTTTGCAATTTCCAGTTCCTTTGCCTGAATCTTTGTGTCAACAAGATCCTGATGTAAAAGCATTCCGGATTTTTCTGCGTTCTCACTTACTTTAATCATTCGGTCGGCATAAGTCTGTTCTTCATTGATAATTTCAAGAATCCTGTTCAGATAATATATGCTTATGAGACGGGTTTTTAATTCTGTTTCAAGCTGACTGGTCTGCTGAGTAATTTGAGTTTGTTTGATTTCAGAAATCTGTTTATATAATTTTACAGCATTTGTAATTTTTCCCCAGGTGAAAATAGGCTGGGTAAGAGAAAGCTGAAAATTGTATAAAGTGTTTTCCATACCATCATAAATTTTGATACGTTGACCACGGGTCTGAGGCTTAATACCATTCCACTGAATTGAGTTTACGATTTCATCAACATTAAGATAAATTGCATCTACAGGAGGATTTACCATATAGGTTCCGCTAACCTGCAGATCAATTGAAGGACCAAGACCTGCACGGGCATCTTTTACATCGAGAAGGCTGCGTTTGTATTCTTCCTGGAGCTTAAGTAGTTCCGGATGATTTTGATTTGTAGCTGTGAGCAGGGTATCGAGTGTATAATTTATTTCAAAATCAGAAGGAAGGTCTGATGAGGTTGGCTCAATTTCAATTGGAGCAGCGGATTCTGTTTCTTCTATTTCTTTTGTATCTTCTTCGGTTTCAGTTTGAGAGAAAATAGAAATATTAAAAATTGAGAAAATCAAAAATGTAAAAAGAAATTTTTTAATTTTCATTTATAAGTCCTCAAAAGAATAATGAAATTGCAATTACAAACTTATGTTATAAGATGCAGTATCGCTACGTAAGGTTCTTGTAGAGCCGATGGCATTTCCATCTGCATAAAACTGAACTTCTATGTTTGTGTACTTTCCAGTGTATGCAGTATCTGTAATATAATAACCGCTTCCGAGTCCACTAAAGCTTCCGTGAATCTGAGTTCCATTTGTACCAACATTTTGTGCAAAAGTTGAAGTTTCGCCACAATCAATTGAGAAATTTCCAGAAGCATCTTTTGCTTTCATACTTATGATTACACCGTCACTTGCAGTTGAAGATGGGCTTCCGTAGGTTCCGTTGACAGTTGGAATACTGAGTCTGGTTGATTTACCATAAAGCGAAATGGTGTAAACAGAATTGTTGATTGTCTTTTTAATGGAAAAATTGTCATCAAAGAATGCATAGTTATGAGAGTCATTATCTGCATTGGCACAGGCCTTCCAGAAAATCGTATCTGCACTTTGTGTATAACTTATACTTATTTCTGGTTTTGTTTCGATATTATTTTTCTTATCCTCAGCATTTTTCCAGCGAGGGTAAGAGATGTTGATGGTACCCGAGCCGCTTATAATCTGTTCATAAACTTTTGGGGCGGTTGTAGAAATTGTGTCTGTGGTCTGGGGAACGCTTATTTTTACAAGAACATTTTCTGAAGTGAGGGCGGAATTTGAAACATCATAAATATTGATGTTTAATGCTGTTGTCTTTCTAACAGATGTAAGTTCTGCATATACCGTGTCGCTGGTGCTGTCTGATGTGATGACGGTTTGTCCTTTTGTGAGACCATAATTTTCATGATAGAACAAAAGAAAGATTGTGGCATAATCAGCATCTTTTCCAAAATCAGGATCTGTTGATTTCCATACCAGATTTGAAATTGTGAAGTTTCCGTTTGCATTTGTAGTCGTGTGTCCGTAATAACAATTTGCCGGAACAAAAGCTGTTCCTTCTATCCAGGCATTATAATTGGCATCTCTAAGCTCGCAGTCTGTAAAGGCATAAATATCTACATTTGCAATTCCTGCCTTTGGAGTAGAAGTGCTTTCTGCATCAACAATTAAACCGCCGGTTCCGCCATTAAAAACAGAATAGCAGCTTGTAAGAATAAGGGTAGTGGTGAGGGCAATAGCACTCGCAAATTTTTTAAGAATTCTTTTATACATGGTTTCCTCTCTTTTCAGATATATAATAAATTACTGGAATTAAAATCAAAGTGATAAGGGTAGAAGTTAAAAGTCCACCCGCAATAGCCTGCCCCATAGAAGCATATAACTCAGAACCTTCGCCTTTTGCAACTGCCATAGGAATGTCACCGAGAAGGGTTGTAAGCGTTGTAATGAGAATCGGTTTGATTCGGCTGGCTGCCCCGTCGAGAACAGAAGTTCGCAAAAGTTCTTCTTCCTGTTCTGGAGTTAATATGATTTCCCATTCGCCGTCTTTGTTTTGTGTTCCTTTTGTTCTGGCAAGAACCTGACGGCGCTGTTTTCTCAACTGATTAATATAATCAATAAGAATGATACCATTGTTTACAACAACACCCGCAAGCGAAATGAGTCCAAGCAGGGAAAGAAGGTTGAGTGTTGAACCAAACATCAAAAGTCCTGCAACAACTCCAATAAAACAGAATGGAATTGTTACCATAATCAAAAGTGGCTGACGGAACTTTTCGAACTGGATTACCATAACTGTGTAAACCAGGAAGACTGCAATAAGAAGAGCAGAAATCATTGGTGTAATCATATCGCCGATAAGGGCCATAATTCCGCCGGCTTTTGAGTGAACTCCATTTGGCAGTGGATTTTCTGCGATAAACTGATTAACGCGCTGTGAGACGCCGCTTGTATCTTCGCTAATCAGGGAGGCTGTAATTGTAATTTTCTTTGCACGGTCGGAATGGTTAATCTGTGAAATGGATTTTTCGACACGAATATCAGAAAGATTTGCGAAAGAAACATCCTGTCCGTTTTGAGTAACTATGTGCAGGTTAGAAATATCATCTGCGGTAATGTTGTCATCTGTAATGTTTGAAGTTATACGCAAGTCGTAACGGCGGCCACTTTCCAGGTCTTTATAACGGCCGCAATCTATTCCCTGGAAAAGAATAGCAGAAGTAATTCCCGCCTCATAACTTGTAATACCGAGCGAACTTAAGTATTCCTGGCTCATATCAATAACCATAGTGCTGGTATCAAAATCAGTGTCCAGTTTTGCAGTTACAACTTCCGGGTCATTTTCGAGGTGAGCTTTTATGCGGCTGGCAGTTTCGTAAAGAACATTCAGATCTTCAGAAATCAGCGTAATACCATAACCACCACCATCAGAAACATAACCGACGAGTTTATCAAAACCACCGTTCTGAACAGAAACTTTTGAGTCTGGTAGAACAGAAGCCCAGATTTCCTGAATCTGCAGCATAATCTCATGAACGTTTCGTTTACGTTCAGAAACCGGAACAAGCACAACATGTGTGTAAGCATAGTGTGGAGTTGAGACTGAAGAAAAGTTTGATGAATCTCCCTGTCCTTCATAAATTACTACGTTATCGATTTCAGGAACATATTGATAAAGCAGATCCTGAGCTATCTGCATTTTTTCGTGGGTCTGCTCTTTTTGAGTTCCCATAGGGAATTCTGTAGAGATATAAAATTCACCTGAGTCTGTTGAAGGAATAAAACTGATTCCAAGTCTGAGTGCAATAAAGCCTGAGAAAATCAGCAGGAAGACTGCGATTAAAAGAACGAAGCCCCGGTTATTGAGTGAGAGGGCAAGAACGCGGCGATAGCCTCTTTCAATTTTATCCATGGCGCGGTCAAACTTGCGAGGCTTGCCTCTTACCTTAGGTCCGTTTTCAGAAAGGAAGAGTTTTAAAAGATAAGGTACAATCACAACGGCTACAAGGAATGAAGAAAAAATTGCAAGAATGATTGTAACGGCAACTGCGTGAAGAACACTTCCTATAAGGCCACCAAGCATTGCAATCGGAATGAATACAACGATTGTTGTTGCGGCACTTGCAAGAATAGAAGCGGAAACTTCATCCCAGCCTTTGTAGATACTCTGTGTTACGGTATATTCCATTTCACCGGTTTCCTGGTCGCGTCGTTTGTAGTAACGGTAAATCTGATCCAGCATTACGGTGGAGCCATCTACAACCATACCAAGTGAAATTACGAGACCGGAGAGGGTCATAAGATTTAATGAGATGTCAAGAATGCGAAGACCAATCAGGCTGAACAAAATACAGAGTGGAATTGAAAGGCTGATTGTAAGAGTTGCACGCCAGTCTGCCATAAAAAGAAGAATTACGAGTACGGCAAAAATTACACCCATAACACCGCTGCTGATAACGGCACGAAGGGAAGCATAAACCTGGCGGCTGTCATCACTGATTATATGAAACTGAACTGCGCCGTTTGTATTTTTTTCACATTCAGAAATTGCCTTCTTAACTTTCTTAACAATTTTAATTGTGTCGCCATCGAGTCGCTTAGTTACGTTGATGATTGTAAGAGGATATCGGCCATCTGAAACAGATGTGTTTTCTTCCGGATAGGAGAGACTAACATCTGCAACATCGCTAAGTCGAATAATGTTAGAACCATCTCCAACTCCAACAGGAAGATTTCTGACATCATCCAGAGAATTAAAGCCACCGGCATATCGTACCTGAATTGCTCTGTTCTGATAGCTGGCATTCCCAAGAGGAAGATTAACGTTACCGTAATTCAAGACCTGATATACTGTGGAAACGGCAATGCCTTTAGAGGTCAAAGAATCAACATCTATTTTGATATTAACTGCGAGTTCTTTCCCGCCATCAATAGTAACCTGCGAAACTCCGTCAATTTGTGTTAAGAGAGGTGTGACTTCATCTTGTAAATATTGGGTGAGTCTGGCGGTATCGTTTCCGGCACTTACTGAATAACTAATGATCGGTAGCATAGACATACCACCAACGAGAGCACGAGGTTCACCAGAAATTCCAGACGGGAGTTGATCTACAAGCTCAGAAATACGGTTACGAAGTTCGGTGAGCTGGTCGTAAGGATCATAGCCGTCTGCATAGGTAATCAGAATCCAGCTAAGAGAATTTGAAGACTGGCTGTCGATTGCTTTAAAATGTGGAAGCGTAACAAAAGAATCTTCCAGTACCTTTGTGATATCACTTTCGACATCTTCAGCACTGGCACCAGGATAAACGGTATATACGATTGCCTGCGGCATGGAAATATCTTCCATGAATTCTGTACGCATTCCACTCAGAGAATAAAAGCCGAATGCAATCAATACAATCAGGAGCATGGAGATAATGACTGGATGTTTTACAGAGAATTCAGAAACCTTCATTTGTTATTCTCCACTAACAAGATTGTTGTTTGTATCAGCATCAGATTGAGTTTCTTTTAGTGCTTCATCAAAAAGACGAACCTTCTGTCCATCAAAAACAAAGTTTTGTCCATCCATCACAATATATGAATTTCGATATTCTTCCGGCACAATAAAATTGTTTCCATCGTTAGGGAAGCTTGCGCCTTCGATATATTTTACGGTTTTTGTTTTTTCATCATATATATAGAAAGATCCATCCATCTTGCGGGCTTTAAGATTGATAAGTGGAACATCATTATATGTTTTATAAGCAACCTGAACTTTTACAAACATTCCAGGACGGAAGCGGTCTCCCGGATCATCAAGGTGGCAAACTACAATAAAGTTTTTACTCTGTGGTGAAACGTAAGGTGCAATGTTTTTGATTGTGGCAGATGTAACTGCATCTTCAAACATATTTTTTTCGGCTGGGCGTGTAATAGTTACCTGAAGTGAATCGTGTTCAAGAGTGAAAAGGTCAAAATATTTTTCTGGAACCTTAAGGCGTACAACCTGATTTGCGAGATCTGCAAGGACTGCAACCGGCTGGCTCTGATTTCCAATTCCTCCAACGGCCTGGTCAGCAATCAAAATTGTGCCATCTACCGGGGCACGAACTTCTGTGTAATCAAGCTGAAGCTTTGCCAGGTCGTACTGTGCTTTAGAAGCATCAGATTGCGCCTTTGCTGAATCATAATTTTGCTGGGTTGTAGAACCTGCCTTAAAAAGTTTTTCGAGTCGGTCAAAAGTGCTTTTTGCAGCAAAATATGCGGCCTGTGCCTGAAGCATCTGCTGGCGGAAAGGTTCATCATCAATCTTTGCAAGAAGTGTATCTTTTTCAACAAAATCTCCGGCGCGTGCAGGATATTCAATTATGGTTCCGGAAACAAATGGAACAACCGGAATCATAGCTTCGGCTTCGACATAACCGGAAATGGTAATTGATTCAATAAGCGTTCCGTTTATCGGCTTTTGAATAACTACGGCTGGTATAGCATCTGGTTTCTCTTCTACAGGCTTTTTCCGTGTGACGAGGATTGTCAGCAGAACAAAAATAGCTGCAAGTGCAACAAAAAGAGAATAACGTGCAAGTTTGTTTTCCCGTAATACATTTAACGAATTCTTTTTCATTATTATAAATCCAATTACCCTTATTTTTTTGCTTGTTAGTTTGGAATTTAATAAAATGTTATGAATAAGACAATAGACAAATTTTCGCGAATGTCTAATAATGGATTTATGAACGATTTTACGTCGAATATGTCAAATAATGTAAATCTCTCAGAAACAAAGCTTCAGATGGCAGAAGCTTTGAAACGTCTGATTAAAGACAGACCTTTTTCAAAAATTACGGTGCAGGATATCGTTACAGAATGTAATATTAACCGCAACACCTTCTATTATCATTTTGAGAATAACTACGATCTGCTTTCTTTTACGTATTCTCTGGAAGTAAAGAATATTGTAGATTCATTCCAGAAAGCAAACGCCTCTCTTCCTCAGGCTATGGATTTTGTTCTTGATTATATTGATAAAAATATTTCGCTCTGCCAGTGTGCTTATGAGTCTCTCGGAGAGCAGCAGCTTACAATTATTTTTGAAAGAGACCTTATGATGTGCGTTCGAGCGACAATCGATTATTTTGCAGAAGAAAACAACCTTCACCTGACCGAAGACTTTAAAACCTTCGCAGGTTACAGCTATACAACACTCTTGAGTGCCCAAATCAACTGGTACATAAAACACAACAGTGATCTGGATAAAGAAATCTTCAAGGAATGCCTTCAACCTTTCTTTACCGCTTCACTGAAATCTGTTATGGAAGAGGCTGTAAAGAAGGGTTTTTAATAATATTTCGGGGCTGTAGCTCACCTGGCTAGAGCGTTTGAATCCATTTCTCGATAGTTTAGAAAAAAACAGTCCACTGGACTATTTTTTCTAAACTATCCATAAACAAATTCAAAAGGTAGTGGGTTCAAGTCCCACCAGCTCCAATATGGGAAAAATTAAAATTATCAAAGGCGACATCACCAGGCTGCGCTGTGATGCAATTGTAAATGCTGCAAATTCCAGCCTGCTCGGCGGCGGCGGTGTTGATGGCGCAATTCACCGTGCTGCAGGCCCTGAGCTTCTTGCTGAATGTCGTACTCTTGGCGGCTGCCGTACCGGCGAAGCTAAAATTACAAAAGGATACAATTTACCGGCCCGCTTCGTGATTCACACTGTTGGGCCGATTTACTTTGAACATTCGCCGAAAGAGGCAGAGGAGCTCCTGACCGCGTGCTATGAGAGTTCGCTCAAACTTGCCCGGGAAAAGGGGCTTAGGACGGTGGCATTTCCTCTGATTTCTGCCGGTGTGTATGGGTATCCGCAGCGGGAGGCGATTAGGGTTGCGGTTGAGACGATGAAAGGTCATGCTGAGGAGTTTGAGGAGCTTACGCTGGTGCTGTTTGGGGAGCGGGAGTTTGCGTTTGCGGGGGAGGAGTATGGGGAGTTTGTGGTTGAATAGTTAGAAATCAACCAGATTATCTGTCCAAAGTTCGCACTGGCTGATTACAGTCTTTAATGCGTCTTCCTGACCCTCTGGAGGATATTTGTATTTCTTCAAGAGTTTCTTAACAATCATTCGCATTTTGGCACGAGCTGATTCTTTTTTCTGCCAGTCGATGGTTTTGTTTTTACGGAGAGTTTCTGTTAGTTCTTTTGTAAGAGCTACAAGGTCTTCGTTGGAATAGAAATCTTTTACTGCTTCCGGTTTCGTAAGTGCATCATAGAAGGCAAGTTCTTCGTCTGTGAGGCCGAGTTTGTTTCCTTCTTCACTTGCATGGAGCATTTCTTTTGCAAGTTTCAAAAGTTCCTGAATTACTTCTTCGTTTGTAAGCATTCCGTTAAGGTAGCGGTTTAAGGTTTGCTGAATGAGTTCGCTGAAAGCTTCTGATTTTACAAGGTTTGTGCGTTTATAAACTCGTACCTGTTCATCAATCAACTTTTTAAGCATTTCTACAGCAAGGTTTTTCTCTTTCATTTTGCTGATATTTTCGAGGAAGGTTGGATCAAAGAGATTTACTTTTTCGCCAACATCAGAAAAGAGATTTATAACGCCATCAGATTTTACTGACTGTTTGAGAAGATAAAAAAATTAACCTATAATTCCAAATCTTTCATGCGTTGCTGTTTTTCATAATTTTCAATTTCAAACATTGTTTTATCATTTTGGTAAGTGATGAACAGCAATGTTGAAGAAATGCGTCCATACGAATTGTACATGTCTTTAGCTTCTAGCATTACTGTTAAATTTGATGATACATACCAGGTCAAAACGTAATAATCACAATCTTTGTCTTTTCCTTTATTAAAATCATACAATGTTCCGTATTCATCTTTCAGTTTCTCTATTACAGCCATAAGAGTTGCTTCTGAAGGATTTATATAGACTGTTCTTCCCCAGCAGAGTTTATTATCAAAGAACCTATAAACCCTAGTAACTGAGTTTCCGTCTTTATAGAAAAGTTTTTCATTTCTAGTCCTGTTTTCTTCATCTGTTTGATCATAAGCAGTTGGATTTTGTTTCTTAAATTCTTCTAAAGTTGTTCCCCAGGACATATTGTCATATCCTTCAAACTTTTTTGATTGAGAAAAACAGATTCCACTGAGTACCGTCAACAGAAATAAACTTAAAATAAATTTCTTCATCTTTCACCTCTATATTTTTAGATTTTTATATAATCGCAGCAAACAGAATTACGACGATTAATATTATTGTAAATAAAAGTCCTACAACAAAACGGGCTGCACTCTGTCCCGCAGTGTGATGAACTGTTTCATGATGTTCAGTAATAACATTACCGTTTTCATCTTTTCTAGTTACGGTTGTTTCAGATGTGTTCTTCTTAAAAGCCATCACAAAAACAACTATTACTCCAAAAGTAATTAATATTGCTACTCCCATATAAGCCTCCAATTTTTTTGTTTGCAGAAATCCGATTGTCTTGTCATTCAATATATAACAATCCAATTGGATTTGTATTTTATCATAATAATCCAAATATATCAAATTTTCGTTTTGAAAATCCATTTGCATTATCCTTGCCATAATATGTTACAATTTTGGCAGAACGTAAAAGAAGAATTGGATTATAACCTTATAACTCAAAAAGATTTGGCTGCAGCAGTAGGAATTAGCTACAATACATTACAATCATGGATAACTAAAGACCGCCTGCCTGATGCTGAACAAGCCTTAAAAATCGCAAAAGAACTGAATACAAATGTTGAATATCTTGTAACTGGAAAGAATGAACAGCAAAAAGGCATCAAACAAAATTTACAAGAAATGATTCCAAAGTTGAATCATTTATCAAATGAAAATCTTGAACTGATTGGTGTAATTGCGGGACGGTTGAGATAAACATGATTCTATCATAAAATTAATATTATAGTTATATAAACTATTATGAGGTCAGAACATGCTGGATTTATCTGAATATGAGTATTCTGGGATTCCCAAAAAATATTTGAATAAAATTAAAAACTGTCTTGTTAGCTGTTTCTGTGATCAGCCATATGATAAGGAAGATGATGAGTATTATTTTGTAGATGGTCAGCAATACGAATTCAATGAATTGCTATATGAATTAGACATACCAGAAAAATGGCATGAAAAAATATATGAAACAATAAGATGCCCTGTATGTGGAAATGATTTGGATGCATTCACAGATGTTTGTGTAGATTTTTCGTTGGCAGAAAAAGAAAAATACAATTTTATTCTTAATTCAATTTCTGAAAAGTCAAAACCAAAAATCGAAGAATTTTATAATTTTTTATGTAAATATCCTTATTTGGGTGCATTCCATAAAATCGGAAAAGAGTTGATTAGAGGAATTGAGATTCTTGAAACTATTACTATAAAAAATCAAGAATGTTATAGAGCCAGAATACCTTCTGATTCAAGTATTTTTACGCAAAAAGATATGTATCCACCTCCACAAACGGCTACAATTCCTGAAGGTCGATTTAATCATTATGGACAGTCTCATTTTTATCTTGGTAATTCAGAATATCTATGTGCAGCAGAGTGTTCACACAATAAAAATTGTATTTGCTGGATGCAGAAAATAAAGATAAAGGAAATAGATAATGTTCTTGATTTAACAAAAGAATATTATGAATATTATAATTCAAATCCACCTAAAGTAACAGAATTACCTATAGCTATTGCAGGGCTTTTAAT
Source organism: uncultured Treponema sp. (assembly GCA_934699065.1). Classification (GTDB taxonomy): domain Bacteria; phylum Spirochaetota; class Spirochaetia; order Treponematales; family Treponemataceae; genus Treponema_D. The sequence goes on from CAKUWD010000031.1 coordinate 11,069, forward strand.
ATCAGGAAAAATTACAAAATCGCAAAACGGTGATACTTGTTGGAAACCAGAATATTTTGTTCCTCGCTATATAGCAGATATTTGTAAGCAAAAAGGAATAAAAGGAATTTTATATCCTAGTTCATTATATTTTGGAACAAATCTAGTTATTTTTAATTTTCGTGAATCAGACTACGAATTTATAGGCGAGCCATATTTATATAAATATAAATATGAAGAGATAGATTTTTAGGAAAGCTTATTTAAAGCGTTAGGGATACGCAAGGCGGCGAAGACGGCCACCGCAACGAAGTGAGGAGGCTGTAGCGATAGCGGAACCTGGAGTAGCCCGACCGCCGCTTGTCGGCGGGAACGCCCGAATATAAAACAGAAAGCTGGTCACTCATTACATAGATACAGTTGTAAATGAACATAGAAGGAATTTTCTGCATGTAATTGCGAATCTGAGTTTAAGCTTCGATTGCGTCAGTCTGTTCACGACTTGGGACTTGGAGATTTCAACTCAAAAAGACAGACAGGAAGTCCGTTCAAGAAAAGCAGAATATCCGGGCGTTTATTTGAGTTTTCTATAAATGTCCATTGATTTGCAACAATGTAAGAGTTTTTGTCGTCAGGCTTTCCGGCATTTTCAAAGTCTGCAATGTAAATGATTTGGGATTTAGTTTCGCCGTTTGCGCTGTAACTAACTTCAATACCGTTTTGAAGATATTCCATAAAAAGCGCATTCTTTTTTACAAGTTCAGCATTTTCAAAATTACGGAGCTTTAAGAGCGCTTCAGAAATTGCCTGCGCAGGAGCTTTAGGATTCAACCGCCTGATAGAATCTTCAAGCACAGAATCATACAAAGGAGAGCGTACATCCCGTTCAACTTCCGGCCCATAAACATGTTCCTACCCCATATTCTGGAACAACTCAATCAGAGCATTTTCATAGGCTTCTTCGTTGTAATCGGCGGACATATAATCAAAACTCCTTACTAATTTATTATACATCCAAAATGTTATAAAAACTACTTCAAATACGGAACCAGAACTTTATTGACATTCCCATATTAAGAACTTATAATATAGTTACCCAAATAGGGAACTATTTATCAAGGAGAAATGTTCTTTTGCATGTAATAAAAAAGAAAGCATTAACGGATTACTCTGAAACGCATGCTATAGTTAAAGCAGACCTTGATTCATGGTACATAGAAGCAAAAAGTGCAATTTGGAAAACCCCGCAAGATATTAAAAATCGGTTTTCTTCAGCAAGTTTTCTGTCAGACAATAAAGTTGTATTTAATATTCATGGTAATGATTACCGTTTACTAACAAGAATAAACTATGATAGCAGAACGATATTCATTTTATTCATAGGTACTCATGCTGAGTATAATAAATATGATATGGGGGCTATATAATGATTTCTCCTAAAGTTATAAAAACAGAAGAAGAATATAATACTATTCTTAACAGAATTGAAGAAATTTTTGACTCAAAACCAGGAACACCAGAATTTGACGAACTTGAACTCCTTGTAAAGCTTGTAGAAATTTACGAAGATGAAAAATATCCAATGGATCTTCCAAGTCCTGTTGCCGCAATCAAATTCCGCATGGAACAACAGGGCCTTAAAAGCAAAGATTTAATTCCCTACATTGGAAGTAAATCTAAAGTTTCAGAAGTATTATCCGGAAAAAGAGCTCTTAGCCTTAATATGATTCGCAAACTTCACGAAGGTTTAGGAATTCCAGCCGAAGTTCTTATACAGGAAGAAGGAAAAGAATTACCAGACTCTTCAATCATGGAGCATGGAATAAACTTTCCATTTACAGAAATGTATAAACGCGGTTGGTTTACAAACTTCTTTGACGGAACTCTGGCTCAGGCAAAAGAATTAAAAGAAGAACTGATTATCAAATTTATCGGAAACTTCAATATTCAAGATGTTGCCCTTTGTTATAACAGAAAGTCAGAAAATAAAGAATCTGAAAATCTGGATGATATTCTCATGGCCTGGCGAATAAGAGTTATGAATCTTGCAGCTGCAGAAAAACTTCCAAAATGGGACAAAGATGTTCTTTCAGAACAGTTCTTTTCACATCTTGCAATGCTCAGCGTTTTTGATGAAGGTCCAAAGCTTGCAAAAGAATTATTAAATAAAGTGGGCATTCATTTTATTATAGAAGAGCATCTTGAAAAATCGCACCTTGATGGTTCTTCTATGCTTATGCCGGATGGAAGTCCATTAATTGCTCTAACCTTACGTTACGACCGTCTCGATTCATTCTGGTTTACACTTTTCCACGAACTTGCCCATGTAAAAAAACATTTGTCAGAAAACAATGCCGCATATTTTGACGACATCACAAATGAAATGAGCAAGAAAATTGAAAAAGAAGCCGACACATATGCAAAAGAAATGTTAATACCTATGAACATATGGAAAACTTCCGGTTTAACAATTTCTTCCACCCCAATGGCAATAAGGAATTTTGCAGAAGAACAACATATAAGCCCCGCAATTCCAGCTGGCCGCCTCCGTTTTGAAAACAAAAAATATACAGTTTTCAATAATTTGATTGGAAACGGGGTTGTAAGGAAGATGTTTTACAATTAAATGTATATTAATTATACTCCACACTCACTCAAAATCTTCTTGATTACACAATGTACCGACAAGGCAGGATTTTTATCAAACCATTCGTAGCCACAGGTTCTTATTGGATTACCTTCAGACATCCTTTGCTTTGTGATTTTTTCAGCCCTTGCAATAGCTGCTTTTACATCATCCAGAGTAATCTTTGAAAGAATCTGGGAAAAGTTGCGTTCAGTTTTATATTCACGCAAAGCTTCAAACTTTGTTCCATAAATCTGATTAATATTTTTCAGATATTTTGCTTTGCTGCCTACAGTTCCAAACAAATCTTTTTTATGAAGAATAATCCACAATTCAAAATCTATATTTGAATAACCCAATTCAAACTTTATTGATTTACCAAGTCTTTCGGAAGCTTTCATTTCTTTCAGAGTATTTTCAAAACGCTTCCTGTGATCAGTATCATTACCTTCAACATCAAAAATCGAAGTAATTGTACAAGGATGAATTACTGATATTTTTTTCACACATTTTGAAGGGGAACATTTTTCTATTTGAAAAACAGGGTTTGCTATTCTATTTTCTTCTGTAAGAATCAAATTTTTGAGATACAGAAAATATAATTCTTCGGTTTCCCCTTCAACAGAAAAGAAATATTTTATATTTCTTCTTTCTCTCATTATTGTTCTTTTACAATTTTTTCAAACAAATCTGAAAAATCAATATCACGAATAGCCCCATATTCATCCATAAAATAGTTATTCATATAATCCTTACCCTTGCGAGCAGTTGTTCCTTTTGTTCCAAAATCAGATAAAGAATAATGTCGACTACATTTGGTTTCTTCATTTCTATCTATGAATTTTATTTCATCACGACGGAATAAATTATTATTTAAATAAAGAGGATTATGTGTATTAAAAATAAGTTGTGCATGATTGATATTAACTTCGTCATTATGAAAAATTCCTATAATATCCATAATTGCTTTTGGATGTATAGATGAATCAAATTCATCTATAATTAGTGTAGACCCTGTTTGTAATGTTTCTGCAATTATTGGAAATAAATTTACGAATCTGACAGTACCATAAGATTCAAAAAATTCAGAAGGAATAGGTGGTTTACCAGGAATAACTGAACATAGAATAGGAGGATTATCTGCTTTTTTATCTTTTATATAAATGAGTTTATTTGAATTAATTCCAAATCGAACCGCTGCTTCATTTAAATTTTCGTCTGTAACAGCATTGGATTCAAACACTGGTGTTGTATAAACTGTATCGGCTCTAAATATTGTTTTTAAATTGTTTGTAAGATAATCTGCTATCAAATCTGTAAAGAAAGAGCTAACAATTGTTTTAAATCCATTCATTAAGAATAAATCATCATTTTTTAAGCTTGACTGCAAAATTGGTATTAATGTTTTTATGTCTTTATTAAAACCAGTAATCAATTTTTTTTCGAATAAACTTAGATTCTCAAATTCTAATGAATTATTTATTCTGTGAAATATTATCTTTTCATTTACTTCAAAAATCTCTTCTAAAACTTTTCTTTCATAGTTTTTGTCTAGAAAAGTCCCTAAGTCTATAGTGGTTGAATATTTTATAAGGAATTCTTTATGTATAAACTTTATTAAAAAGAAGATGTTTTTCTTTTTATTTATGGTATTATTGGGAATTAATTCAAGTGCATATTCAGCAATATTTGGAGAAGATGCTGGTGTTCCATTTCTTATATTTCCTCTTAAAATAATATTCTTAAATGTTTGAATTGCACCAATAATATTCGTTTTACCAGCAGCATTGGGACCATAGACAACAGCTGAAGACAATGCTTTGTATTCTTTTTTTCCTACTTTTTCATGAAGAATACTATAAGGAAGGTCTTTCTGTTTCGGAGCTGGAACCATTGAAAATTTTACTCTATCCTTAAATGATTTGTAGTTCTCTGTTTCAAATTCTAATAACATATTGCATCCTTATTGCATAATATAAGTTATTATTGATAAAAAATCAAGAGAAAGAGTTTATTTTGCAGTTTTTGTGCAAATTACCTTGACTTTTAGCTGTAACGATATTATCTTCATTATGGGTGGTAATAAAAGAGTCTCTGGTATTATTATCCGAAAACAAATAACCCCAGGTTGCCGCCTGAGGTTATAAAAAGAAACATCTGCTGGGCAGATATTTTCAAAAGTGTTATTTAACTTTATCAGTTATTCCTTGAAAATACAATCCCCTTACAGGTGTTTCCAATTTTATACATAAAGGAGGAAGCTTATGGCGTCTAATCCACCTGTTGGTGACAACCACAGAAATGGTGCCGTTTGTAAACGTTCACAAGTTTTGAATCCAAAAACAAAACAGTATGTGAAACGTGATGCTGAAACAGGCCGTTTCATGGATGTCAAAAAAGATGGAACACCATTTAAGGGTGTCCGAAAAGAAAAGTAATTTTCTTGTTTTAATCTCCCTTGAGGGCTTTGAAACCACAGGGGAGAAATTTATATTTTCAAGGAGAAAAAAAATGGGACGAAAAGCTCTCATTATTGGTATTGATGAATACCAAACAGCCCCTTTGCATGGCTGTGTAAACGATGCAAAAGAAATTGCTTCTTTGTTAAAAACAAATGAAGATGACTCTAAAAACTTCGATGTCCGGCTTGAATTAAATATTCAAAAGAAAGAAAAACTCTCAGATGCAATTCAATCTCTGTTTGCAGGTGATGATGAAATTGCATTGTTGTATTTTTCTGGACATGGCACAACAAAAGATGATGGAGAATATCTCTGTACTCCAGATTACACCCATAACTATCCTGGTGTAAAATTATCTGTCATTACAACATGGATTAAAAACTCAAAATGCAAGAATAAGATTATTATTCTAGATAGTTGCTTCTCAGGTGGTATGGGAAATAATCCTCTTATGGCAGAATGTGCAGAATTAGTAAAAGGAGTAACAATTCTTGCCGCAAGTAAGGAATCTGAATGTTCTGTAGAATGTAATGGCCACGGGGTTTTTACTTCTCTCTTGATTGGAGCATTAAAAGGTGGTGCTTCAGATTTGCTTGGTAATATAACACCTGGTTCTATCTATGCATACATCGATAAAGCTTTGAATGTATGGGAACAAAGACCTGTCTTTAAAACAAATGTACAAGAATTTGTTTCTCTTCGCAAAGTAAAAGCTCCTATTGCTTGTAAAGATTTAAAGGCATTAAAAGATCTATTTACAAATCCAAACGAAGCGTTCCCATTAAATCCATCATTCGAATTTACTAATGATCCAGAAGAGAAACACTCTTATGTAAGACCATTTGCCATAAAAGAGAATGTCGAAAAACTGAAGCTTCTCCAAAGGCTTGAAAGAGTCGGATTAGTTGAACCAGTCGGTACGGAGCATATGTATTTTGCTGCTATGGAATCAAAAGCATGCAAATTAACCCCATTAGGACAGTATTATTTATTACTTGCCCAAAAAGAAAGAATATAAGGAGTTTGAAAAATGAAAAAGAGAACTTTTATAAGTTTTGATTATGATCATGATCATGATATTAAAGAGTGTCTTGTTGGACAGGCAAGAAATCCTGACTCCCCATTTGAGATTACTGATATGTCCATAAAGGAACCTATCAGTTCTAATTGGAAGGAAAATGCCCGTCGCCGAATCCGGGGATGTGATGTTGTAGTTGTCCTTTGTGGAGAACATACAAATACAGCTTCTGGTGTTACAGCTGAATTAACAATAGCACAGGAAGAGGGAGTTCCGTATTTCTTATTACGTGGACGTTCTAGTCGACCATGCACATGGCCTAATCATCGATATGCAAGTGACAAAATGTATAACTGGACTTGGGATAACTTAAAATTATTATTTCAAGGAGCAAGATAGTTATGAAAGTTTTTATTTCTCATCATAAAAATGATTCTGAACTTGCATCTAAGATACATTTTCAATTAAGGTTGCAGAATGTAGATGCTTATCTTGATGTTTTTGATAATACACTCGTGTATGATAGCAAACTTTTGACAGAACACTTAAAAGATTTAGTTCGTAATAGTTCTGATATTCTTGTGGTAATGTCAGAAAGTACAAGAATGTCATGGTGGGTACCATTTGAGATAGGAATTGCGGCAAATCAAGACTTGCCAACAGTGACTTATTTGCAGAATTATGTCTCTTTACCAGAATATCTTGACTATTGGCCACGTTTGAAATCTATGGAAGATATTCCTAAATATGTAAAGGCAAGAAATGAACGAATGCAAGAAGTTCGTAAGAATCTTGATTCGTCTGTCGAAATGTTCAGTAGACGATTATCAAGTACAGAACAGTTTTATAATAGATTAAAAGCTGTTTTGTAGTTCTATTTATTCTGTAGGCTCCAGTTGTTCGGAAAACCGAACAACTGGAACTTGTTTGCAACAAAACGGATAATCATATTATGAACTGTTCGGAATTTCCGAACAGTTTCATCTTGTACCTTTTTTGAACTATATAACCTAACTAGCTAAACTTGTGTAAGTTAAAAAGTTTTCCGCTACCCCTTCTGCGGGCTCAAGCGCCGCCCTCAACGCCTGCTTGTTAATCTTTTTATCTTCTAAACAACCTTACAGTTTAATAAGGTTTTCTTGATTAAGAATCTAAGATTTTTTCGTTTTTTTGGTTTTGGTTACACTTTTTTTCTTAGTTGTTTTTGTTGTGCCGTCAAAATCCTCAATAAACTTTTCATAGACTTCTTTAATTTTATTTTCACTTATCTTAATATCTTTGCGATTTATAAAAATCGTCTTATAGAATACATCATTATCAGAACGAGTAATTTCATTACCATATGAAGAAGATTTTTTTTCTGTGGTTATATATGGTAATGCCATAAAATCAAAATCTTCTGTATTTGAATAAAAAGCCAAAGGTAGTATATTTTTATAACCTATAGAATCGATATACTTTTTGGATAATTTTAATTCTTTATATTTTTCATTGCATGGAATAAGGCAACGTGCCATATGGCTATAACTTAAGATATGTTCTCTGAAAGATTGAAAATCAGAAATATAATCTTTTTTGTTTTTTGAAATTTCTATGAAACTCTCATTATCTGTTTTATTCCAAGCCCAAGAAATATAATAATGCTTTGCTAAAAGATATGGTTTAATAAAATTTATAAAAATATTTTCATGGTCAATAAAAACATACTTTATCATATTTGTACTAACGCTACATCTTTTATCTATATCTTTATTTACATTTGTGTACTGCAGGATAATAGATTTCATTTCACAAATTTTACTAAGTTTTAAACTTTTATTATCTAGCTTGATTTCAAAGTTTTTCCATGCTTTTCTCCATGGAGTTTCTTCTTTTATGTCTTTTCCTTTATTTAATTCTAAAAACATTCCTACAAAAGGTTTTATTTCATCATCTAATTCAGCAAAGTTATGTTCTAATATTTCAATCAAACTAGTGTTTAAGGTTTCATCGAAAACTGGAATATATTCAGATTTAAGTTTTGTCCTGCCAAGATTGAGCTTATCC